>NZ_JAMYBY010000011.1:0-219538 GCF_024126555.1 Pseudomonas sp. VE 267-6A
GCCGGCTCCTACAGGTTTACCGTGACCTGTGTAGGAGCCGGCCTTGCCGGCGAAGGGGCCCGCTGCATTTCAAGGGCCAAGAAGGCCGATGTGCCGGCGAAGAGGCCCGCAAGGCCACAAAAAAAGCCCCGCCAATGGCGGGGCAAAGTGGTCGGTGCTAACCAACCAAAGGAGCTCTGAATCAGTTCGCCGCAGCCACGCTGTCGGTTTGCCAGCCACCACCGAGTGCCTTGTAGATCGCCACGATCCCGCGATACAGGTCCACCTCGCCCAACGCCTGCGCGTCCTCGGCAGTAAGCCGTTCACGCTCGGCATCCAGCAGCACCAGGTAATCCACCGTACCCTCGCGGTAACGAATCGACGCCAGGTCCGCGGCCTTGCGGCTCGCCTCGCTCTGGCGCAGCAGCGCCATCAGCCGTTGCTGACGCTTGGCGTAATCGCTGAACGCATTCTCCGACTCTTCCAACGCCAGCAGCACCTGCTGCTCATAGGTCGCCAACGCACCCTCGGCCTCGGCATTCGCGCCGCGCAGACGCGCCCGCACACTGCCCAGGTCGAACGCCGCCCAGGTGATGCTCGGGCCCAGTGCCCACGCCTGCGCCGCACTCGACCCCAACTGCGAACCACGCCCTGCGGTAAAGCCCAGGAAGCCGCTCAGGCTCACCCGCGGGAACAGGTCGGCCGTGGCCACCCCCACATTCGCCGTGGCCGCCGCCAGCTGGCGCTCGGCGCTGCGCACATCCGGGCGACGCTTGAGCAGTTCGCCCGGGTCGCCAATCGGCAGGGCCTTGGCAATCGCCGGCAACTGCGCCGGCGACAGGTCGACACTCAATGCATCCGGCCGCTGCCCCAGCAAGGTGGCGATGCGGTTGCGCGCACGCACCTGCTCGGCCTGCAGCTGCGGCACGCTGGCCTCTACCGCCGCCAGGCGCGCATCGGCGCGCACCACGTCCAGTTCGTTGCCAACCCCCGCATCACGCAGGGTTTCGGTAATGCCGCGCGAATCCTGCTGGGTCTTGAGGTTGGCCAGGGCTATCTTCTCGCGCAACTGCGCACCGCGCAGTTGTCCATAAGCATCAACCAGCTCGGCAATCAGGCTCACCTGCAATTGTTGCAGGTCGGCCTGGGCCGCGGCCTCCTGCGCCTCGCTGGCTTCCAGCTGGCGCTGAATGCGGCCGAACAGGTCAAGCTCCCAGGCCATGTCCAGGCCCAGGTCGTAGCGCTCGCTGTTGACCCGGCGGTCGGTCTGGCCAGGTATCTGACCCTTGCCCAGGTCGCTGCTGGCGCGGCTGGTGACGGTGGGCAGCGCATCGTTGCTCACATCGTCACGGATCGCCCGCGCCGCCTTCAGGCGCGCAAACGCCACGCGCAGCTCGCGGTTGTCGGCCAGCGACTGGCTCACCAGCTGGTTGAGGACCGGGTCGTCGAACTGACGCCACCAGATCGCATCGAAGCGGGTGCGGTCGAAGGCCGCCTTGGCCTCCTGCGCATCGGCCGCCGCCAGGTGCGCGGCGTCGGTGTGCGGGGCCTGGTAGTCCGGGCCGACCGCACAGGCGGCCAGGGCCAGTACCAGCAGGCTCGGTGCCCACAGTTTCAAGTGGTTCATGCCTGGTTCTCCAGCTGCAGCTGGCGGGCCGCCTTGCGGGCCTCGCTGCGCTCTACATAACGACGGATCAACACAAAGAACACCGGGGTCAGCAACAGGCCGAAAATCGTCACCCCGATCATCCCGGAGAACACCGCCACGCCCATGGCATGGCGCATTTCGGCGCCGGCCCCGGAGGAGAACACCAGCGGCACCACACCCATGATGAAGGCGAACGAGGTCATCAGGATCGGGCGCAGCCGCAGCCGGCAGGCTTCCAGCACCGCAGCCAGCGGGTCGAGCCCTTCGGCCTGCTTGTCCTTGGCGAACTCGACGATAAGAATCGCGTTCTTGCACGCCAGCCCCACCAGTACGATCAGGCCGATCTGGGTGAAG
This sequence comes from Pseudomonas sp. VE 267-6A, assembly GCF_024126555.1. NCBI lineage: Bacteria > Pseudomonadati > Pseudomonadota > Gammaproteobacteria > Pseudomonadales > Pseudomonadaceae > Pseudomonas > Pseudomonas sp. VE 267-6A. Next base: position 1,982 of record NZ_JAMYBY010000011.1, read on the forward strand.
ATGTTGTTGTCGCCACCGGACAGGATCACCCCGGTAATGGCCGACAGCAGGGTCATCGGCACGATCAGGATCACCGCCAGCGGCAGGCTCCAGCTCTCGTACTGGGCAGCCAGTACCAGGAACGCCAGCAGCACGCACAGCGGGAACACGAACAGCGCGGTGTTGCCGGCCAGGATCTGCTGATAGGTCAGCTCGGTCCATTCGAAGGTCATGCCGTTGGGCAGCTCTTCCTTGAGCAGTTTTGCCATGGCCTGTTCGGCCTGGCCGGAGCTGTAGCCGGGTGCTGCGCCACCGTTGATCTCGGCGGTGATGAAGCCGTTGTAGTGCATCACGCGGTCCGGCCCGGAGGTGTCGCTGACCTTGATGAAGGTCGCCAGCGGGATCATCTCGCCCTGGTTGTTGCGCACCTTGAGCTGGCCGATCTGCTCGGCATCCAAGCGGAACTGCTGCTCGGCCTGCACGTTGACCTGGTAGGTACGGCCAAAGCGGTTGAAGTCGTTGGCGTACAGCGAGCCCAGGTAGATCTGCAGGGTGTCGAAGATATCGTTGATTGCCACACCGTGGGTCTTGGCCTTCTCACGGTCGATGGCGGCATCCACCTGCGGCACATTCACCTGGTAGCTGGTGAACAGCCCGGCCAGCTCCGGCACGTTGTGGCTCTTGGCGATGATGTTCTGGGTTTCCTTGTACAGCGCCTCGTAGCCCAGGTTGCCACGGTCTTCGATCTGCAGGCGGAAACCGCCGATGGTACCCAGCCCCTGAACCGGCGGTGGCGGGAAGATCGCGATGTAGGCTTCCTGGATGTCGGCGTACTGCGCGTTCAACGTGGCGGCAATCGCCGCGGCCGACTGGCTGGGGTCCTTGCGCTGGTCGAACGACTTGAGTGCGACGAACACGATGCCGCTGTTGGGGCTGTTGGTGAACCCGTTGATCGACAGGCCCGGGAAGGCGATGGAGTCGGCCACACCCGGTTGCTTGAGGGCGAACTCGCTCATCTTCTTGATGACCGATTCGGTGCGGTCAAGGCTGGCCGCATCCGGCAGTTGCGCGAAGGCCACCAGGTACTGCTTGTCCTGGGCGGGCACGAAACCGGTCGGGGTGGCGGCAAAGCCCATCCAGGTCAGCACCATCAGCCCGGCGTACACGAACAGGGCGATGCCGCTGCTGCGGATCACGCGGCCCACGGTGCCCACGTAGCCATGGCTGGCACGCTCGAAGAAGCGGTTGAACGGCTTGAACAGCCAGCCGCCGAGCAGGCGGTCGAGCAGTTTCGAGAAGCGGTCCTTGGGGGCGTGATGGCCCTTGAGCAACACCGCAGCCAGCGCCGGCGACAGGGTCAGCGAGTTGAACGCCGAGATCACCGTGGAAATCGCGATGGTCAAGGCGAACTGCTTGTAGAACTGCCCGGTCAGGCCGGAGATGAACGCCGCCGGGATGAACACCGCGCACAGCACCAGCGCGGTGGCGATGATCGGCCCGGTCACTTCGCTCATGGCGCGCTTGGTCGCCTCCAGCGGGTTGAGCCCCAGCTCGATGTTGCGCTCCACGTTCTCCACCACCACGATGGCGTCGTCCACCACGATACCGATGGCCAGCACCAGCCCGAACAGCGACAGCGCGTTGAGCGAGAAGCCGAACAGGTGCATCACCGCAAAGGTGCCGATCAGCGAGACCGGTACCGCCACCAGCGGGATGATCGAGGCGCGCCAGGTCTGCAGGAACAGGATCACCACCAGCACCACCAGGATCAGCGCCTCGAACAGGGTGTGCACCACCGCTTCGATCGAGCCGCGCACGAACACGGTGGGGTCATAGACGATGCTGTAGTCCATGCCCTCGGGGAAGTCCTTCTTCAGCTCGGCCATCTTGGCGCGTACTTCGTCGGAGATCTCGATGGCGTTGGAGCCAGGGCGCTGGAAGATCGGGATTGCCACCGCCGGCTGATTGTTGAGCAGCGAACGCAGGGCGTACTGGCTGGAGCCCAGCTCCACCCGGGCGATGTCCTTGAGGCGGGTGATTTCACCGTCGGCGCCGGAGCGGATGATGATGTTCTCGAATTCCTCTTCGCTCACCAGGCGGCCCTGGGTGTTGACCGACAGCTGGAAGCTGGTGGCCCCGGGGGCGGGCGGCGAACCGAGCTGGCCGGCGGCCACCTGGCGGTTCTGCTCGCGAATGGCAGCCACCACGTCGCTGGCAGTCAGGTTGCGCGAGGCGGTCTTGTTCGGGTCCAGCCACACGCGCAGCGAGTAGTCGCCCATGCCGAACAGCTGCACGTCACCCACGCCACCCAGGCGAGCCAGCTCGTCCTTGATGTTGAGGATCGCGTAGTTGGACAGGTAGAGCATGTCGTAGCGGTTGTCCGGCGAGGTCAGGTGCACCACCATGGTCAGGTCGGGCGAGGCCTTGTCGACGGTGATACCGATACGCGTGACTTCCTCGGGCAGCTTGGGCTGGGTGCGGGTCACACGGTTCTGCACCTGCACCTGCGCGTTGTCCAGGTCGGTGCCCAGGGCGAAGGTGATGGTCAGGGTGATCTTGCCGTCGGCGGTGGACTGCGAGGACATGTACAGCATGTTCTCGACACCGGTGATGGCCTGCTCGAGCGGCGCCGCCACGGTTTCGCCGATCACCTTGGGGTTGGCACCGGGGAAGTTGGCGCGCACCACCACGGTGGGCGGTACCACCTCGGGGTATTCGCTGATCGGCAGCTGGAACAGCGAGATGCTGCCGGCGATCAGGATCAGCAGCGACAGCACGGCGGCGAAGATCGGCCGGGTAATGAAGAACTGGGAAAAATTCATCGGTCTGGTCCCTTAACCGCGTGGTGCCGCGGCACTGGCGAGCTTGACCGTGACCGGCTTGCTCGGGGTGCTGGCTTCCAGGGCCTGGCGTTGCTGGGCGAGGGCGGCGAGGGTGGTGTCGCTGGCCATCGGGGTTTCTTCAGGGCTGACCGGCGAGCCAGGGCGTACACGCTGCAGGCCCTTGACCACGATGCGGTCTTCCTTGCTCAGGCCGCTGCGCACGATACGCAGGCCTTCGAGTTTGGGGCCCAGCTCCACGGCGCGGTAATCGGCCTTGTTGTCCTTGTCCATCACCAGCACGAACTTCTTGCCCAGGTCGGTGCCCACGGCCTCGTCGTTGATCAGCACGGCCGAATAGGTGGCGCTGCCGACCAGTTTCAGGCGCGCGTACAGCCCGGGGGTGAACTGGCCGTCGCTGTTGTCGAACACCGCGCGACCGCGAATGGTGCCGGTCTTGGGGTTGACCTGGTTGTCGACGAAGTTCATCTGGCCCAGGTGCGGGTTGCCGGTTTCGTTGGACAGGCCCAGGTACACCGGGGTGCTCTGGCCGCGCTGGCCGTCGCGGGCCAGCTGGGTGTACTTGAGGTACACGCGCTCGTCGGCGTCGAAGTAGGCGTAGACCTTGTCGGTGGACACCACGCTGGTGAGCGCGGTGACATCGGCGGTGACGATGTTGCCGGCGGTGAACTCGGCGCGGCTGACACGCCCGCTGATGGGCGCGGTAACGCGGGTGAAGCTCAGGTTCAGCCTGGCCAGGTCCAGTTGCGCCTGGATCGCGGCCACCCCGGCGCGGGCTTCGGCGGCGGCACTGGTGCGCGACTCGGCGAGTTCGGCGGAAATCGCATTGCTGCTGCGCAGGCGCTCGCCGCGCTGGGCTTCGGTCTGGCTGCGGGTGGCGGTGGCGCGGGCTTGTTGCAGTTGGGCTTCAAGTTGGCGTACCTGAGCCTGGAACGGGCGCGGATCGATCTGGAACAGCAGGTCGCCTTTCTTGACCTGGGCACCTTCGGTGAAGGCTACCTGGTCGATCTGGCCGGACACGCGCGGGCGTACTTCGACGGTTTCGGGGGCTTCGAGGCGGCCGGTGAACTCGTCCCATTCGTTGATGGGCTGCTCCAGCACCTTGGCCACCGTGACTTTCGGCGCACCGGGCGCTTGCGGGGCCTCCGGGGTACGACCACAGGCACTCATCACCACCAGTGCCAGGGCAGCAAGGGGATAGCGCAAGGGTTTGAGTGAGTGTTCCATGGATAGATCCGCCAATGTATTGAGAGTGGGCGGATTCTGCGATTTGTAACTATTAACAACGAATCGAATGGGGCGAAGGTAACTATCATTCGGAATGATATGAACACCATCGCGGGTCAAGCCCGCTCCTACACGGACCGCGATGATCCTTGTGGGAGCGGGCTTGACCCGCGATGCAGGCAGCGCCGATTCGAGATGGGCTCAGGCCTGAGCCTTCTCCTCCTGCCCCTGACGCAACCGCGTGCTGATCAGCGCCGCCAGCACCAGCAGGCCGGCGATCACCCACAGCCCGTTGCGCGTGCTGCCGGTGGTCTGCTCGATCAACCCCATCACCGACGGCCCGACGAACCCGCCGAACAGCCCGCACATGGTCACGAACGCCAGCCCCGCCGCCAGTGCACTGCCGCTCAGGCGGCTGGACGGGAACACGAAGATGATCGATTGCACCACGAACAGCATCAGCGCCGTCAGCGAAAAGCCCACCAGCCCGATGAACGAGTTGGAGAACGAGGCAATCACCAGCCCCGCCGCCATGGTCAGCAAGCCGAAGAACATGATCATCCGGCAGCGGGTGGGGGTGGTGGCCAGGCGCGGGAAGGTCGCGGCGCCAATGGCGGCGGCAATCCACGGTACCGAGGTCAGCAGGCCGATCTGGAACGGCGACAGGTTGCCGTAGGTGCCGATGATGCCCGGCAGAAAGAAGATCACCGTGTAGATGGTTATCTGGTGCACGAAGTACACCGCGATCGCCAGCCAGATCTGCTTGTCGCGAAACATCTGGCTCAGGCGGGTCTGTGGCGGCGCGGCGGCTTTTTCGGCGCTCAGGCGCTGCTCGATATCGCGCTTGTCGGCCTCCGACAGCCATTTGGCCGAGGCCGGCCCGTCAGGCAGTTTCTTCCACACCACATACGCCAGCGCCACCGCCGGCAGGCCTTCGATCACGAACAGCCACTGCCAGCCATGCCAGCCCAGCAAGCCGTCCATCTGCAGCAACGCACCGCCCAGCGGCCCGCTGAGGATGTTGGCCAGGCACACGCCCAGCAGAAAGTAACCGGTGGCGCGTGCCCGCTGTTCGCGGTCGAACCAGTAGGTCAGGTACAGCATCACCCCCGGGAACAGCCCGGCCTCGGCCACGCCCAGCAGCAGGCGCATGATGTAGAACGAGGTCTCGCCCTGCACGAACGCCATGCCCGCCGACAGCAGGCCCCAGGTGATCATGATGCGGGTGATCCAGAAACGTGCGCCCACCCGGTGCATGATCAGGTTGCTTGGCACCTCGGCCAGCGCGTAGGTCAGAAAGAACAGCCCGGCACCCAGGCCGTAGGCAGCGGCCGACAGCCCAAGGTCGATGCCCATGCTGGCCTTGGCCAGGGCAATGTTGGTGCGGTCCAGAAAGCTCATCACGTAGACGATGACCAGCAGCGGCAGCAGTTTGCGCAGCAGCAGGCTGTTCAGGCGTTGTTCGGCAGGCACGGCGGGCGCGGCCGCCGCTGTCGCGGTATTGAGGATTGTCATTATTGTTAACCCCGGTATTGATGGTGCGGCCCGCCGACGCGCAGGGCGCGGCGGCGGGCTTGGGTGTCGATCAGGTGCGGGCGATGTCCAGCCACACCGGGCCGTTCGGGTACTGGTAGCGCTCCAGGGTGTCGGCGTGCATCTCGATGCTGTAGCCGGGGCGCAGTGGTGGCATGTAGCGGCCGCGGCGGATCACCACCGGGTCGATGAAGTGCTCGTGCAGGTGGTCGACGTATTCCAGCACGCGGTTGTGCAGCGAGGCCGAAACGCCGATGTAGTCGAACAGCGCGATATTCTGCACGTATTCGCACAAACCCACACCCCCGCCATGCGGGCACACCGGCACGTCGTACTTGGCCGCCATCAGCAGCACGATCAGCACCTCGTTCAGCCCGCCCAGGCGCGCCGCGTCGAGCTGGCAGAAGTCCAGCGCACCGGCCTGGAACATCTGCTTGAACATCACCCGGTTGTGGCAGTGCTCGCCGGTGGCCACGCCGATCGGCGCGATGCGCTGGCGAATGGTGGCATGGCCGAGGATGTCGTCGGGGCTGGTCGGCTCCTCGATCCACAGCGGTGCGAAGGCGGCCAGGCGGCGCATGTTCTCGATCGATTCGTCCACGCCCCACACCTGGTTGGCGTCCATCATCAGGGTGCGTTCCCAGCCCAGCTCGTCACGCAGGATGCCGGCGCGGCGAATGTCGTCTTCCAGGTTGGCGCCGATCTTCTGCTTCACGTGGGTCCAGCCATCGGCCACGGCTTCGCGGGTCAGCTGGCGCATCTTCTCTTCGCTGTAGCCCAGCCAGCCCGGCGCGGTGGTGTAGCCCGGGTAGCCTTCGCGCAGCATCTGCGCCTCGCGCTCGGCCTTGCCCGGCGCATTGCGGCGCAGCAGGGCGATGGCTTCCTCGGGGGTGATCACGTCGGTGACGTAGCTGAAGTCCAGGCAGCGCACCAGTTGCTCGGGGCTCATGTCGGCCAGCAGCTTCCACACCGGTTTTTCTTCGTGCTTGGCCCACAGGTCCCACACGGCATTGATGATGGCCGCGGTGGCGAGGTGGATCACGCCTTTTTCCGGGCCCAGCCAGCGCAGCTGGCTGTCGCCCACGGTGAAGTTGTGCCAGAAGGCGCCCATGTCGGCGGTGATCTCTTCCAGGGTCAGGCCCACCACCATCGGTGCCAGCGACTGGATCGCGGCCACGCAGATCTCGTTGCCGCGGCCGATGGTGAAGGTCAGGCCGTGGCCTTCCAGGGGGCTGTCGGTGTGCAGCACCACGTAGGACGCCGAATAGTCCGGTGCGCTGTTCATCGCGTCGGAGCCGTCGAGCGACAGCGAGGTAGGGAAACGGATATCGCGAACGCTCAGGTGGGTAATTCGAATGCTCATGGCGGGCTCTTGTTCTCGGTGACCACTTGGAGACCCGACTGTAGGTTGCCGAGCGATACGTGCATAATCGCGGTTTCCTAACCAGGGATACCGAATTCGATATGTCTGCGAGCCCTGAAGCCGATCCGCTGCTGCCACGCAGCCTTGGCGCGCTGAAAATTTCCAGCCGCCAGATCACCTTGCTCAACGCCCTGGGCGAGTTCGGCAACCTGCGCCGCGCCGCAGCGGCGATGCACACCACCCAACCGGCGGCGAGCCTGCTGTTGCAGCAGTTGGAGGAGCGCCTGGGCGTACGCCTGTTCGAGCGCCTGCCCCGGGGCATGCAGCCCACCCTGTATGGCGAGGTGATGATCCGCTATGCCCAGGGCGCGCTGCACGAGTTCGAGCACGCCCAGGCGCAGATCGCCGAACTGGCCCGCGGTGCCATGGGCCTGGTGCGGGTGGGCACGGTGATGGGCCCGGTGCCGCGCCTGCTGACCGGCGCGGTGCTGGCCTACAAGCGCGACCACCCCAAGGTGCGCATCAGCATCGAGGTGGGCACCAGCGACACCTTGCTGCCGGCGCTGCTGCGCGGCGACTTCGACGTGGTGCTCGGGCGCCTGCCCGACCAGGGTGACAGCCAGGACCTGGACATCGAGCTGTTCGACATCGGCGAGCAGATGCGCGTGATCGCCAGGGCAGGGCACCCGCTGGCCGGCGCCGCGGCGCTGCAACTGGCCGACCTGGTCAGCCTCACCTGGATCCTGCACCCGCTCGGCAGCCCCATGCGCCGGCGCGTGGAAAGCGCGCTGCAGGCCGGCGGCATGGTGCAGTCGCTGGACATCGTCGAGACCGCCTCGATCCTGGCCACCACCGCCATGCTCGAAGCCTCCGATATGATCGCGGTGGTGCCCAACGACGTGGCCGAGCATTATGCGCGCTATGGCATGGTCGCCATCCTGCCGGTGGAGCTGCCCATCAGCATGGTCAACCTGGGCCTGCTGACCCTGCGTTCGCGCCCACGCTCGGTGGCGCTGAACACCCTGCTGCATTACCTGCGGGCGCAATGACATGACCTGCGCCGCCATCTTCAGGAGGCACTGAGCCGATGCCCTCGGACATTACCCATTCCAGCTTCTGCAACTGGGTGCGCTTCAAGCACCTGGTGCTGATCGACACCCTGGCGCGCACGCGCAACATGCACGCCACCGCCTCGCGCATGAACCTCAGCCAGCCGGCCCTGAGCAAGATGCTGCGCGACCTCGAGGAGCAGTTCGGCTTTGCCCTGTTCGAACGCCTGCCGCGCAGCATGCCGCCCACCGAGCTGGGCGAGTACGTGGTGCGCTATGCGCAGAACGCGCTGGCCGACTCGCACACCTTCGTCGACCAGGTCAATCGCCTGCGCAAGGGCGGGCACGGCTTCATCAAGGTGGGCGGCATCTTCGCCGCCACCTCGGTGGTGCTGCCCCAGGCCATTGCCGCGATCAAGGCGCGCAGCCCGCTGCTGTCGATAGAAGTGGTGGAGCAGTCCAGCGACTACCTGCTGGCGATGCTCGAACAGAACAAGCTCGACCTGATGATCGGGCGCTTCACCGAACCGCGCTTCGCCCAGTTGTTCGACTTCCAGGCACTGGAGCCGGAGCCCTTCTGCCTGGTGGTCAACAGCAGCCACCCGCTCAACCAGCTCGAGATCACGCCGCTGGAGGCCCTGGGCGACTGGCCGTGGGTGCTGTACCCGGTCGGCACGCCGATCCGCGACCGCCTGGAGCGGGCGTTTCGCGCTGCCAACATCGCCACCCCCGCCGACAGCGTGGATACCATCTCGATGCCGATGTTCCTGCAACTGCTGCAGTCGGGGCCGATGATCGCCATGCTGCCGCGCTCGATGGTGGCGGCGCAGCTGGCCAGCGGTCAGTTTCGCGAGCTGCAGACCCCGCTGCACCTGGCACCGCTGGAGTACGGCATCATCACCCGCAAGGACCAGCCGCTGACCGGCTCGGCGCAGGTGTTCGCCGATATCCTGCTGGACTTCGCCCGCCAGCGCCGTCAAGCCGAGGGTCATAAAACGATCTATAAATGAAACGAGAATTCGCACTTCGATAACCCAGGGTTATCGCTTGATCGGATCATCTCATTGGGAATACGCCGGCCGGCTCCTTACAGTTGGTGCAGATTCGCCCGCACAAGACGGGCGTGATGCCATAACAAGAAGCTTGCCGTAGCGCCCTGAGAGGTCCCATGCACCTGATTGCCAGAACCCGCAGCAGCGAAGACCCTGCGGTCATCCGCCTCAACCCGCTGGACAACGTGCTGATTGCCCGCCAGGTGCTGCCCGAGGGCCTGCACCTGGACGCCGAGGCGGTCACCGTGCGCCAGTCGATCCCTTCGGGGCACAAGGTGGCCAGCCAGCGCGTGGAGCAGGGCGAGGCGCTGCGCCGCTATGGCCAGATCATCGGTTTTGCCTCGCAGCCCATCGAGGCCGGCGAACACGTGCATGTGCACAACGTGGAGATGGGCGACTTCGCCCGTGACTACGCCTTTGGCGAAGACGCCCACAGCGTGCCGGCCAGGGAAGCCTTCTTCGAAGGCATCGTGCGTGCCGACGGGCGGGTGGCCACCCGCAACTACGTGGGCATCCTGACCTCGGTGAACTGCTCGGCGACCGTTGCCCGTGCCGTGGCCGACCATTTTCGCCGCGATATCCACCCCGAGGCGCTGGCCGACTACCCCAACGTCGATGGCGTGGTGGCCCTGACCCACGGTGCCGGTTGCGCGGTCGACCCCAGCGGCGAAGCCCTGGGCCTGCTGCGCCGCACCCTGGGCGGCTATGCCGTGCACCCCAACTTCGCCGCCGTGCTGATCATCGGCCTGGGCTGCGAGACCAACCAGATCGAAAGCCTGATGCAGACCCAGGGGCTGACCGCCGGCGCCCAGTTGCGCGCGTTCACCATCCAGGGCATTGGCGGCACCTCCAAGACCATCGCCGCCGGTATCGAGCAGGTCAAGGCGCTGCTGGCCGACGCCAACCAGGTGCGCCGCGAGCCGGTCAGCGCCCGGCACCTGATCGTGGGCCTGCAATGCGGCGGTTCCGACGGCTATTCGGGCATCACCGCCAACCCCGCGCTGGGCAATGCGGTAGACCGCCTGGTGGCTGCGGGCGGCACCGCGATCCTGTCCGAAACCCCGGAAATCTACGGTGCCGAGCACCTGCTGACGCGCCGTGCGGTCAGCCGCGAAGTGGGCGAGAAGCTGATCGCGCGCATCCACTGGTGGGAAGACTACTGCCAGCGCATGAACGCCGAGCTCAACAACAACCCCTCGGCCGGCAACAAGGCCGGCGGCCTCACCACCATTCTCGAAAAATCCCTGGGCGCCGTGGCCAAGGCCGGCTCCAGCAACCTGGTGGACGTGTACCAGTACGCCGAGGCCGTGCGCGCCAAGGGGCTGGTGTTCATGGACACCCCCGGCTACGACCCGGTGTCGGCCACCGGCCAGGTCGCCGGCGGCGCCAACCTGATCGCCTTCACCACCGGTCGCGGTTCGGCCTACGGCTGCGCCCCGGCGCCGTCGATCAAGCTGGCCACCAACAACCGGGTGTTCGAGCACCAGGAAGAAGACATGGACGTGAACTGCGGCGGCATTGCCGACGGTTCCACCAGCATTGAAGAACGCGGCGCCTACATCTTCGAACAGATGCTGCGCATCGCATCGGGCCAGCGCAGCAAGAGCGAGCAACACGGCTACGGGCAGAACGAGTTCGTGCCGTGGCAGATCGGCGCCGTGACCTGATTGACCTTTCCGCACCCTTACAGAGGCGAAATGCACATGAGCTTTTCCGGACACAACTTCATCGCAGGCCAGCGCAGCGCCCTGGGCGACACCCTGGTCTACAGCGTCGACGCCCACACCGGCGAACGCCTGCCGGGCGGTTTCCACCAGGCCACCCTGGACGAAGTCGACAGCGCCGTTGCCGGTGCCAGCGCGGCCTTCCCGTTGTTTCGCAGCCTGCCGGCCGTGCGCCGGGCCGAATTTCTCGACGCCATTGCCGATGAACTCGACGCCCTGGGCGAGGACTTCGTGGCGCTGACCTGCCGCGAAACCGCGCTGCCAAGCGCACGCATCCAGGGGGAGCGCGGTCGCACCAGCGGCCAGATGCGCCTGTTCGCCAAGGTGCTGCGCCGTGGCGACTTCTACGGTGCGCGCATCGACCAGGCGCTGCCCGAGCGCACGCCGCTGCCACGTCCGGACCTGCGCCAGTACCGCATCGGCGTGGGCCCGGTGGCGGTGTTCGGCGCTAGCAACTTCCCGCTGGCATTCTCCACCGCTGGCGGCGACACCGCCGCAGCGCTGGCGGCCGGTTGCCCGGTGGTGTTCAAGGCCCACAGTGGCCACATGGCCACTGCCGAGCGCGTGGCTGAGGCGCTGCTGCGTGCGGCCGACAAAACCGGCATGCCGGCCGGCGTGTTCAACATGATCTTCGGTGGCGGGGTGGGCGAGGCGCTGGTCAAGCACCCCGGCATCCAGGCCGTGGGCTTCACCGGTTCGCTCAAGGGCGGCCGTGCCCTGTGCGACATGGCGGCGGCGCGGCCGCAGCCGATCCCGGTATTTGCCGAGATGTCGAGCATCAACCCGGTACTGGCGCTGCCGCAGGCACTGGCCAGCCGTGGTGCGCAGATGGCCAGGGAACTGGCCGCCTCGGTGGTGCAGGGCTGTGGCCAGTTCTGTACCAACCCGGGCCTGGTGCTGGGCATCCGCTCGCCGGCCTTCACCACCTTCATCGAGCAACTGGGCGGCCACCTGGCCGAACAGGCGCCGCAGACCATGCTCAACGCCGGCACCCTGGCCAGCTATGGCAAGGGCCTGCAGGCACTGCTGGCGCACCCCGGCATCCAGCACCTGAGCGGCCAGGCACAAGCCGGCAACCAGGCCCAGGCGCAGCTGTTCGGCGCCGATGTCAGCCTGCTGCTGGAACACGACGAACTGCTGCAGGAAGAGGTGTTCGGCCCCTGCACCATCGTGATCCAGGTGGCCGACGACGCCGAGCTGCTGCGCGCCGTCAGCGCCCTGCGTGGCCAGCTCACCGCCACGCTGCTGGCCGACGGTGACGACCTGCCGGCCTTCGCCCAGCTGTTCGGCGTGCTCGAAGACAAGGTCGGCCGCGTGCTGGTCAACGGCTACCCCACCGGTGTGGAGGTGTGTGACGCGATGGTGCACGGCGGCCCGTACCCGGCCACCTCCGATGCCCGCGGCACCTCGGTCGGCACCCTGGCCATCGACCGCTTCCTGCGCCCGGTGTGCTACCAGAACGTGCCCGACGCGCTGCTGCCGGACGCCCTCAAGGACGCCAACCCGCTGGGTATCCAGCGCCTGGTCGATGGCCAGTACAGTCGCCAGGGCCTGAGCGATGTCTGAAGCCCGGCGCTACGACACGGCCACGCTGACCCGGTTCGTCGAACAGTTGTTCGAGGGTGCCGGGGCCGACGCCGAGGTGGCCCGGGTGGTGACCCGCGTGCTGCTCGAGGGCGAGCTGCTGGGGCACCGCACCCACGGCCTGAACCTGGTCAGCCGCTATGTCGATGGCGTACAGCGCGGTGAGGTCAAGGCACGTGCCGCCGACCTCGAACACCTGCAGGGCAGCGGCATCGCCACGCTGTTCGACGGCCACTACGTGCTCGGGCCGTACTGCGTGGAGCGTGCCCTGGCATGCGCCGCGCAGGGTGCCCAGGCGCAGGGTATCGGCATCTCGGTGGTGCGCCGTGCCTCGCACATCGGCTGCCTGGCGTCCTACCTCAAGCCCTACACCGACCGTGGCCTGGTGGCCCTGCTGTATTCCTCCGACCCGTCGGTGGGGCTGGTGTGCGCCCAGGGCGGCATCGACCCGATCTACACCCCCAACCCGATTGCCGCGGGTATTCCGACCCAGGGCGAGCCGATCCTGCTGGATGTGAGCATGTCCAGCGTCACCCTGGGCCTGGTGGGCCAGTGCCGCGATGCCGGCACCACCTTGCCTCACGCCGTGCTGATGAGTAACGACGGCACGCCGAGCAACGACCCGCGCGACTTCTTCACCACGCCCCAGGGCAGCCTGCTGCCATTGGGCGGGCAGGCCTTCGGGCACAAGGGCTTTGCCCTGGCCCTGCTGGTCGAGGCGCTGACCTCGGGCCTGGCCGGGCACGGGCGCAAGGACGCGCCGCAGCAGTGGGGCGCCTCGGCCACCGCAGTGGTGATCGACCCGCGCTTCTTCGGCGGGCTTGAGGCCTTTACCGCCGAGAGCAGCTTCCTTGGCCAGTTGGTGCTGGCCAGCCGTCCGCTCGACCCGCAGCGCCCGGTGCGCCTGCCGGGCCAGGCCGGGCTGAAACTGCGCGAGCAGGCGTTGCGCGAGGGCCTGGGCCTGTCGCCGGCGGTGCTCGATGCGCTGAACCAGACCGCTGCGCAGTTGCAACTTGCGCCGCTTTCGCAATGACCGACCACCACAACAAGAGTGCACACATGACCAACCAGAACCAGGCGCACGCGCCTCTCGCACTGAGCAACGATCTCGCCGTGTTCGCCACCGGCAGCTGGGTAGGGCGGGTGTGGCTGCCCGAGCAGGGCCCGGCCGTGGTGCTGGTCAGGGCCGGCGCGGTGCATGACATCAGTGCCCATGTGGCCACCGTCTCGGCCCTGCTCGAACAACCCGACCCGGCCGCCTACCTGCGCGCACTGCCGCTGGGCGAGGCGTTGATCGAGCTGCCCGCTCTGCTGGCCAACAGCGACCCGCAGCAGCGCGATGCGCGCCTGCCATGGTTGCTGGCCCCCATCGACCTGCAGGCGGTCAAGGCCGCCGGCGTGACCTTCGCCGCCAGTCTGCTGGAGCGTGTGGTCGAAGAGCAGGCCAAGGGCGACCCGGCCAAGGCCGACGCGATTCGCGACACCCTGGTCAGCCGCATCGGCGCCGACCTGTCGCGTATCGTGCCCGGCTCGGCCCAGGCCGAAGAACTGCGCGTGCTGCTGGTGGAGCAGGGCATGTGGTCGCAGTACCTGGAAGTGGGCATCGGCCCGGACGCCGAAGTGTTCACCAAGGCCCAGCCGTTGTCGGCGGTCGGCCACGGCGCCGATATCGGCCTGCACCCCAAGTCCAGCTGGAACAACCCCGAGCCCGAGGTGGTGCTGGCGGTGTCGAGCAACGGCACCATCCACGGCGCCATGCTGGGCAACGACGTGAACCTGCGCGACTTCGAGGGGCGCAGCGCGCTGCTGCTGTCCAAGGCCAAGGACAACAACGCCTCGACCGCCCTCGGCCCGCTGCTGCGCCTGTTCGACGAGACCTTCAGCCTGGAGGACGTGCGCGCCGCCGAAGTCGACCTGCGCGTCGAAGGCCGGGATGGCTTCGTGCTGCAGGGGCGCAGCTCGATGCGCCAGATCAGCCGCGACCCGGTCGACCTGGTGCAGCAGACCCTCAACGAGAACCACCAGTACCCCGACGGCCTGGTGCTGTTTCTGGGTACGCTGTTCGCGCCCAAGCAGGACCGTGACCAGCCCGGTAGCGGTTTCACCCACAAGCTGGGCGATGTGGTCACCATCAGCAACCCGCTGCTGGGCAGCCTGTGCAACCGCGTGACCACCAGCGACCAGGCGCCACAATGGGCATTCGGCCTGCGTGCGCTGATCGAAAGCCTGAGCCGTCGTGGCTTGCTGGAGGTGGCAGTGACTGCACGCCAGCCCTGAGCGGGCGTGCGTATTCCAGGGATGACGTGTGGATGAAGGATCGCCTCGGCGTTTGACGCTGCAACAACAATAATAAAGGCCATCAGATGAACGCACTGAAGAAGTACCAACGCATCACCGTCGTGTTTCTGCTGTTGATCGGCATCGTCAACTACCTGGACCGCAGCGCGCTGTCGATTGCCAACACCTCGATCCAGCGCGACATGCTCATCAGCCCTTCGCAGATGGGCATCCTGCTGTCGGCCTTCTCCGTGGCCTATGCCTTTGCGCAGTTGCCACTGGGCCTGATCATCGACCGCCTGGGCAGCAAGATCGCCCTGGGCGCCTCGTTGCTGGCCTGGTCGGTGGCGCAGTCGCTGTGCGGGCTGGTCAACAGCTTTGGCGGCTTCATGGGCCTGCGGGTGCTGCTGGGGATCGGCGAGGCGCCGATGTTCCCCTCGGCGGCCAAGGCGCTGTCGGAATGGTTCGACGCCAACGAGAGGGGCACGCCGACCGGCATCGTGTGGTCGTCGACCTGCCTGGGGCCGTGCCTGGCGCCACCGTTGCTGACGCTGTTCATGGTCAACTTCGGTTGGCGCGGGATGTTCATCATCACCGGCGTGATCGGCATCGTGCTGGCGCTGTGCTGGTTGACGTTCTACAAGAGCAAGGCCAGGTACCTGGCCGAACTGGCGGCGCAGGGCCAGGCGCTGCCAAGCGAACAGCCGGCGCCGCGGGCTGACGCGGTGCAGGCGCCCAAGGCGTCGTACTTTGCCGGCTGGCTCGACCTGTTCAAGCATCGCAGCACCTGGGGCGCGGTGCTGGGCTTCATGGGCGTGATCTACATGCTGTGGCTGCACCTGACCTGGCTGCCGGGCTACTTCGAGCGCGAGCATGGGCTGAACCTGTACGACACCGCGTGGGTGGTATCGCTGGCCTATGGTTTCGGCGCGGTGGGCACCATCGTGGCGGGGCGGTTCTGCGACCTGCTGGTACGGCGTGGCATGAGCGTGCTGGCCAGCCGCAAGTTCAGCGTGATCACCGGGCTGGTGCTGGCGGCGCTGTTCACCTTGCCGCTGTCGTATGTGAGCGGGTTGACCGGGTGCGTGATACTGCTGTGCCTGGCGCTGTTCAGCATCAACATGGCCAGTGCCACGGCGTGGATGATCGTCAACACCATCGTCGACAGCCCGCGGGTGGCCTCGTTTGGTTCGATCCAGAACTTTGGCGGCTACATTGCAGGGTCCGTGGCGCCGATCGTGACCGGGTTCAGCATCCAGTATTCGGGCTCGTTCAATACCGCGTTCATGATCAGTGCGGTGGTGGCGCTGTGCTCGGCGCTGGCGTACTTCCTGTTGCTCAAGGCGCCGATCGGCGGGGCGGATGAGCCGGCGGGGCAGATGGCCGGGGCTACCCAGTAGGACAGGTGGCGAGCGCTTCGCGCTCGTTCACTGGCGTGCCAGCGAAGAGGCCGGTGGTCTTCGCTCCTCTGCCATTCATCCACCCAATCGCACCCTGGCGCACGCGCGCCCTCAAACCCCCTGAATGGCCCGTGACACGGGCCCGCATTCAACCGGATCGAGGGTGAGCACCATGCCCCAGGGAAGCAAAGCCAAGTACACCGCCGAGCAGAAACGCAAGGCGCAGCACATCGAAGAAAGCTACGAGCAAAAAGGCACGCCCAAAGCCGAGGCCGAGGCGCGTGCCTGGGCCACGGTGAACAAGCAGTCTGGCGGGGGCGAGAAAAAGGGCGGCTCAGGTCGCAGCACCCCGGCCGGCGAAAAGCACGCCGCTGCCTCCGACTCGGCCAAACGCGCCGCCAGCACCCGCGCCGGCCACGCGCGCACCTCCACCACCTCGTTGGCCAGCCAGACCAAGCAAAGCCTGCTCAAGGAGGCGCGCAGCAAGGACATCAAGGGGCGCTCGAGCATGACCAAGGCGCAGCTGATCGAAGCGCTGCACGCCCACCACTGAACCCGCCCGACGCTGACCGGCGAGGCTGCCGGCCAGCGTCACGGGCTCAGGCCACCACGCCGTCGTCGACGATGGCCATCGGCAACTCGATGCTGCTGTCGCCAGGCGTGAGGATGACCTTGCGGCACTCCTGCTCCTTCTTGTCGAAGATCCTGTAGCCCTCGGCCGCCTGCTCCAGCGACAGGCGGTGGGTGATGATGGTTTCCGGCGTGAGCGCGCCGGTTTCGATGTAGCCCAGCAGTTCGGGCAGGTAGCGCTGCACGTGGGTCTGGCCCATGCGAAAGGTCAGGCCCTTGTCGAACGCATCGCCGAACAGGAAGCCGTGGATGAACCCCGAATACACCCCCGGTACACTGACCACACCGCCGCGCCGGGCTGCCGCGATGCACTGGCGCAAGGCCTTGCCGCTGCTGCCCTCGAGCTTGAGCGCGGCCAGCACGGTTTCGGTGGTGCTGCCCTTGGCCTCGAAGCCCACCGCATCGACCACACCATCCACCCCGCGCATGCCCGGGGTCTGGCGGATGATGGTATCGGCCGGGTCGTCGTCATCGTCGAAATTGATCGGGATCACGCCATACGCCTGCTGCGCATAGGCCAGCCGGTAGGGGTGGTGGTCGACCATGAAGATGCGTTCGGCGCCGAGCATCCGCGCCACCGCCGCGCACAGCAGCCCGACCGGCCCCGCGCCGTAGATGGCGAGGCTCGAACCCTGGCCGATCTCGGTGTTCTTCACCGCCTGGAAGGCCGTGGGCAGGATGTCGGACAGAAACAGCACCTTCTCGTCGCTCAGCGTGCCCGGCACGCGGAACGGACCGGTGTTGGCCTTGGGTACGCGCACGTACTCGGCCTGGCCGCCGGGTACGCCACCGTACAGGTGGCTGTAGCCGAACAGCGCTGCGCCAGAGGGGATGAGCTTCTTGTTGAGGATCGCCCCGCGCCCGGTATTGGTGGTCTCGCACGCGGCGAACAGGTCCTGCTGGCAGAAGAAACAGCTGCCGCAGGCAATCACGAACGGGATCACCACGCGATCGCCCGGCTGCACCGCGGTCACCCCGGTGCCGACTTCCTCGACCACGCCCATGAACTCGTGACCGAAGATATCGCCGTCTTCGACCGCCGGGATCTTGCCGCGGTACAGGTGCAGGTCCGAGCCGCAGATGGCGGTGGCGGTCACCCGCAGGATCAGGTCGTCGGGTTCTTCCAGAATGGGGTCGATTACGGTATCGACCCTGACGTCGTGGGCGCCGTGGTAGGTGAGTGCTCTCATGGTCTCTCCAGCTTCGCGTAGGTAGGTGCAACACAGAGGGGCGCGCCCCGGCGCACAGGGCGCCGGGGCGACACTCAGGGCCTGAAGCCCAGCCCGTCGGACAGGTCGGCAGGCCCCTCGCGGGGGGCCTGCGCGGCAGCTGCCGGCGCGCTGGCGTCGGCGTTGTGCACGGCCTGGGTGGCGTCGGCGTACAGCGCCTTGCCGGTGCGGGTCACCTTGTCGGCCAGGGCATCGCGGGTTTCGCCCATCAGTTCGTCCTCCTTGCGCGTGCCGGGCAATGCCGCGCCCAGGGCCGCGCCGAGGGCGATGCCGATGGCGGCCAGCACCAGCGGCTGGTCCTTGAGCAGGTGGTCGAACTGGCCCTTGAGCTGCGCGGCCTGGGCCTGCACCCGGTCGCTGGCGTGGTGCGCGGCCTGGCGCACCTTGTCGGCCGAGCTGCCCAGGCTGTCGCCGGCGTCGCGCGCCTTGTCGTGGGCCACGTCCGAGGCGTGGTGCAGGTGCTCGCCGGCCTGGGCCATGGCGCCCTTGATGCCGCTGGCAGCGTCGCCCAGCGTGTCGGCCAGGCCGCTGCCGCCAAAGGTCGGGGAGCCGGGTGAGAAGGGGCGGTTCTGGTTCAGTGCCAGCCACGCCAGGCCCACGCCGGTGAGCACGGTGGGCACCGGGTTGTTCTTCAGGGTGGTGCCCAGGTTCTGGAAGAACTCGCCGCCGTTGCCCTTGAAGTACGCCATGCCCTGGTCGATCAGCTGGCCGGGGGTGAGGCGGTGTTCCAGCGAGTCCACCAGGTGGCTGATGCTGGCGCGCTTGGCGTCGATCTCCTGCTCCAGGGTTTCCGGGCTCTTTTGCGATTCGGCTTCGAATGAGGTGCTCATGAGACTTTCCTCTTCAGTGCGTCCTTGTCCTGTTGCAGGGCATGCAGGGTGCGGTCAGGGGTGAGGTTGGACGGGTCGAACTGCTTCTTGCCGGCCTGCAGCATCACGAAGCCGATGACCAGGGTCACCGCGCCCACGATCAGCGCCGCCAGCCAGGGCGCGACAACGTAGGCCAGGCCGTACACCGCCGCCATCAGCAGGATGATCAGGCCCGCCAGCAGCACCATGGCGCCGCCGGCCACGGCGGCTGTACCGGCCTTGAGGGTGGTCAGGCTGCGTTGCAGTTCGGCCTTGGCCAGTGCCAGCTCCTTGGTGAACAGCTCGGGCACTTCACGGGTGAGCTGGCGCAGCAGGCTGCCGATGCTGGTGTTGTCGTGCTCGCCCGGTGGCGCGGGGGGCAGGGTATCGAGTGGGTCGCGTTCCATCACACACCTCCCTTGAAGCTGTCCTGGGTGTTGGGGCCATCGGCCAGGGTGCGGCCCAGCGGGTCGGCGGGCACGGGGTTGTCGCGCAGCGGCGGTACCGAGCTCTGGTAGGGCGTGCTGGCGCCGTAGGCCTGCGTGGGGGGGGCCGACGCGGTCGGGTGGCTGCTGCTGGCGCGCAGGAAGCGCGACAGGCCAAAGCCGATGGCGACGCTGCCGGCCAGGAACAGCGTGGGGTTGTCGCGGGCCAGTTGCGCGCCCTTGTGCACCAGGTCCTCGATGCTGTTGTCGCGGACCTGGTCGGCAAAATCGCCCAGCCCGCTGGCCAGTTGCGCCATGTACTGGGCCAGCCCGAGGGAATCCTTGCCTTCAAGGGCCGAGGCTGCCGACTGGGCGCCTTCGACCAGCGAGTCGAGCTGTTCGGCGGCCAGGTCGCGATACTGCTCGTACTGTCTGGCGCCGTGTTCCCTGGCGTCGTCGAGCAATGCCCCGGCGTCTTCGGCCAGGGTGTGCAGGTGTTCCTGCGGGGTGCCCTGGGGCGACTGCGAGGCGTCGCCGTGGGCCGACTGATCAGTCCCGTTCATTGTGGTTCTCCCTTACGTTCGGATAAACGCCGGGCACACTGCGCTGATTGCCAAGCACTGTTTTACGGACTCTCAGGCGGATGACGATGGACGTGGCGGCAGAGTTCAAGGCAAGTGACAGGTGACTGCCAAGGGCACGACCAAAGGTGGGGCGGGCCCGCCCGGCGGCGGGCCTGGGGAAGGGATCAGTGGCTGGTGGTGTTCTTGAGGGCCTTCATGTAGTTGGCCTTGAACGCCTGCATCTGTTCGCCAAGGGCCTCGAGTTCGGCCTTTTTCAGCAGCTTGCGGGCCTGCGGGAACATCTCGGACTCTTCTTCCTCGATGTGGTGTTCGAGCAGCTCCTTCACCACCTTGACGCGGCCGGTGAACTCCGGGGTCGACGGGTCGGTGGTCTTGAGGTCGGGCAGCACCAGGGAGTCGACGGTGCGGTGCTCTTCCTTGGCCTCGTAGTACATCACGTCCTGTTCCTTGCCGCCGGCCTGCTTGAACGCCGGGTAGAGGATCTGCTCCTCGATCTCGGTGTGCACGGTGATTTCCATCTCCAGTTCGGCAAGCAGCTGGGTGCGCGTCTTGACGCCGCGCTCGGTGGATGCGCTCAGTTTTGCCAACAGGGCCTTTACGCGCTTGTGATCGGCTTCGAGCAGTTCAATGGCATTCATGGTGATCTCCGGTGGCGGGTACGGTGGCGTGTTCGCCTCGGTAGTCGTTGCATCAACGGTGCCAGCCTGCACCGCTGGAAAAACCTCGTTGAATCAACGGCGTCGCCCGCGCATGGGCAGCGTCAGGCTTGCAAATTGCCCGAAACGGCCACCGGATCATGCAGTTTGGATGAAGGCACACTGCCCACGCCCACGCCGCCTCAGCGAAGCGGCGTGGGCATGCAATCAGCGCTTGCGCTTGGGCAGCACCGCGCTGAGCACCTGCTTGGCGGTCTGGGTGATCACGCCGGCTTCGTCGGGGTCGCCCTTGAGCAGGGTGGTGGCGAAGTTCTTCGCCTGTTGCACGGTGATGTGCGGCGGCAGGGGCGCCACGTTGGGGTCGGTCTTGAACTCGATCAGCACCGGGCAGTCGCTGGCCAGGGCCTGCTCCCAGGCGGCGGCAACGTCTTCTTCACGCTCGACGAAAATGCCCTTGAGCCCGATGGAGATGGCAAACAGGTGGTAGGGCACGTCGGGAATGTTCTGCGACGCCTCGAACTTGGGGTCGCCCTCCATTACCCGCTGCTCCCAGGTGACCTGGTTGAGGTCCTCGTTGTTGAACACCGCGCAGATCCAGTTCGGGGTCTGCCACTGACGCCAGTACTTGGCCACGGTGATCAGCTCGGCCATGTTGTTCATCTGCATGGCGCCGTCGCCCACCAGCGCGATCACCGGGCGCTCGGGGTGGGCGAACTTGGCCGCGATGGCGTAGGGCACGGCCGCACCCATCGAGGCCAGGCCGCCGGACAGCGAGCACTGCATGCCGCGGCGGATCTTCAGGTCGCGGGCGTACCAGTTGGCGCACGAACCCGAGTCGCTGGTGATGATGGCCTGGTCGGGCAGGCGAGGGGACAGCTCGTGCACCACCCGCTGCGGGTTGATCGGGTTGGCGCTGACCAGTGCGCGTTTTTCCAGGGTCTTGTCCCAGCGGGCGCGCCAGCCTTCGACCTTCTTGCGCCAGCTGCGGCTGGTCTTGCTGTCGAGCAGCGGCAGCAGGGCGCTCAGGGTTTCGGCCGCATCGCCCACCAGGTTGACCTCCATCGGGTAGCGCAGGCTGAGCATGTCGGGCTGGATGTCGATCTGCACCGCGCGGGCCTGGCCCTCCTTGGGCAGAAACTCGGCGTAGGGGAAGCCCGAGCCGATCATCAGCAGGGTGTCGCACTCCTGCATCAGCTTGTAGCTGGGCTCGGTGCCGAGCAGGCCGATGGCGCCGGTGACCCAGGGCAGTTCGTCGGGCAGGGCGGCCTTGCCCAGCAGCGCCTTGGCCACGCCGGCGCCAAGTTTTTCGGCCACGGCGATGACCTCGTCGGTGGCGTTCAGCGCGCCCGCACCAACCAGCACGGCGACCTTCTTGCCCGCATTGAGGATGTCGGCGGCGCGCTGCAGGTCGGCCTCGTAGGGCACCACCCTGGGCTTGCTGTAGCCGACGCCCGAATGCAGGGTGCCGTGGGCACGGGCGGGTTCTTTATAGGGCAGATCCTGCAGGTCGTTGGGCAGGATCACCGCCGTGACGCGGCGCTCGCCCACCGCCGTGCGCACGGCACGGTCGATCAGGTGGCGTACCTGGGAGGGTTCGGAGGCCTGCTGCACGAAGGCGCCGGCCACGTCCTTGAACATCGACAACAGGTCCAGTTCCTGCTGGTAATGGCCGCCCAGCGCGGTGCGGGCCTGCTGGCCGACGATGGCGAGCACCGGCATGTGGTCCATGCGCGCATCGTAGAGGCCGGTGAGCAGGTGCGAGGCGCCGGGGCCGGAGGTGGCGATGCACACCCCCAGCTCGCCGGTGAACTTGGCATGGGCTGCGGCCATGAACGCGGCCATTTCCTCGTGCCGCGCCTGGATGAATTCGATCTTGCCCCGGGCCCGGTCGAGCGCGCCGAACACGCCGTTGATGCCATCGCCGGGGTAGCCGTAGATACGTCGCACGCCCCATTGATACAGCCGCTCAACCAGGAAGTCGCCCACTGTCGTCGTCATTCGATCCCTCACGTTTACAAGTGATAGTCAGAGGTCTGGACCGGGCGCGCGCGCAGAAAGTTTCAACTGTCGAGCGTGGCGACGACTATCGCGGCGGGGGCATTTGAAGGCATATTGCCGTGCCACCCGGCGTGCGCTGCACGCTTTACCAGAACAACCAGAAGAGGCAGAACGTGGTGCAACGGCGGCAGTTCAGCGGTGCCCTGCAGGGCTCGAACCTGCGTTTTGTAGGCGGGCAGGGTCACGGCAGCGGGCCCCGGGCGCGGGTGGGCTTTGTGCTGCTCGAACATTTTTCGTTGCCGGCCTTCACCCAGGCGCTCGATACCCTGGTCACCGCCAACCTGATCCAGGCCGATGCCTTCGCCACCACCACCTTCAGCCTTGACGGTGCCTCGGTGGTCAGCGACCTGGGGCTGGTGATCTGCCCGGATGCCCCGCTGGGGCTGAAGACGCTCGAAGGCCTGGACCTGCTGGTGGTGTGTGGTGGCCTGCGCACCGTGCTGCGCCCGCTGCCGGAGCTGGCGCTGTTGCTGCAACGGGCTGCGCAGGTGGGGGTGGCGTTGGCGGGGCTGTGGAATGGTGCCTGGTTTCTGGCCCAGGCCGGCCTGCTCGATGGCTACCAGTGTGCGGTGCACCCGGAAAACCGTGCGGCGCTGGCCGAGCTGGCCAGGCATAGCCAGGTGACAGGGGAGAGCTACACGGTGGACCGAGACCGCCTGACGGCGGGCAGCCCGGCGGGGGCGTTCAACATGGTGCTGGAATGGATCGGCCAGCGTCATGGGCGTGGCCTGGTGGATGCCGTGGTCGATATCCTGGCCTACGAGGCCTCGCGCTTTCGCCGGGTGCAGCCGACCGTGCACCAGAACATGAGTGCGCCGCTGCGCGAGGCGATCAAGCTGATGGGGGCCAACCTTGAAGAGCCGCTGAGCCAGGTGCAGTTGGCGCAGTATGTGGGGTTGTCCCGGCGTCAGATCGAGCGGCTGTTCCAGTCGCAGCTGGGGACCACGCCGGTCCGTTACTACCTGGAGTTGCGCATTACCGAGAGTCGCCGGTTGTTGCAGCACTCGGACCTGGCATTGATCGATGTGGCCCTGGCGTGCGGCTTTGTTTCGCCCAGCCATTTCAGCAAGTGCTACACCTCTTTTTATGGGTACGGCCCGTCGAAGGAGACGCGATTTGGCTGCGTGAACGGGCCGCAAAAGCCGGATATGCCGTAAGCCATGCGGTAACCACCTGTTTTTTGGTTATTTTTTATCGTTGGGGGCTTCCCTGGCGAAGCGAAAGTTGGTACATTTCCGCTCATTCCTGCCGAGGCCTTTCATGGGCTTCCAGTTGCATCACAGGGGCGTCGCCAAGCGGTAAGGCAGCAGGTTTTGATCCTGCCATGCGTTGGTTCGAATCCAGCCGCCCCTGCCATTTTTTCTCGTATCAACCTTCCCCAACTATCAAAAGCTGCTTGATTGCGATCGGCTTCCGTTCGTGTTGCGTTTCGCTGCCGGGCCAGCGGCGCCAAGGCATGCAGGCCATGGCGCTCGGTTTAAGCAATGCAGGTTCAAGCGCTGGCCGCAGGGCTAGTGATCGTTGTGCTTGACCTTGCGCACCCGCACCAGAATCAACCCCAGCACGCCGATGGCCAGCGGCGCCATGCCCAGCAGTGCGTCCCGTGCGCTGACCTGCAGCCCCATCACCGTCAGGCCTGAATAGATCAGCTTGAACAGGTTGAGCAGGTAGTAGGTGATGGCGATGATCGACAACCCTTCCACTGCGCGCTGGATCTTGATCTGGGTGTCGGCGCGGGTGCTCAGGCTCTTGAGGATCTCCGCGTTCTGCTCCTCCATTTCCACCTGCACCCGTGCCTGCAGCAGGTCGCCCAGGTTGGCCACGCTCTTGGCCAGCTGGTCCAGGCGCTGTTCGGTCACCGCGCAGTAGCGCACCGTGGGCTTGAAGCGCCGTTCGATGAAGATACCCAACCGCTGGCAATCGCCCAGGTGGCTTTCGCGCAGCTCGCCCAGGCGCTCGAACACCAGTTGCGCATAGGCTTGGGTGGCGCTGAAGCGGTGGCGGGTCTTCGCGGCGCTGCGCACCATCTGCGCCGACAGCCCGGCAATGTCGCCCAGCAGTGCCTTGGCGTTGCCCGGCTGCGGGTCGGCGTTGCGCTCGGACAGGCTCACCAGGGTTCTGTCGTAGGCATTGAGCTCCACGCTCAGGGCCTTGGCGGTGTCCAGCGACAGCGAGGCCATCATGCGGTAGGTCTCGATCTCCAGCAGGCGCCGGATCATGCGACCCTGGCGGTAGGCATTGAGGCGCCTGTTGACGAACAGGAAGCGGTTGGTGCCGTCCTCGCCCAGGCGAAAATCGCTCCATACCCGCGCATCGCCCCCGCCAATGCACGAGCCGCACGGGTCCTTGAAACCGTAGCGCGACAGCTCGCCGGCAAATGCCGCGTCGTTGTGCACCATGATCTGCACGGCATTGATCAGGTACGGCAAAAAGGCATCGACCCTGTCCATCAGCAGCGCGGGCAGGGGCTGCCAGTCCGGCGTCTGCTCGGTGGTGGTGACCACCAGGGTGAGGGTGACGAACTCGGCGTGCCGTTCCCATTTCAGGGCGTGGCCTTGCAGTCGGGTGATGCCCTGCACGGCGCCGGGGCTCACCGGCTCCGGGCAGCACTGCTGCAGCAGCGCCTCGCAGCGTGCGTCGTCGCTGAGAAAGGCCAGGTGGTAGACGTGGGCGGGCTCGTCGAAGTACAGCGAGGGGCGGGCGTGCAGCTCGTTGTGCAAGGTCTTGCGCTGTGGGTGCATGTAGATCAGGCCATGTTGGAATTGTTCTTGGCGCTTTCGATGATGCCCGTGACGAAGGTGATCAGGGCCTGGGTCAGGCCCTGTTCGCTGACCTGCACCCCGCGCCACTGCGCGTGCCCGTACAGCATGCCGATGACGGCATGGGTGACGAGGCCGATCGCGCCTCCCTGGCGCCCGTCGCGTGCACACTCGCTAGCAATGATGCCGCTCAGGATCGACGCATGGCTGCGGTTGAGCGCGTCGATCTGCAACTGCTGGTCGTGGGACAGGTTGACGTACTCGCGAGTCACCAATTGCACGCGATGGGCGTGCGCCAGGTTGAACCGCACAAACGCCTGGACGAAGCGCTGCAGGCGTTCTTCGGGGGTTCTGGCGCCTTTCATGCAGCGTTTTGTGTCGAACACCAGGTCGGCCAGGGTCGACTCGATCAGCTCGAACAACAGGCACTGCTTGTTCTCGATGTGGTGGTACAGCGAGCCGGCACGCAGGCCCAGATGGCTGGCCAGGTCGCGCAGGCCGATGGCCTGGTAGCCGCGGGTGGCGAACAGTTCGGTGGCCGCGTCGAGCAGGCGGTCCCGGGGCGAGCAGGCAGTAGCGGCAGCGGGCATGGCGCAGTCCTGTATGGGCATCGAGCGGGGCAAATTCGGTTTGACCAAATGTAAGACAACAGGCATCTTACGTAAAGACTAATGCGTGGAGGTGGTTATGGAAGGTCAGACGGTCGTAATCGTTGGCGGGGCTTCGGGTTTGGGCCTGGAGACCGCCAGGTTGATGGTCAAGCGTGGGGCACGAAAAATCGGCTTGATCGATCGCAATGAGCAGTTGATGGCCGAGGCGGCAAGCACCTTGCGCGCCCTGGATTGCGAGGTGGCCACCGCGGCGGCGGACATTTCGCGCCAGGCCAGCGCCCATGCAGCCTTCGGGCAGGTCGTCGAGGCGCTGGGGCGGGTGCACTGCCTGGTCAACAGCGCGGCAATCTACCCGCGCCAGGACATCTTCGAGATCACCGACGAAGAGTGGGACCTGGAAAACGCGGTCAACATCAAGGGCACCTACCACATGATGGTCGCCGCCGTGCGCCACATGCAGGGCTTCGTCGCGGCGCCGCAGGTGACCGGGCGCATCGTCAACGTGACCTCGGTGGACGCCTTCAAGGCGCACCCGCAGAACGCCCACTATGCCGCCACCAAGGCGGCGGTGGTGAGCCTGACCAAATCCTTCGCCCAGGCCTGTGCCAAGGACCAGATCCTGGTCAACTCGGTGGCGCCGGCCGGCTTTGCCACCGAGCGCGCCCGCCAGCTGGGTTTTCTCGGCGAGCTGGCCGCCGCCAACCCGCTGGGCCGCGCGGCGGAACCTGCAGAGATCGCCGAATGGATCGTGATGATGGGCAGCAGCCGCAACAGCTATGCCACGGGTGAGAACGTGATTGTCAGCGGGGGTTACATCTATGCCTGAAGCAACCGCATTACCGGCGTCCTACCGATGTGCACTGGTGACCGGTGCCACCAGCGGCATCGGCAAGGCCATCGTGCTGGCCCTGCGCGATGCCGGCCTGCAGGTGATTGCCGTGGGCCGCAGCCGTGAGGCGCTGCAGGCGTTGGGCCAGGAGCAGGGCGTGGTGACGGTGGAGGCCGACGTGCGCCAGGCCGACGCCTTTGCCCAGGTGCTGAGCCAGTACCCGGTGGACGTGCTGGTCAACAATGCCGGGGTGCTGTCGAGCCGAGCCGCGTTCCAGGACATGGACCCGGCCGAGATCGACACCATGCTCGACATCAACCTCAAGGCGCCCCTGCACCTGACCCGTCAGGTGCTGCCGGGCATGGTGCAGCGCGGCCATGGCCACCTGTTCTTCATCGGCTCGAGTGCCGGGCGTGCGCCGCACCCCGGGGCGGCGGTGTATGGTTCGTCGAAGGCCGGCATCAGCCTGTTCTGCGACGCGCTGCGCTGCGATCTGCTGGGCAGCGGGGTGCGGGTGACCGAAATCGCCCCGGGTCGCGTGCAGACCCAGCTGTACCGCACTGCCATGGGCATGCAGGCCGCGGGCAGCGAGCTGTATGACGGCTACGCCTCGATCATGCCCGAGGACATCGCCCAGCTGCTGCTGGCGGCCTTGCGCCTGCCCGAGCAGGTGGACGTTTCGCGTCTGAAGGTGTTCCCCACGGCCCAGGCCGTGGGCGGCGCGCGGATGGTCAAGACGCTCGGCTGAGGCAGGCGGTGCCGGTGCGGGCGAGGGTGGAAAAGCGTGGTGTTAGAGCTTGACCACCTGTAAGACAACATATAACTTACATTAAGCCCGCCAACCAGTCGGGTGTGACAAGCACAAGAATTCAGGGGAACGACGATGACTGCTACAGCATGCCGAGTCGGCGTGGACATAGGTGGGACCTTTACGGATATCGCGCTGGATGTCGGCGGGGTGTTGCACTCGACCAAGATTCTGACGGACTACGCATTGCCCGAGCGTGCGATCCTCACGGGTGTGCAGGCGGTCGTCGACGCGGCAGGCCTGAAGCTGTCTGATATCGAGCAGCTGATCCACGGCACCACCCTGGCCACCAACGCCCTGATCGAGCGCCGCGGCGCGCGCACTGCGTTCATCACCACCGAAGGTTTTCGCGACACGCTGGAGATGCGCACCGAAAACCGCTTCGAGCAGTACGACATCAACATTGCCCTGCCACCGCCGCTGATCGAGCGCGAGCACCGCTACACCCTGCGCGAGCGCCTGGACGTACGCGGCAACGTGCTGATCGCCCCGCAACAGGCCGATACCGACGCGCTGGTGCAGCGCATCGGCGAGGGCGACTACCAGAGCGTGGCCATCGGCCTGATCCACAGCTACATCAATGGTGCCCACGAGCGCCTGTTGCGCGACGCCCTGCAGGCACGCCTGCCACACCTGTCGATTTCGATCTCCAGCGAAGTCTCGCCGCAGATGCGCGAGTTCGAACGCTTCAACACCGTGTGCGCCAACGCCTACGTCAAACCCCTGATCAAGTCGTACCTGGACCGCCTGGTGGTCACCCTCAAGGCCGCCGGCGCCGATTGCCCGGTGTTCATGATCCATTCCGGCGGCGGCATCATCTCGGTGCAGAGCGCCGCCGAGTTTCCGGTGCGCCTGGTGGAGTCGGGCCCGGCGGGCGGGGCGATCTTCGCCGCCGACATTGCGCGCAAATACGCGCTCGACGCGGTGGTGTCGTTCGACATGGGCGGCACCACTGCCAAGATCTGCCTGATCGAGAACCAGGTGCCCAAGACCGCCAAGACCTTCGAAGTGGCGCGCACCTACCGCTTCAAGAAGGGCAGCGGCATGCCGATTTCCATCCCGGTGGTGGAGATGGTCGAGATCGGCGCCGGCGGCGGTTCCATCGCCAGCATCGACAGCATGCGCCAGATTCGTGTGGGCCCGCACAGCGCGGCGTCCGAGCCGGGCCCGGCCTGCTATGACCGCGGTGGCCTTGAGCCGACCATCACCGATGCCAACCTGCTGCTGGGCCGCCTGGATGCCGACAATTTTGCCGGCGGCGCGCTGCGCCTGTCGGTCGACAACGCCGCCGGCGCGGTGGACCGGGTGATCGGCCAGCCGCTGGGCATGGACCCGCGCACCGCCGCCTTCGGCATCTGCGAAGTGGTCGACGAGAACATGGCCAACGCCGGCCGGGTGCACGCGGTGGAGAGCGGCAAGGACATTGCCGACTACACCATGATCACCTTTGGTGGCGGTGGCCCGCTGCACGCTGCGCGTCTGTGCGAAAAGATGGGTGTGTCGCGCTTTCTGGTGCCGGCCGGCGCCGGGGTAGGGTCGGCCATCGGTTTTCTGCGTGCGCCGTTCGGCTATGAAGCGGTACGCAGCGCCTTCGTGCGCCTGGCCGAGTTCGAGGCGGGGCAGGTCAATGCACTGATTGACGACATGAAGGCCGAGGCCCTGGGCTTCCTGCGCCAGGGCATGCCCGAGGGCGAGCCGGAGATGGAGTGCACCGCGTTCATGCGCTACGTCGGCCAGGGCTGGGAGATCCCCGTGAGCCTGCCGTTCAAGGCTTTCAGCAACAGCGACACGGCGCAGTTCAAGACGCTGTTCGAGGCGGCCTACACGGTGTTCTTCGGTCGCCCGATCGAAGGCCCGGACGTGGAGATCGTCAGCTGGTCGGTCAAGGCCAGTTCGCCCTTGCCGCCCGTGGCGCTGGCCAGCCAGGTCAAGGCCTCGCACCGCGCCCACGAAGTGGCGCGTCGCCAGGTGTTCGACGTGGTCGCCGGCGGTTTCGTCGATGCCGGCATCTACCAGCGCGAAGCGCTGCAGGTCGGTGCGCGCATCGATGGCCCGGCGATCATCGCCGAGCGCGAAACCTCGACCTTCGTGTCGTCCTCGTTCACCGCCACGGTTCAGCCCGACGGCTGCCTGCTGGTCGTCCGGCGCTAAGCCGCATTCGTTTGGAAGGCGATAACCCATGAGCGAAACAATGATCGATATTCAAATGCAGGTGATGTGGAACCGCCTGGTGTCGGTGGTCGAAGAACAGGCCCTGACCCTGATCCGCACCGCGTTCTCCACCAGCGTGCGCGAAGCCGGCGACCTCTCGGCCGGGGTGTTCGACCGCGCCGGCAACATGCTGGCCCAGGCCGTCACCGGCACCCCCGGCCACGTCAACACCATGGCCGAGGCGGTGGTGCACTTCATCAACGACATCGGCCCGGACAACATCTTCGAAGGCGACGTGTACGTCACCAACGACCCGTGGAAGGGCACCGGGCACCTGCACGACATCACCATCGTCTCGCCCTCGTTCTACAAGGGCCGGCTGATCGGCTACTTCGCCAGTACCGCCCACGTGGTGGACATCGGCGGGCGCGGTTTCGGCCCGGATGCCCGCGAGGTGTACGAGGAAGGCCTGTTCATCCCGATCATGAAGCTGTTCGAACGCGGCCAGGTGAACCGCGACCTGATCAACATCCTGCGCAACAACGTGCGCGAGAACGACCGCGTGGTCGGCGACTTCTACGCACTGTCGGCCTGCAACGAGACCGGGCACAAACGCCTGCTGAGCATGCTCGACGAGTTTGCCCTGGACGACCTGGAGCACATCGGCGGGTTCATCCTGGAGCACAGCCGCCGCGCCACCCTGGAATGCTTCAAGTCGCTGCCCCATGGCACCTACCACAACAGCATGACCCTGGACGGCTACGACGTGCCGGTGACGCTGGCGGTGACCCTGACGGTGGGCCCGGACGGCATTCTCACCGACTTCAGCGGCACCTCGGGCATGAGCCAGTTCGGCATCAACGTGCCGCTGGGCTACGCCAAGGCCTATGCCTGCTACGGGCTCAAGTGCATCGTGGCGCCGGAGATCCCCAACAACAGCGCCTCGCTGGAGCCTTTTGCGGTCACTGCGCCCGAAGGCTGCATTCTCAATGCCAAGCACCCGGCGCCGGTATCGGTACGCCATGTACTGGGCCACTTCGTGCCCGACCTGGTGCTGGGTGCGCTGCACAAGTGCCTGCCCGGCCAGGTGCCGGCCGAGGGCGCCAGCGCACTGTGGAACCTTCACCTGAGCGTGCGCCCGCTGGACAGCAACCCGACCGGGCGCAACGCCGAGATGCTGATGTTCAACAGCGGCGGCATGGGCGCGCGCTCCGGCATGGACGGCCTGAGCGCCACCGCGTTCCCCAGCGGCGTGCACACCATGCCGGTGGAAGCCACCGAACAGGCCGGCCCGGTGGTGGTGTGGCGCAAGGAACTGCGCGAAGGCTCTGGCGGTGCCGGCCTGCTGCGCGGCGGCCTGGGCCAGGAAATCGAGGTGTCGGCCGCCGAAGGCTACAGCTTCCGCTTCAGCGCCATGTTCGACCGCATCCAGTACCCGGCGCGTGGGCTCGAGGGGGGCAAGGAGGGGGCCCAGGGCTACGTGGGCCTGGACGACGGCACCCTGCTGCGCGGCAAGGGCCAGCAGTTCGTGCCGGCCGATCGGCGCCTGGTGCTGCGCCTGCCGGGTGGCGGCGGTTACGGCGACCCGCGCCAGCGGCCACGCCACGAGGTGGCGCGCGACCTGCGCTTTGGCTACATCAGTGCCAGCCAGGCACGCGACGACTACGCCTTCGAACCCGGCCAGGAGGGCTGACCCATGGACTTTCAGAGTGCCCGTGTGCGGGCGGTGAAAAGCTCGCCGAGCATGGCGGTATCGGTGCTGGCCAAGCAGATGCTGGCCAAGGGCGAGCCGGTGATCAACCTGAGCCTGGGCGAACCGGACTTCAACACCCCGGCCCACGTGATCGAGGCCGCGCACCAGGCGATGCTCGAGGGCAACAACCACTACACCGCGCCCAATGGCCTGGAGGTGCTGCGCCAGGCCATCGTCGACAAGTTCGAGCGGGAAAACGGCCTGCGCTACGCACTGGACGAAATCTGCGTGGGCAATGGCGCCAAGCAGCTGCTGTTCAATGCGTTTCTCGCCACCCTGGAGCAGGGCGATGAAGTGCTCACGCCAGCGCCGTACTGGGTGTCGTACACCGACATGGCGATGCTCAACGGCGGCGTGCCGAAGGTGGTGCCGTGCGGCGCCGAACACGGCTTCAAGCTGGATGCCGCGCGCCTTGAGGCCGCCATCACCCCGCGTACCCGCTGGCTGATGCTGAACTCGCCGAACAACCCCTGCGGGGCGATCTACAGCCGTGAAGAGTTCGCGGCCCTGGGCGCCGTGCTGGAGCGCCACCCCCGGGTGCTGGTGATCTCCGACGAGATCTACGAGCACATCGTGCTGGGCAGGCAGCCGTTCGTGTCGTTCGTCAGCGCCTGCCCGCACCTGCGCGAGCGCACCCTGCTGATCAACGGCGTGTCCAAGGCCTACGCCATGACCGGCTACCGCCTGGGCTATGCGGCCGGGCCACGCGAGCTGATCGTGGCAATGAACAAGACCCAGTCGCAGACCACCACCTGCCCGTCGACCATTTCGCAACTGGCGGCTGCTGCGGCGCTCAACGGCCCGCAGGATTTCGTGCGCCAGGCCAATCGCGAGTACCAGGCCCGAGGAGCGCTGGTGGTCGAGGGCCTGGCGGCCATCGAGGGGCTGAGCCTGCAGATGCCCGAGGGCGCGTTCTATGCCTTCCCGCAGTGCGCCGCGTTCATCGGCAGGCGTACGCCGGACGGGCAGGTGATCGAAACCGACGCCGACCTTGCCAGCTACCTGCTGCGGGTGGGCAAGGTGGCCACGGTGCCGGGCTCGGCCTTTGGCCTCGAACCCTACATTCGCCTGTCGTTCGCCACCTCGCGCCAGGAGCTGGAGCAGGCCCTGGGGCAGCTGCGCGATGCGTTCGCGGCGCTGGCCTAGTAACGACAAACCGACTTTCACGAGGTTTCAAGCATGAGCAAGCCGTTCAAACGTTTGTTGATCACCGGTGCAGCCGGCCGCCTGGGCAGCGTGTTGCGCAAGCACATGCAGGCCTTTGCCGACGAGCTGCGCCTGACCGATATCGCCGACATGGGCAGCGCCGCGCCGCACGAAGAGCTGGTGCGCTGCGACTTGGGCAACCTGGCCGATGTGCTGCCGCTGGCCGAGGGCGTGGATGCCATCATCCATGCCGGCGGCGTGCCGGTGGAGGACACCTTCGCGGCGATCCTCAACGGCAACATCGTGGGCACCTACAACATCTATGAAGCGGCGCGCCAGCATGGCGTCAAGCGCGTGATCTACACCAGCTCCAACCACGCCATCGGCTTCTATGACCGCACCGAAACCATCGACGCCAGCGCAGCGCACCGCCCCGACAGCCTGTACGGGGTGAGCAAGTGCTTTGCCGAGGACCTGGGCCGCTACTACTGGGACAAGTTCGCCATCGAGTCGGTGAACCTGCGCATCGGCTCCTCGTTCCCCGAGCCGCTGGACCGGCGCATGCTCGCCACCTGGCTGTCGTTCGCCGACTTCGCGCAGCTGTGCGAGCGCTCGCTGCTGGCGCCACGGGTCGGCCACATGATCGTGTACGGCATGTCCGACAACCGCGAAACCCTGTGGGACAACCGCCTGGCGTCCTCCCTCGGCTACGTGCCCACGGACAGCGCCGACGACTACCGCGAGAAGGTCCTGGCCGAGCACCCGCCGCTGGACCCGAACGAGCCGGCAGCGCGCTACCACGGCGGCAACTTCGCCGGCGCCGGCCACTTCGAAGACCCGAAATGACCTTTTCCGAGCACTTTTGAAGAGACCCCAGCCATGGCTTCGACAGCAACAAAGCAGTATTACGATGTGGTGATCGTCGGCGGTGCGGTGAATGGCAGCGCCACCGCGTACTTTCTGGCCAGCAACCCGGACTTCACCGGCTCGGTGCTGGTGGTGGAGCGCGACTGGACCTATGCCCAATCGGCCACGGCGTTGTCCAGCAGCTCTATCCGGGTGCAGTTCTCCAACCCGATCAACATCCAGATCTCGCGCTTTGGCGCGCAGTTCATCCGCGACTTCCCCGAACTGATGGCGGTCAATGGCGACAGGCCCGACCTGGCCTTCAAGGAGAACGGCTACCTGTTCCTGGCCGACCAGAAGGGCTTCGACGTGCTCAAGCGTCTGCACCAGACCCAGCTGGACAACGGTGCCGACGTCACGTTGCTGGACACCGAGGCGCTGATCCGCCGCTTCCCGTGGGTCAACCCCGACAGCCTGGCCGGCGGCACCTATGGCGAGAGGGACGAGGGCTGGTTCGACAACTACGGGATCATGAACGGCTTTCGCAGAAAGGCCCGCAGCCTGGGCGTGGAGTATGTCGAGAACGAAGTGGTCCAGGTGCTGCGCGAGGGTGATGTGATCACCGGTGTGCGCCTGGGCGATGGCCAGTTGATCGGCTGTGGCCAACTGGTCAACACTGCCGGCACCCGTGGACGCCAGGTGGCGCGCCTGGCCGGGCTGGACATTCCGGTGGAGGCGCGGCGCCGTTCGCTGTTCGTGTTCGACTGCCATACGCCGCTGCCCGGCACCGTGCCGCTGACCATCGACCCCACCGGGGTGTTCTTCCGCCCCGAAGGCCACCTGTACCTGGGCGGCACCTACCCACGCCACGACCCGGAGGTGGATTTCAGCGACTTCGACGTGATGCACGACGAATTCGAGGAAGAGGTGTGGCCGGTGCTGGCCGAGCGTGTGCCGGCGTTCGAGGCGATCAAGGTGGTCAACTCCTGGGCCGGGCACTACGACTTCTGCGTGCTCGACCACAACGCCATCGTCGGCCCCCATGACCAGGTGCGCAACTTCCTGTTCTGCAACGGTTTCAGTGGCCACGGCCTGCAGCAGGCACCGGCCATCGGCCGCGGCCTGAGCGAGCTGATCATCTACGGGGGCTACCGCACCCTGGACCTGAGTGCCCTGAGTTATCAACGGGTGATCGAGAACCGTCCTTTCCTGGAAGACTCGGTCATCTGACCGCGCCGCCTGATGGAGAACAACAAGATGAACACTGACAACAACGGGCTGCGCACGGGCGGGCAGGTGCTGGTCGATGCCTTGCGCATCAACGGCGTGGAACGCGCGTTCTGCGTGCCCGGCGAGAGCTACCTGGCGGTGCTCGATGCCTTGCACGATGCCAGGGACGACATCGAGCTGATCGTGTGCCGCCAGGAGGGCGGCGCCGCCTACATGGCCGAAGCCTACGGCAAGCTCACCGGCAAGCCGGGTATCTGCTTCGTCACCCGCGGGCCGGGGGCGACCAATGCCTCGGTCGGCGTGCACACCGCCTTCCAGGACTCCACGCCGATGATCCTGTTCATCGGCCAGGTGGCCCGCGACCAGGTGGAGCGCGAAGCCTTCCAGGAGATCGACTACCGCCGCATGTTCGGCCAGATGGCCAAGTGGGTGGTGGAGGTCGACGATGCCGCGCGCCTGCCCGAGCTGCTCAGCCAGGCGTTCCACCGCGCCACCAACGGCCGCCCCGGCCCGGTGGTGGTGGCGCTGCCCGAAGACATGCTGACGGATCGGGTGGCAGTGGCCGATGCCGGCCCGGCCCGGCGGATCGAAGCGGCGGCGGCATCTGCCGACCTGCAGCGCCTGCAGGCTCTGCTGGGCGAGGCACAGCGCCCGTTGGTGGTGCTGGGCGGTGGCGGCTGGACCGCCGCGGCGGTGGCCGATGCGCGGCGCTTCATCCAGGCCCAGAACCTGCCTGTGGCGGCTTCGTTCCGCTGCCAGGACCTGTTCGACAACACCTTGCCCCAGTACGCCGGCGACCTGGGCCTTGCCGCCGGCCCCGAGCTGGTGGAGGCGGTGAAAAGCAGTGACCTGCTGCTGGTGATCGGTGCACGCCTGGGCGAGATGAGCACCGGCGGCTATGCCCTGGTGGACATTCCGGTGCCCAGGCAGGCGCTGGTGCACATTCACCCCGGCATCGAGGAACTGGGCCGGGTGTACCAGCCGACCCTGGCGATCAACGCCGGCATGCCGACCATCGCCGCGCAACTGGCGGCGCTGGCGCCGGTCAAGCCGCAGGCATTCGCCGAGTGGGTACAGCGCCTGAACAGCGGCTACCGGGCCAACTTCGAATGCCCGCGTTCGCCCGGTGCGGTGCAGATGAGCGAGGTGATCGCCTGGCTCAACCAGCACCTGGCCGCCGACAGCATCATCACCTGCGGTGCCGGCAACTACACCGGCTGGGTGCACCGCGGCTACCAGCACCAGGCGTTTCGCACCTTGCTGGGGCCCACCAACGGCTCGATGGGCTATGGCGTGCCGGCGGCGATTGCGGCCAAGCTCACCGCGCCGCAGCGCAGCGTGGTGGCGTTCGCCGGTGATGGCTGCTTTCTGATGAACGGCCAGGAGCTGGCCACTGCCGCGCACTATGACGCACGGGTCATCGTGGTGGTGGTGAACAACGGCATGTACGGCACCATCCGCATGCACCAGGAGCGCAGCTACCCGGGGCGGGTGTCGGGTACCGACCTGCACAACCCCGACTTCGCCGCGCTGGCACGGGCCTATGGCCTGCATGCCGAAACGGTGAGCGCCACCGAGCAGTTCGCGGGTGCGTTCGAGCGTTGCGAGGCGTCGGGCAAGCCGGCGCTGATCGAGGTGCAGATCGACCCCGAGGCGCTGACCCCGCGCATGACCCTCAGCCAGATCCGCGAAAAGGCCCTGGCGTCGCGTTGACCCTCCAGGCGGGGGCAGGGTCTGCCTCCCGCCGTTTCCCCCTATTCCCCTGCGAGCCCATCAGCATGAACCTTGCCGATCCTGATCTGCTGCGTGAACGTTGCTATATCGATGGAACCTGGGTGGGCGCCGACAGCGCCCGCAGCATTGACGTGACCAACCCGGCCACCGGCCAGCGCCTGGGTGGCGTGCCGCGCATGGGCGCCGACGAAACCCGCCGCGCCGTGCTCGCCGCCCAGGCGGCGCTGCCGGCCTGGCGCGCCCTCACCGCGAAGGAACGCGCCAGCCGCTTGCAGGCGTGGTTTCGCGAAATTCTCCTGCACCAGGAAGACCTGGCGCGCATCATGACCGCCGAGCAGGGCAAGCCCCTGGCCGAGGCCCGTGGCGAGATCGCCTTCGCCGCAGCCTATGTGGAGTTCTATGCCGAGGAGGGCAAGCGCCTGTATGGCGACGTGATCCCCTCGCCGCAGGCTGACCGGCGCCTGCTGGTGACCAAGGAGCCGATTGGCGTATGCGCGGCGATCACGCCGTGGAACTTCCCGGCGGCGATGATCACGCGCAAGGCCGCCCCGGCCCTGGCGGCCGGCTGCACGCTGGTGCTCAAGCCCGCCTCGCAGACCCCGTTCAGCGCCCTGGCGCTGTGCGTGCTGGCCGAACGCGCGGGCATACCGCGTGGCGTGCTCAACGTAGTGACCGGCGACTCGGCCGCCATCGGTGGCGAACTGACCGCCAACCCGGTGGTGCGCAAGCTGTCGTTCACCGGCTCCACGCCCATCGGCATCCAGTTGCTGCAGCAGAGCGCGGCCACGGTGAAGAAGGTGACCCTGGAGCTGGGCGGCAACGCGCCCTTCATCGTGTTCGACGACGCGGACCTTGAGGCGGCGGTGGAGGGCGCACTGGTGGCCAAGTTCCGCAACAGCGGGCAGACCTGCGTGTGCGCCAATCGCTTCTACATCCAGGACGGCATCTACGAGCGCTTTGTCGAGCGCTTTGCCCAGCGGGTCGGCGAGCTGGTGGTGGGCGAGGGCAGCCAGGCCGGCACCACCGTCGGCCCGCTGATCGATGCCAAGGCCGTGGCCGGGGTCGAGGCGATGGTGAGCGACGCACTGGAGGGCGGTGCGCGACTGGTCGCCGGTGGCCGGCGCCACCCCCTTGGCGAGGCGTTCTACCAGCCCACCGTGCTGGCCGAGGTGACACCGGACATGCGCGTGGCCCGCGAGGAGATTTTCGGGCCGGTGGCGCCGCTGTTTCGCTTTCACAGCGAAGAACAGGTCATCGCCCAGGCCAATGCCACCGAGTTCGGCCTGGCCTGCTACCTGTATGCACGGGATGTGGGGCGGATCTGGCGGGTCTCGGAGGCCCTGGAGTACGGCATGGTCGGCGTCAATGTCGGCGTGCTGGCCACCGAGGTCGCACCGTTTGGCGGTGTGAAGTCATCGGGGCTGGGGCGCGAAGGCTCGCGCTACGGGATCGAGGATTACCTCGAGATCAAGTACGTGTGCCTGGGCCTGGGCTGACCCGCGAGGGCAGGGCGACAGCGCCGCTCAGTCGCCGCTGTCGACCAGGCGCTGGTAACGCGACAGGCTTTCTTCCAGGTGCTTGCGCACCGCCGAACGGGCGGCGTTGACGTCGCCCATGCTGATGGCCGAGAGAATCGCGCCGTGTTCGCGGCCGATCTTCTTGATGTGCGCCAGGCGGTTCTTGCCGGTGGACTGGCCGTGCTTGAGGTTGAGGTCGAAGATGATGTCCGGGCCCAGGGCTTCGAGCAGCTGCGGGAAGTGCGGGTTGTTGGTGGCGCGGGCAATCGCCAGGTGGAACTCGAAGTCGGCACGGGCCTCTTCCTCGAGGTTGGAGCCGTCCAGCGCGTTGAAGCGGTCGAAGGCCTCGGTGATCTGCGCCACGCTGGTGGGGCTGCGGCGCTCGGCGGCACGCGCGACCGACTCGGTCTCGATGCCCAGGCGCAGTTCCAGCACGTGGGCGGCGGCGCGCACGTCATCGACTGCGGTGCTCAGGGCAAAGCCCAGGCGCTTGACGTCCTGCTCGACCACGAATACGCCTACACCCTGGCGGGCGATCAGCCGACCGCCCAGACGCAACGAGGCCACGGCCTCGCGAATCACAGGGCGGCTGACGCCGAATTCCTTGCACAGCTCCTGTTCGGACGGAAGCTTCTGCCCCGGCCCGTATGTGCCATTGTCGATCCGGTTGGACAGCTCGTGGATCACTGTCTCCGCCAGATTGGCCCTGCGCGTTCCAAACGACGCATTCATAGTTGTGTAGCTCCTGAAACTGATGTGCTCATCACGATGGATTGAATGGTTGAACAGGTTGGCGCATCCGTCAAACGCGATCTGCGTCGATTTCACCCGACCCGCTAAAAACCCGAAGTAGCGGCGAAAATGTAGCCATATGTTATCAAACAACTGACTTGTTATGGTGCAAGCGCCTGATTCTACTGCAATCCCATGCCTCGTTAAGGTGCATGGATCAAGGCGTGCGTGGCTTTTGTCAGCATTTTCATTTTCCTCAAGCATACACCCATTGACAGTTGCCTGCTGACTGTTATCTTACAAGTGCGCCGGCGAGGTTGGCCAGGCGTGTGCAGTTCGTCCAATGATTACTGGGAGCTGAGAATGAATAAGAACAACCGGGGTTTGACCGCCCTTGCTGCACTGATGGCAACACTGATAGGGGCTGGCACGGCGAACGCGGCGGACACCCAGCTGGTACGGATCGGCTTTGCCGGCCCGCTGACCGGGCCCTCTGCACACCAGGGGCTGGATGTGGAACATGGCGTGAGCATCGCCATCGAAGAGGCCAACCAGCAGCAGTTGAAGCTGGGCGACAAGGTGGCCCAGTTCAAGCTGGTGTCCGAG
The DNA here is from genome assembly GCF_024126555.1 of Pseudomonas sp. VE 267-6A. Taxonomy (NCBI): domain Bacteria; kingdom Pseudomonadati; phylum Pseudomonadota; class Gammaproteobacteria; order Pseudomonadales; family Pseudomonadaceae; genus Pseudomonas; species Pseudomonas sp. VE 267-6A. The sequence continues at coordinate 41,162 of NZ_JAMYBY010000011.1, forward strand.
GACGATGTGGCCGACCCGCGTACCGGTACCGCCGTGGCGCAACGCCTGGTGGATTCGAAGGTGGCGGTGGTGATCGGGCACTACAACTCGGGCACCAGCATCCCGGCCTCGAAGATCTACGCCGATGCCGGCATCCCGCAGATCTCGCCGTCGGCGACCAACCCGGCGCTGACCCGCCAGGGCATCAAGACCGTGTTTCGCGTGGTCAACGACGACGCCACCCTCGGCCGCTATGCCGGCAACTACCTGGTCAAGACCCTGCAGGCCCAGCGCATCGCGATCTTCGACGACCGCACCGCCTACGGCCAGGGCCTGGCCGACGAAGTGACCAAGGCGGTCAAGGCCGCTGGTGGCAACGTGGTGGTACGCGAATACACCAACGACAAGTCCACCGACTTCAATGCCATCCTCACCACCGCCAAGTCGCAGAAGGTCGATGCGGTGTTCTTCGCCGCCCTCGACTACCAGGCCGCCCCCATGGCCAAGCAGATGAAGAACCTGGGCCTGAAGGCCAGGTTCATGAACATCGGCAACCTGCCCAACGACGAGTTCAAGAAGATGGCCGGCAGCGCCGCCGAGGGCGTGTACGCCTGGAACTACGGCACCCCGTTGCTGGAGATGCCCAAGGGCGCGGCGTTCGAGCAGAAGCTCAAGGCCAAGTTCGGCACGGGCGTGGTGCAGTCCTCGCCTGCGGCGTACGACGCCACCTGGGCGGCGATCACCGCCATGGTCAAGGCGCAGTCGGCCGACCCTGCCGTGTACCTGCCGGTACTCAAGAGCGAAAGCTACGAGGGCGTCACCGGCACCATCGCATTCGATGAATTCGGCAACCTGAAAAGCCCGGCCGCCACGGTGTTCCAGTTTGCCGACGGCGGCTGGAAAACCCTCTCGGTCGAGCGCGACTGAGCCGTTGCTCTACCTCGAATAACAAGCGGGCCGCCCGGCTCGCAACAATAAGAAGCGTTCATTTCTGACCTGCCAGGCATGCCGCCGCGTCGCTGTTGCCAGCGCACGCGGTGAGCGACAACGCAGTTTTGAGGATTCAGCTCGTGGAAGGCAATTTCGATATCTTGTTGCAGCAGGTCCTCAACGGCCTGGTGCTGGGCAGCATCTATGCCCTGGTAGCCCTGGGCTACACCATGGTCTACGGCATCATCGGCCTGATCAACTTCGCCCACGGCGAGGTGGTGATGGTGGGCGCCATGGTGACCATCTCGGTGCTGAGCATGCTCGCGGGCATGGGCTTTGCGCCCGGCATCCTGACCCTGCTGCTGGCGATCATGGTGGCGGCGGCGGTGTGCATGCTGATGGCCCAGGGCATGGAGAAGTTCGCCTACCGGCCCTTGCGCAAGGCCCCGCGCCTGACCCCGCTGATCCTCGCGATCGGCATCTCGATCGCTTTGCAGAACCTGGCGATGATGATCTGGGGGCGTGGCTACAAGACCTTCCCCGAAGTGGTCGAAACCCGCCCGATCGAGGTGTTCGGCGCCACCGTCACCAACGTGCAGATGAGCATCATGATCATTTCGGTGGTGATCATGCTGGGGCTGTGGCTGCTGGTCGACAAGACCCGCCTGGGCAAGGCCATGCGCGCCACCGCGCAGAACCAGGAAGTGGCAGGGCTGATGGGCATCAACATCAACCGGGTGATTTCCGCGACCTTCCTGATCGGTGCCGGGCTTGGCGCCATCGCCGGGGTGATGCGCGCGGTCAACTACGGCCAGGCCGACGCCTACATGGGCCTGCTGCTGGGGCTCAAGGCCTTCTCGGCGGCGGTGCTGGGCGGCATCGGCAACCTGTTCGGGGCCATGGCCGGCGGGCTGCTGCTGGGCCTGATCGAGTCGCTGGCCGCCGGCTACACCGGCCACCTCACCGGGGGCTTCCTGGGCGCCAACTACCAGGACATCTTCGCGTTCGCCGTGCTCATTCTGGTGCTGCTGTTCCGGCCCAACGGCCTGATGGGCGAACGCCAGGCCGACCGGGCCTAGGAGGCAACGCACATGAAAAACCAAACCGCACAGTACCTGCTGCTGATCCTGGCGTTCGTGGCCTTGCCCTTCGTCGTCGACAGCATTCCGTTTCTGGGGCCCACCTGGGTACGCATCCTCGGCTTTGCCATGCTCTACGTGCTGCTGGCACTGGGCCTGAACATCGTGATCGGCTACGCCGGCCTGCTCGACATGGGCTACATCGGCTTCTATGCCATCGGCGCCTACCTGTACGCCTTGCTGGCCTCGCCGCACCTGAACATGGCCGGGCTGGTGGACGGCGTGCTGAACTGGCCGCTGTGGGTGATCATCCCGCTGGCAGCGATTGCCGCGGCCATCTGCGGGGTGCTGATCGGCGCCCCGGTGCTCAAGCTGCGCGGCGACTACCTGGCCATCGTGACCCTGGGCTTTGGCGAGATCATCCGCATCTTCATGAACAACCTCGACCAGCCGGTGAACATCACCAACGGACCGCAGGGCATCAGCAACATCGCACCCTTGCACATCGACGGCGGGGCCTGGTCGCATGCCGCAGGGCAGGCGCCCGAGGCGCTGCTGTCGCTGCAGACCTCATGGAGCCTGTTCGGGCTCAAGGTCACCCCGGTGATCAGCTACTACCTGTTCTTCCTGGTGGTGGTGATCTTCGCCATCGTGCTGTCCAAGCGCCTCGAAGTCTCGCGCATCGGGCGGGCCTGGATGGCCCTGCGCGAGGACGAGGTGGCGGCCGAGGCCATGGGCCTGAACAAGCGCAACCTCAAGCTGCTGGCATTTGCCATGGGCGCGACCTTTGGCGGGGTATCCGGGGTGCTGTTTTCCAGCTACCAGGGCTTCGTCAGCCCCGAGTCATTCACCCTGATGGAGTCGATCATGGTGCTGGCGATGGTGGTGCTCGGCGGCATGGGCTCTATTCGCGGCGTGGTGCTGGGGGCGTTGATCCTGTCGGTGATGCCCGAGGTGTTCCGCGACCTGGTCAACTGGATACAGCCGTTCGTGATGGACAACGTGACCTTCGTCAGCCGCGAGGTGCTGCGCAACGTGCTGGATGCCTCGACCCTGCGCATGCTGGTGTTCGGCCTGGCGCTGATTCTGGTGATGCGCTACCGGCCCGAGGGCCTGTGGCCGTCCAACCGGCGCCGCGCCGAGCTGCATGACGGCGACCCCGAGCCCACCCCGGCGGCGACCGCGCTGAGCACCACGGTGCCCGCGAGCACGCCGGCCTTCGATCACCCGGCCCAACAGGCGGACAAGGTATGAGCGACGTATTACTGGAGCTGCGTTCGGTCAGCAAGTTCTTTGGCGGCCTGCAGGCCCTGCACGGCATCGACCTGTCGATCCGGCGCGGCGAGATCCGCGGCCTGCTGGGCCCCAACGGCGCGGGCAAGACCACCCTGTTCAACGTGCTTACCGGGCTGTACCGGGCCGAAGAGGGCAAGGTCGAATTCGACGGCAAGCCGCTGAATATCAGCAAGCCGCACAAGGTGGTGGAGGCGGGTATCTCGCGCACCTTCCAGAACATCCGGCTGTTCCACAACATGACCGCGCTGGAAAACGTGATGATCGGTCGCCATGTACGCACCCGCTGCGGGGTGTTCGGGGCCGTGTTCCGCACCCCGGCCTGCGTGCGCGAAGAGCGCGAGATTCGCCAGGCTGCGCGGCACTGGCTGGCCTACGTGGGCATCGGGCACCTGGCCGGGGAGCTGGCCAAGAACCTCTCCTACGGCGACCAGCGGCGTCTGGAAATTGCCCGCTCGCTGGCCACCGAACCCTTGCTGATTGCCCTGGACGAACCGGCGGCCGGCATGAACGCTTCCGAGACCGAAGGCCTGCGCCAGCTGATGTGCAAGATGAAGGCCGACGGCAAGACGGTGCTGCTGATCGAGCATGACGTGAAGCTGGTGATGGGCTTGTGCGATCACGTCACCGTGCTGGAATTCGGCAGGAAGATCGCCGATGGCCTGCCGGCCGATGTGCAAAGGGACCCTCGGGTAATCGAGGCCTATCTGGGTTCGGAGGCGGTGGCCTGAACATGAAGAACATTCTTGAAGTACGCGACCTGCAGGTGGCCTACGGGGCCATCCAGGCGATCAAGGGCATCGACCTGCACATCCGCGAGGGCGAAATGGTCGCGTTGATCGGCGCCAACGGCGCCGGCAAGACCACCACCCTCAAGACCCTGGCCGGCCTGCTCAGCCCGGTGGCCGGGCAGATCACCTTCGATGGCAAGGCGCATGCGGCGATCAAGAGCTACGACCTGATCCGCCAGGGCCTGGCGCTGGTGCCGGAAGGCCGCGGGATCTTCCCCAAGCTGACGGTGTACGAGAACCTGGAGATGGGCGCGTTCTCGCGAACCGACGGCAAGGACGCGATCCAGGCCGATATCGAACGCATGTTCGGCATCTTCCCGCGGCTCAAGGAGCGCGCCTTTCAGCTGGCCGGCACCATGTCGGGCGGCGAGCAGCAGATGCTGGCGATTTCCCGGGCATTGATGGGCAGGCCCAAGCTGCTGTTGCTCGACGAGCCGTCGATGGGCCTGGCGCCGATCATCGTGCAGAAGATCTTCGAAACCATCGTCGAGGTGGTCAAGGGTGGCGTGACCCTGCTGCTGGTGGAGCAGAACGCCAGGCTTGCCTTGCAGACCTGCCAGCGCGCCTATGTGATCGATGGCGGGCGCATCGCGCTGGAAGGCCAGGCCAGCGACCTGCTGCACAACGAGCAGGTGCAGAAGGCGTACCTGGGCGAGTAGGCGCCGTTCAGGGGTGCCGGCGCTGCACCAGGGCCGGGCCCTGGTTGCGACTGTTGCCCACGGCGCTGTCCACGGGGTACCACTCGAACACCTGGGCGGGCTCGGCGAGGTCCAGCAGCAGCTGTTCGGCGTATGCCTTGGAGGTGGCGGGGTCCAGCCAGTGGCGTGCCGCATCTGCAGCCAGCACCACCGGGCGCCGGTCATGCACATCCAGCAGGCCGCCCTGGCTGTCGGCCGTGATGATCACGCAGCCGTCCTGTTCGCCGGGTGGGTCGCCCAGCTGGCCGATGGCCGCGCACAGGGCAGGGCGTCCATCGCGGCGGCGGATCAGGTAGGGCTGCTTCTTAGGCCCGCCTTCATCGACCCATTCGAACCAGTTGTCGACCGGCACGATCAGCCGGTGCGGCCAGATGGCGCGAAAGAACGGGCCGTGGGCCACCTTCTCGACGCGGGCATTGATCGGTGCCGGCTTGTCCTGCGCCCAGTGTGGCCGCCAGCCCCAGCGCAGCAGGTCGGCGTGCAGGGTGTCATGCTGCACGCCGAGTACCGCCAGCTGGGTGGTGGGGGCCACGTTGTAGTGCCCAAGCGGCGCATCGCCCACGCGGTTGACCAGTGGGTTGGGCATGCTCAGGGCGTCCACGAACTCGTGGATGCCGTGGTACTGGCTCAGTCGTCCGCACATGTGCACCTCCGCCGGCAGGCCTGTTTGAGCATAGGCCGATTTGGTGGGCGGCGGTGCGTGGCCGGTCGGCCGCTGTCAGCCGGGGGCGAGGGTCACGGCGCTTCCTGGCTCAGCGCCGAGCGCCCGGCACTGTGGAACACCACGTCATCCTGCGGGGTGTGGATGCGGCTGCACAGCACGTTGCGGTAGTGCCGCTCCAGCGGGTTGTGCCGCGAAAGCCCTGGGTTGCCGCTGGCCTCGATGGCCAGCTCCACGGCCTGGATGGCGTTGTGCGTGACCAGTTGCTTGAGCTGCCCGGCGTGCTGCGCGGTGACCTGGCCGCTGGCCGCGGAGTCGAGCAGGTTGCGGTTGGCGAACAGCAGGGTATCGATGCGCCCGACCCGCTCCTGAAAGCGCGGCAGGCTGGCCAGCGGCTGGCCGAGGTTGGACGGCACCCGCTCGCGCAGGAAGCTCACCAGCCAGTCGCGTGCGGCCTGGGCCACGCCGTCGTAGAGGCTGGCCAGCAGCACCGCCATCCACAGCTGAGCTTCGCCATCGAGCTCGGCGCGCGGTGCGCTGGCCGGGCTGACGGCCACGGCATGCTCCAGCGGCAGCAGCACATCGTCGAACTCGACGCGGTGGCTGCAGGTGGCACGCATGCCCAGGTGATCCCACTCATCGACGATGCGGATGCCGGGGCTGTCCTTGTGCACCAGAAAGCCACCCACCAGCGGGTCGGCATCGTCGCTGCGCGCCCACACCAGGTACCAGCTCAGGCCGTGGCTGCCGGTGGAGTAGAGCTTGGTGCCGGACAGGCGCCAGCCTTCGGCGGTACGCCGCGCGAGGGTCGCGGGCAGGCCGCCACGGGCCGGGGTGCCCAGCTCGGGTTCGACCCTGAAGGCATTGATCAGCGCGCCGTGCTCCACCGCTTCGCGGGCCAGGCGCTGGCGCAGCGACAGCGGCCAGCGCTGGTCGTCCTGCAGGCGCACGTGCTGCAGGTACTGCATGACCAGAATCAGTGCGGTGGAGGGCTCGCCCTTGGCCACGGCGGCCACCACCTTGCGCGCGGTGGCGAGGTCGGCACCGGCACCCCCCAGCTCGCGCGGCACGGTGAGCGCGAGCAGGCCATGGCGTTGCAGCAGGGCAAAGTTGGCGGCGGGGAAGGCACCGCTGCGGTCCACCTCGGCGGCGCTGGCGGCCAGCTCGCGGGTCAGGGTAAACAGCAGTGGGTCCAGGTCGGCGAGGGCAGGGGCCGACTCGATCGAACGGTACGGCGCGGCAATAGAAGACAGGCTCATCAGGCACTCATCGCAGAAAATCCAGGGAGCACCCGGGGGTGCCGTCGTCCCGCCCCGAGTTGTGTGTGCAGATCGGCGGGCTTATGACCGTATGCGTTAAATTTTCTGATGTAAAATTCTTTATGGTTATAAGCTAATGGCGATAATTAAACGTTATTTGCATATTAGGATATTCATAAAATGCACTTCACTGATTTATGACGAGCCGGTAGAGTCGCTCTACAATCGCCTTCAGGAGTGCACTGCATGCCACCCATTTCACGACTTCTCGCCCTCGCTGGCGCCTTGCTGCTGGCCGGGCAGGTGCTGGCCGAACCGCGTATCGAACTGCGCATCGGCGACCAGAAGGGCAACATGCGTGCCCAGCTGGAGGCCGCCGACGGGCTGCGCGACCTGCCGTATGACATCAAGTGGGCGGAGTTTCCGGCTGCCGCGCCGCTGGCCGAGGCGCTCAATGCCGGCGCGGTGGACGCCGGCATCATCGGTGATGCGCCGCTGCTGTTCGCCCTGGCGTCCGGCGCGCAGGTCAAGGCGATTGCCGTGGACAAGTCCGACGCCTATGGCACAGCCGTGCTGGTGGACCCCGGGTCGGCGCTGCACGCGGCGGCCGACCTCAAGGGCAAGCGCATCGCCACCGGGCGCGGCTCGATTGGCCATTACGTGGCGCTCAAGGCGCTGGCCAGCGCGGGGCTGAGCGAGAAGGACGTCGAGTTCCGCTTCCTTGGCCCGGTGGATGCCAGGATGGCCCTGGCCAACGGTTCGGTGGATGCCTGGGCGACGTGGGAGCCCTACACCGCGCTGGCCGAAACCACCGGCCAGGGCCGGGTGCTGGTCAATGGTCGCGGCTTGTCCAGTGGCAACAGCTTTCTGGCGGCGACCGACAAGGCGTTGGCCGACCCGGCCCGGCGCGCGGCGCTGCAGGACTACCTGGCGCGCCTGGCCAAGGCCCAGGTGTGGGCCAACCAGAACCTGGACAGCTACTCCAAGACCCTGGCGCAGATCATCGGCTTCCCGCAGGACGCGGCCCGGCTGCAGTTCGAGCGTCGCCAGTTGCGCTGGCAGGTCGTGGACGCCGGCACCATCGCCGAGCAGCAGGAAACCGCCGACTTCTACCAGGCCCACGGCCTGATTGCCCAACGTCTGGACGTGGCGCCGACCTTTGCCGGCGGCTTCGTGCTGCCCGCCAGCGTCGCCGTGACCCAGGCCCACTGACAGGAGCTGACCCCATGCAACCGTTCAAACGTCTGCGACAACTGGCCATCGGCGCGCTGCTTGGCGCCAGCCTGATCGGTAGCGCCAGCGCGGGGCAAACCCTGCGCATCGGTTACCAGAAATCCTCGACGCTGCTGATTCTGCTCAAGGCCCAGGGTACGTTGGAGCAGCAGCTGGCGCAGCAGGGCATACAGGTCAGCTGGCATGAGTTCGCCAGCGGCCTGCCGCTGCTGGAGGCCCTGAACCTGGGCAATGTCGATGTGTCGGCGGATGTGGCCGACACCGTGCCGGTGTTCGCCCAGGCGGCGGGGGCGCGGCTGACCTATTTTGCCCGCGAGACGCCATCGCCACTGGCCCAGGCCATTCTGGTGCCGGCGGATTCGCCGCTGCACAGCCTGGCGGACCTCAAGGGCAAGAAGGTGGCGGTGACCAAGGCCGCGGGGAGCCATTACCTGTTGATACAGGCCCTGGCCAGGGCCGGGTTGACCTTCAGCGATATCCAGCCGGCCTACCTGATCCCGGCCGATGGCCGTGCGGCGTTCGAGAACCGCAAGGTCGATGCCTGGGTCACCTGGGACCCGTTCGTGGCCAGCGCCCAGCGCCAGCAGCATGCGCGGGTGCTGAGCGACGGGCAGGGGCTGGCCAGTTACCAGCGTTACTACCTGGCGGGCAGCGATTACGCCAAGGCGCATCCGCAGGTGCTTGAAACCGTGTTCGGTGCGTTGCAGAAGGCAGGGCAGTGGACCAAGGCCAACCCCACGCAGGCGGCGCAGGTGCTGGGGCCGTTGTGGGGCAACCTGGATGTGGCCACGGTGGAGCAGGCCAATGCGCGGCGCAGTTACGACGTGCAGTTGGTGAAGCCGGAGCATCTGGCCGAACAGCAGCAGATTGCCGATGTGTTCTTTGCCCAGGGCCTGTTGCCGCGCAAGGTGGATGCGGCGGCGGTGTCGTTGTTCCAGCCAGTGGCAGGGCGCTGATTGCGGCTCGGCGGGTGAGGGCTGCCTGATCCACGGTGGGTTCAGGTTGTACGAGCGCTTCGCGCTCGATTCGCCGGCAAGGCCGGCGCCTCCTGTGCTTGTGCCCGAAGGGCGCAGGAGCGGGCCTTGCCCGCACCTGCGTATGCGGCCTGTCGGCCAGGGGCAGACCATACGGTCTGCTCAGGAGGTTCAGATCACCCGGAACCCATGGGTGCCATCACGCCCCAGCTGCGCCACCAACCCGAACTCCCAATCCAGGTACCCCTGCATCGCCTCACGCGGGTTGTCGGTGCCTTCATACGGCCGGCGGTAACGGTCGCTGCGCGGCACCGCCAGGTGCGTCTCGCCCGACTCCAGCGGCCGCCCCTCGGCAATCCAGCGGCCCGTACCACCCTCCAGCACGAACACCGGCACTCGGGTCAGGCGTTGCAGGTCCTGCGCCGCGAACCGCGCCAGCAAGCTGCTGCCGCAGGTCAGCACGTAACGTCCCGCCACCGGCAAGCGCTCCAGTGCCTGCTCCAGCTGTGCCCTGATCGCCCAGTGCGCGCCCGGTATGTGCCGCTGCACGTAATTGGCACTGGTGGTGAAGTCGAGCAGCACCGTGTCGGCGTCGGCCTGCCACTGCACCAACTGCTCGGGGTCGATGGTCGAAGGCTGCGGCAACGCCGGCAACGGCGGCTGCCAATCACCCGTTTCGCTGAAGTCGCCTGCGCCCAAGCCATCGAGCACCGCCACCTCCCAGCCCATCTGCGCCAACCACGACGCACTCATGTTGGCACGCACGCCATCGTCATCGATCAGCACGATGCGCGCCCCGCGCACACTGGCCACATGGTCGGTTTCCTGCACCAGCTGACCACCTGGCGTCGAGCGGCTGCCTGGCAGGTGGCCCCGGGCAAATTCCTCGGGGGTGCGCACATCGAACACATAAGTACTGCGATCGGCCTGGGCGCGCCACGCCGCCAGCGTCTGGCTGTCCGCACGCACGACGCCGGCCTTGTCGGCCACGGCGCGGGCCTGTTCGGCGGCGCGCTGCCGGTTGGCCGGGCTCACGTCGCCGAAGCGCCGCGATTGGCCATGGGCCAGGGTCTGCCCCGCCAATGTCCAGCCAATGGTGCCGTTGCGCAAAGCCGATACCGGGTTGGGAATGCCGGCGTTGACCAGCGACTGGGTGCCGATGATGCTGCGGGTGCGCCCGGCGCAATTGACGATCACGCGGGTGGCCGGGTTCGGTGCCAGCTCGGCCACCCGCAGCACCAGTTCGGCACCTGGCACGCTGATGCCGCCCGGAATGCTCATGGTCTGGTACTCATCGAAGCGACGCGCATCCAGCACCACCACGTCGGCCTTTTCGTTCAGCAGCGCGTGCACTTCTTCGGCCGCCAGCGAAGGGGTGTGGCGCTGGCTTTCCACCAGTTCGCCAAACGCCTTGCTCGGTACGTTCACATCCTGGAACAGCTCGCCGCCGGCCTCGCGCCAGCCGGCCAGGCCGCCTTCGAGCAGGGCCACGTCGCTGTAGCCAAGTCGACCCAGGCGCTGGAGCGCAATCTGCGCCAGGCCCTCGCCATCGTCATACACGGTGATCGGTGTATCGCGCCGGGGCACTCGCGCGTAGATTTCGATTTCAAGCCTGGACAGCGGGATGTTGGCCGCGAACAGCGGATGTTCCACGGCGAAGGGCGCTTCTTCGCGCACATCGATCAGGGCCAGTTCATGCCTGGCCAGCAAGTGCTGGCGCAGGTGGGCGTAGGTGCGGGTGGTCGGGGTGCTCATGGCGCAAGGTTCTCTTTTGACAGGTCCCACAGATTGGGCAGTTGGGTGTTGGAATAACCGGAAATGAAGGGTTTCTCGCTGCCGTCGGCCAGGTACACGGCACGCCTGACCGCGCCGATGTTGGCGCCGTACACGTGGATGCTGATCGACACCTGGTCGTCGAAGGCATTGCTGACCTGATGGATGTCGCCGATGCGCGGCGACACCGCCTCGACCTGGCCGCGCTCGAGGCGCACCGGGCTGCCGGACGGCAGCAGCGCGCCGTGCTCGTTGCGGGCAAAACCCTGGGCGTATTCGGCGCCGCGCAGCATGCCGATCAGGCCCCATACCCGGTGGTCGTGGACCGGCGTGGTCTGCCCCGGCCCCCACACGAAGCTGACGATGGAGAAGCGCTGGCGCGAATCGCAGTGCAGCAGGTACTGCTGATAGCGTTCGGGGCTGGGCTGGGCCAGCTCTGGCGGCAGCCAGTCGTCATGGGCCACCAGTTGCTGCAACAGGCGCTGGCCATCATCGAGAAGGGCCGCTTCATCGGTTTCTCGGTCGAGCAGGCTGGCCAGTTCGTCGATGAACTGACGCAAGCGGTCCAGGCGAAGGGGGTCGGTCATGGTCGGGGCTCTGGCTACGGTTTCGAATCACCCTAGCAACCGCCTGATGATTCTCAAAATTCAAATTGAGCATAAGCTAATATGCGTAAAGTGAATTTTAAAGCTGTTTCGATATAAATCATTTTTTATATTAGGTTATGCCTAAAATGAATTTCACAAGGGGTGGCGGGCTCGGTAGCTTATAAGCGTTCGTTTTGAAGAAAGAACCTTCTATAACCAATAAGCTTTCTTCGCCCTCTTCAAGGAGCCCCCCATGAGCGTTCAATTCATCGGCATGATCGGCCACCGCCTGTCTTCGGAGACCCTCGATCCGGCTGGCCCGATCTTCGACAAGGCGTACATCACCCGTTTTGCCCAGGTGCACGAGCAGGCAGGCTTCGACCGGATTCTGGTGGGCTACTGGTCGGATCAGCCCGACGGCTTTCTGGTCACGGCCCTGGCCGGGCTGGCGGCGCCGCGTATCGGCTTTCTGCTGGCGCATCGCCCCGGCTTCGTGGCGCCGACCCTGGCCGCGCGCAAGCTGGCAACCCTCGATCACCTGCTCGACGGACGCCTGGCGCTGCACGTGATCAGTGGCGGCAATGACGGCGAGCAACGCAAGGACGGCGACTACCTCGACCACGACCAGCGTTATGCGCGCAGCGACGAGTTTCTGGAGGTGGTGCGCAAGGTCTGGACCGAAGACACCCCCTTCGATCATCACGGCACCTTCTACCAGGCGCAGAACGCCTTCTCCGCCATCAAGCCTGTGCAAAAGCCGCACCTGCCGGTGTTTTTCGGTGGTTCTTCGGCGGCGGCCCTGGAAGTGGCCGGCAAGCATGCCGATGTGTTCGCGCTGTGGGGCGAGTCGCTGGAGCAGACCCGCGAAACCATTCAGGCAGTACGTGCCCAGGCGGCCTTGCACGGGCGGCAGGTGCAGTTCAGCGTGTCGTTCCGGCCCATCATCGCCGATACCGAAGCTGCGGCCTGGGCCAAGGCCGATGCCATTCTCGATACCGCTCGCCAGCGCCTGGAGCGCGCCGGCCCGGTGGTGGCCAACAAGCCGCAGAGCGTCGGTGCGCAGCGCCTGCTGGACACCGTGGCGCAAGGCGAGCGCGTGGATGAGCGCCTGTGGACCGGTATGGCCGCACTGGTTGGCGGTGGGCACAACTCCACCGCGCTGGTGGGAACCCCCGAGCAGGTGGCCGATGCCTTGCTGGCGTACTACGAGCTGGGCGTGACCACCTTTCTGATTCGCGGGTTCGACCCGATCAACGACGCCGCCGACTACGGCCGCGAGCTGATCCCGCTGACCCACGCCAAGGTCGCGGCGCGCCAGGCACAACGCAGCGCCTGAACGGCGCAGCAACCCCAACCCCACCCCGAGACCGCACGCGCGGATCGCCCTGCCTTGTGCCGTACCGGCACCTGGAGACCTGCGTGCGAGATGCTCTGCAACGGGCCGCCACTGCGCGCCCGCATTCCCTGACCCTGAACCTCGATGCCCGCGAAGTGCTGGCCGGCTGCCTGTTCCTGGGCTTCGGCCTGACCGGGCTGCTGGTGGGCAGCGCCTATGCCAGCGGCACGGCGATGCGCATGGGCGCAGGCTACTTTCCCTGGCTGGTGAGCCTGGCCCTGTGCGGGCTGGGCGTGGCCTTGCTGGTGCGCGGCCTGTGGCTGGGCCGCGAGAAGGTCACGCTGGACGGGCTGTTCATCGTCCGCCCGGCGCTGGCCATCAGTGCCAGCGTGGTGGCGTTCGCGCTGCTGCTGCCCAGCCTTGGCCTGGCGCTGGCGACCCTGTGCATGACGCTGCTCAGCGGCCTGGGCCGGCACAAGGCGCACCTGGGCGAACTGCTGGCGGTGGGCAGCGCGCTGGGGCTGTTCAGCGTGCTGGTGTTCGGCTACGGGCTGGGCCTGAACCTGCCGGCCTGGCCTGTCTGAGGAGCGACCCATGGAGCTGTTGGCACACCTGGGTATCGGCCTTGAAGCCGCCTTCACCCTGAACAACCTGCTGTACTGCCTGATCGGTGTGACCCTGGGCACGCTGGTGGGGGTGCTGCCCGGCCTGGGGCCGGTGGCCACCATCGCCATGCTGCTGCCGATCACCTACGGCCTGAGCCCGGCGGCGGCATTGATCATGCTGTCGGGCATCTATTACGGCGCCCAGTACGGCGGCTCGACCACGGCGATCCTGGTCAACCTGCCGGGCGAGTCGTCCTCGGTGGTGACCTGCCTGGACGGCCATGCCATGGCACGCAAGGGCCGGGCCGGGGCGGCCCTGGCCATTGCCGCGATCGGTTCGTTCATCGCCGGCAGCCTGTCGATCCTGCTGCTGGCCGCTGCTGCCGCACCGCTGGCCGAGGTGGCGCTGAAGTTCGGCCCGGCCGAGTACTTCTCGCTGATGCTGCTGGGCCTGGTGGCCGCCGTGGTGCTGGCCCAGGGCGACGTGCTCAAGGCCGTGGCCATGACCCTGTTGGGGCTGCTGCTGGGCCTGGTGGGCACCGACGTGAATTCCGGGGTGGAGCGCTTTACCTTCGGCCTGCCCCAGTTGAGCGACGGCATCAGTTTCGTGGTGATCTCGATGGGCATCTTCGGCATCGCCGAAATCATCGCCAACCTGGAGCGCAGCCGCGGCCAGCCGCCCCAGGTGGCGCGGGTCGGCAGCCTGATGCCGACCCGCGAAGACTACCGGCGCAGCTGGAAGCCGATGCTGCGCGGCACCGGCCTGGGCGCGGTGCTGGGCGTGCTGCCGGGGGGCGGGGCGATGCTGGGCGCGTTTGCCTCGTACATGGTCGAAAAGCGTATCGCCAGGCACCCCGAGCGCTTCGGCCAGGGCGCCATCGAGGGCGTGGCCGGGCCGGAGTCTGCCAACAACGCCGGGGCGCAGACCTCGTTCATCCCGATGCTGGTGCTGGGCCTGCCTTCCAACGCGGTGATGGCGCTGATGGCCGGGGCCATGATGATCCACGGCATCGTGCCGGGCCCGCAGGTGATCGACGAGCGCCCCGAGCTGTTCTGGGGGCTGATCGTGAGCATGTGGATCGGCAACCTGTTGCTGCTGGTGCTCAACCTGCCGCTGGTGGGGATCTGGGTGCGGCTGCTGTCGGTGCCGTACCGCCTGCTGTACCCGTCGATCCTGCTGTTCTGCTGCATTGGCGTGTACAGCGTCAACAACAGCCTGTTCGACGTGCTGCTCACGGTGGCGTTCGGGTTGCTGGGCTACCTGTTCATCAAGCTGCGCTGCGAGCCGGCGCCACTGCTTCTGGGTTATCTGCTCGGCCCGTTGATGGAGGAGAACCTGCGCCGGGCGATGCTGCTGTCGCGGGGCGACCCCACGGTGTTCGTCACCCGGCCATTGAGCCTGACCCTGTTGATTCTGTGCGTGCTGGCGGTGGGGCTGATGCTCATCCCGCGGGTGCGCGCCACGCGCCATGTGGCCTTCAGTGAAGACTGAGGGCTGCTTCAACCCTGACTGTTCCAGGACCTTTGCATGAAAATCATCCTACCGCTCAAGTTTGCCCTGGCCGCACTGGCCCTGGGCGTTGCCGCACTGGCCCAGGCCGATGCCTACCCGAGCCGCGCCGTGACCCTGGTGGTGCCGTTCCCGCCGGGCGGCGCTGCCGATACCGTGGGGCGCTACTACGCCGAGCAGTTGTCGGCCTCGCTGGGCCAGCCGGTGGTGGTCGACAACAAGCCCGGTGCCGGCACCGCAATCGCCGCCGAGGCGGTGGCCAAGGCCAAACCCGATGGCTACACGCTGTCGCTTGCCACCGCCGGGCAGCTGACCATACTGCCCAACCTGCAGAAGGGCCTGCGCTACGACCCGCTGCAGGACTTCACGCCCGTGGCGGTGCTGGCCTCGGTGCCCAACGTGGTGGCCGTACCGGCTGCCAGCAAGGTCGACACGCTGCAGGCGCTGATCGACCAGGCCAAGGCGCGCCCGGGCGCGTTGAGCTATTCGTCGTGCGGCAACGGCACCCTGTGCCACCTGTCCGGGGAGTTGCTGAAGAACCTGGCGGGCATCGACCTGCTGCACGTGCCGTACAAGGGCAGTGCGCCGGCGGTCACGGCGGTGCTGGGCGGCGAGGTGGATGTGGCGGTGGATACCCTCACCGTGCTGGCCCCGCAGATCCAGGCCGGCAAGCTCAAGGGGCTGGTGCTCAGCAGCGCGCAGCGCTCGCCGTTGCTGCCAGGGGTGCCGAGTGCCAGCGAGGCAGGCCTGCCGGGGTTCGAGGCATCGGGCTGGTTCGGCCTGGTGCTGCCCAAGGGCGCTTCGCCGCAGCTGGTCGAGCAGTTGAGCGCGGCGATTGCCGCGATTGCCCAGGCGCCGCAGACCGCCGAGCGGTTCGCGCAGAACGGGATCAGCGTCGAGCACAGTACCCCGGCGGGGTTTGCCAAGCTGATCGCCGATGACGGCGCACGGTGGGGCGAGGTGATCCGGGCGGGCAACATCACGCTGGAGTGAGGCCCGCTGCCTTGGCTGATGCGGGGCAGGGCGGGGCTGCTACAGCGCCAGCCGCTGCGCCGTGACGCTGCCGAACAGCTCCACCGGCTCCTGCAGGTTGCCCAGGTAGCTGGGGTGAAACAGCCACAGGTCGACCTGGGGCTTGAAGTCGCTGACGTTGACCACTTCAAGCAGGTCGCGATGACGGCTGGCGGCCAGCAGCGGCTCGGGCACCAGCCCCAGGCCCTGGCCGTTGGCGACCAGGCCCAGTTGCAGTTCGGTGCCGAAGGTTTCCAGGTTGATCTGCAGCGACAGCCCCTGTTCGCTCAAGGCGCGCTGCAGGCCGGCGCGAAACCCGCAGCCGTCGGGGTTGAGCACCCAGCCCTGGCTGTAGCAGTCCTTGAGCTTGTAGCTGCGCCTGCTGGCGCTGCCCTTGGCGGCCACCACCCGCAGGTGCATGCGGCCGATGGAACGGCTGGCGATGCCTTCGGGGAAGATCTTGCCGGAGGGGAACAGCGCGGCGGCCGCATCCAGCTCGCCGTTTTCCATCCTGGCGATCAGCGCGCTGCCCCAGCCGCTGGCGACCTGGGTCCGCAGCTCGGGGTAGGCCTGGCGAATCTGCGCCAGGGCATCGAGCAGCACCACATCGCCGATGGTCTGCGGCACGCCCAGGCGCAGGGTGCCGCTGGGCGAGCCGTGGCTGGCCACCAGCTCGCGCAGGGTGTCGATCTCGCGCAGGATGGCCTTGCACTGTTCGTACACGCGCCAGCCCATGGGCGTGGGCTTGAGCGGCTTGGTGTTGCGGTCGAGCAGGTTGGTGCCCAGGTCTTCCTCGAAGTTCTGCACGCGTCGTGTGATGGCCGGCTGCGTCAACTGCAGCGACTGCGCCGCAAGGTTGGTCGACTGGCAGCGGATGACGGCGACGAAGGCGTCCATGTCATCGATCTTCATATTCGGCTCTCACATAGTCTGGCGTTGAAAAATGTCTTTCAAGAATAATCTTTTTTGCTCGGCCAGGTAGAAAGCGTGTACAGGTTTTTTCAACGCGCCAGCGCTGCCCAGATCTTGCTGCGCAAGTCGCGCTCGCTGAACGGCTTCTGGATCACCGTCGAATGGCTCAGCCCCAGCACGTCGGTATTGGCATAGCCAGTCACGAACACCACCGGCAACTGCGGGTAGGAGCGCTTGACCAGGGCCGCCAGCTCGCCGCCGGTCATGCCCGGCATGGCGTAATCGGTCAGCAGCAGGTCGATCTCGGGGCTCAGCATGTTCAGTGCATCCGGGCCGTTGCGCGCCTGCACCACCTTCAGGCCAAACGATTCCAGCAAGGTGGCCGTGAGGGTACGCACGGTGCTGTCATCGTCCACCAGCAGGATGGTCGAGCCCAGCGGCTGATGCGGTTCACTCACCGGCGCAGGGCTGGGCAGCACGGCCACCGCGTCGCCCTGGATCCGCGGCAGGTACACGCTGACCGTGGTGCCGACATCCAGGGTGGTTTCGATGCGCACCCCACCACCGGACTGCTTGGCGAAACCGAACACCTGGGCCAGCCCCAGCCCCGATCCATGCCCCACCGGCTTGGTGGTGAAGAACGGCTCGAACGCCCTGAGCAGGGTGTCCTCGTTCATGCCGCTGCCCGAGTCGACGATGGAGAACACCACGTAGTGGCCGGGTTCCGGGTCTTCGGGCCGCAGGGGCGCGGCCTCCACGGTGACGTTGTGAGTACGCAGCAGCACCGAGCCGGGCCCGTTGGCCATGGCGTCGCGGGCGTTGATGATGAGGTTGAGGATGATCATCTCGGTCTGGGTCAGGTCCGCCGAGGCGGTCCACAGGTCCGGGGCCAGCGACATCTCTACCCAGATATTGGCCCCCAGCGCCTTGTTCAGCAGGCTCTGCATGCCGCGCACGGTGGCGTTCAGGTCCACCGGGCGCGGTTGCAGGCGCTGGCGGCGCGAGAACGACAGCAGCTGGGCCGTGAGCCGGGCGCCACGTTCACCGGCATCGGTGATGTGTTCCAGCCGGGTGCGGGCCTTGTCCAGGTTGCCGCGGGCAATGTCGCGCGTGGCAAAGGTCGCGCTGGTGAGGATCACCGTGAGCAGGTTGTTGAAGTCGTGGGCCACTCCAGCCGTCAGCTGGCCGACCACTTCCAGGCGCTGCATCTGCTGCAGCGTGGCTTCCACGCGTTCCTTCTCGTCGATCTGTTCGCGCAGGCGCTTGTTGGTGGCGGCCAGTTCCTCGACCACCGCACGCTCATCGGTGATGTCGCGCACCGCGGCGTACATCAGGCCGTTCTCCGGCACGATGGTCCAGGACAGCCACCGGTAGTCGCCGTTGGCGTGGCGCATGCGGTTGACGAAGCGGGTCGATACGTTGCCGCTGGCGATGCTGCGGGTTTCCTTGATGGTGGCGTCCAGATCGAGGGGGTGGATCAGCTCCCACAGGCGCAGGCTGCCGATCTGGTCCCGCGACCAGCCCAGCGCCGCCTCCCAGGCCGGGTTGAAGTTGATCGGGGTCATGTCGAAGCGCAGCACCCCCAGCAGTTCACGCGACAGCTCCCAGGTGCGGTCGCGCTCGCGGGTGCGTTGCTCCACGCGCTCGCCCAGGGTTTCGGTCAACTGCACCAGGGCCTGGGTGGCGACCTTGCGCTCGCTGATGTCCTGCATCACCCCGCTGAAACGCACGCAACGGCCATCCTTGAACAGCGAACGGCCGTTGGAGTTGATCCAGCGCAGGCGACCGCCCGACAACTGCACGCGGTACTCGGCATGGAACACCGATTCGCAGCTCAGGGCCTGCTCGACCTTGGCCCGCAGCATAGCCCGGTCGTCGGGGTGGCAGTGCTCCAGCACCTGGTCAAGGTGCAGGTTGCAGCTGGGCGTGACTTCGTACAGGGCGCGGCAGCGCTCGTCCCACAGCACCGAGCCGCTGGGCACGCTCAGTTCCCACACGCCCATCTCCGCAGCCTGGATGGCCAGGCGGGCGCGGGTCTCGACCTCTTCGAGGGCGTTTTCCGCAGCGCGGCGCTTCTCGCGTTCGCGCACTTCGAGCACGGCGCGGCGGATGGCCTTGGGCAGCACCTTGAGGTTCTGCTTGAGCACGTAGTCGACCGCGCCCAGGCGCATGGTCTCCACCGCCTGCTGTTCGCCGAAAATGCCGGACAGGAAGATGAACGGCGTTTCCGGGGCCGCCCGCTGGGCCACCTCGAGCACCTGGATGCCCGACGAGGAGGGCAGCAGGTAGTCGCACACGATCACGTCGAAGGTGTGCTGCTGCATGGCCTCGCAGGCGCCGATGTGATCGTGCACCACCACCGGGTCGACCTGCAGGCCATAGCGCTCCAGCGTCAACAGCGTGAGCTCGACGTCGTGGGTGCTGTCTTCGATCAGCAGCAGCTTTATTCTGGGGAGCGGCGTCGGCGCTCCGGGCTCTCGTCTAGGCATGTCTTGTCATCATGACTTGGGGCGACGCACGACCCGGGTGGAACCGGGCGGTGGCTCGTTGAGCACGGCCCAGAAAATCCCCAGGTCGGAGATGGCGCCGACGAACTCCTTGAATTCCACGGGTTTGACCACGTAGGCATTCACGCCCAGCTGATAGGCGCGGTCCAGGTCCGGCTCTTCGCGGGACGAGGTCAGCATCACCACCGGAATGCTGCGCAGGTCGGCCGAGTCGCGCACCTGTTCGAGCACCTCCAGGCCATCGACCTTGGGCAGCTTGAGGTCGAGCAGCAGCACTGCCGGGTTGCCTTGCGGGCGGTCGGCATGGCTGTTCCTGCGGAACAGGTAGTCCAGCGCCTCGGCGCCGTCGCGTACCACGATCACCTCGTTGGCCAGCTGGCTGCGCTCGAGCGCGAGCAGGGTCAGTTCGAGGTCGTTGGGGTTGTCTTCTACCAGGAGTATCGGTTTGAGCATGGAGCGCCCTCGTGTGGGTCATGCAGTGGGCATGAGGGTTTTCTTTGGAAGTGAAAAATAGAACGTCGCGCCCTGGTCCGGGACACCGTGGGCCCATACCGTGCCGCCATGGCGCTCGATGATGCGCCGCACATTGGCCAGGCCGATGCCGGTGCCTTCGAACTCCTCCATGCGGTGCAGGCGCTGGAACACGCCGAACAGCTTGTTGGCGTACTGCATGTCGAAGCCGACGCCGTTGTCGCGCACGCTGATCACGTGGGCGTCGTCGCGTTCCTGCACGTCGACCTCGATCAGCGCCACCGGCCGGCCGCGGGTGTACTTGATGGCGTTGGCGATGAGGTTGCGCAGGGCCAGGTGCAGGAAGGCCGGGTCGGCCACCACGATCGGCAGGGCGTTGAAGGTCCAGCGGATGTCGCGGCCCTCGTAGTCGGGCAGCATCTCCAGCTTGATGGAGGCGACCATCGCCGACAGGTTGACGTCGGACAGGTGCATGGCGCACCGGCCCATCTGCGAGAAGCTCAGCAGGTTGTCCACCAGGGTGCCGGCGAACTTGGCGGAGTTCTCGATGGTGCCCAGAAAGCGCAGACTGCGCTCGGACATGTTGGCGCCTTCGGCATCGCTGAGCAGCTCGGCGTAGCCGGCGATATGACGCAGCGGCGCGCGCAGGTCGTGGGAAACGCTGTAGGAGAAGGCTTCCAGTTCCTTGTTGGTCTTTTCCAGGGATTCGGACAGTTGCGCCAGTTCTTCGGCCTTGCGCAGCACGATGCCGAGGATGGCCTGGCGCAGCTCCTGCACGCCCTCGATTTCGCTGGGGTCCCAGGGGGTCGAGAAGCCTTCGACGATCTGCTGCCACTGCTCGAAGCTTTCGCGCGGGTTCAGCGAGCCGCTCTGGGCGATGCTTTTTTCCGGGCGGCCGGCCCAGTGCACCACCTGGGACTGCTGGGGTTTGAACCAGATCAGGTAATGCGGGTGCAGTTCGGAAATGGACACGGCAAGGATGCCGCTGGCCATGTCGGCCAGCCCTGCCAGGTGCGGGATATCGCGCCCGGCGTTGTCGGTATGGAACACCTCGGCGTCGCCGCGGGCGGTCAGCCAGCCCACCAGGGCCATGATCCGCGCCTGGGGCGGGGTGTGCCCGTAGGTGTCGCAGCCGGTGCTGGACACCACTGCGGCACCGGCGGCGCCGACGAAGTCGGTGAAGATGTCGGGCAGGGCGCGCAGGCCCAGGCGCACGCTGTCCTGGTCGGCGATGGCGCCCAGCAGCTGCACGATGCGCTGGCGGATCTCGAGCATGCGCGCGTTGCGCAGGTGGGCTTCGCGGGTCTCGATCTGCAGCGACAGCACCCGGCCCAGCAGTTCGCAGGCGGTACGCACCTGAAAGCTCACGCTGCGCGGGGTACGGTGATGACACGACACCAGCCCCCATAACCGGCCCTCGACCACGATGGAAACCGACATCGAGGCCCAGGTCTGCATGTTGCGCATGTATTGCAGGTGCACGGGCGAGACGCTGCGCAGGGTCGAGAAGCTCAGGTCCAGGGGTTGGCCGGTGAGCAGGTTGGCGGCCGGCAGCAGGCGCGCCGGCTGGTAGTCGGCATCCTCGATCACGCGGATGCGGTTGGCACAGTACAGCGCCCGGGCCTGCGCCGGGATGTCCGAAGCAGGGAAGCACAGGCCCTTGTAGCTGGGGTAGTCGTCGTCGACCAGTTCGGCGTTGACCAGCCCGTTGCCCTCGGTGTCGAAGCGGTAGGACTTGACCCGGCCGAACCCGGTCAGGCGCTTGATCACGCGCACCGCCCGCTCGCACAGCTCGTCGATGCTCTCGCTGTCCGGTGCGCCGCCAACGAAGGAGCGCACCAGCGGGTACAGGCGCGAGCTCGGCGCCGGCACAGCGGCCGGGCGCTGGAATTCGGCGATCAGCACCTGGTCGTGGCGGTGCAGCATCATCGGCAGGCGCTGCGCCTGCTGGCCGATCAGAAACTGTACGTCGGCCACGTGATAGGGCTGGGACTGGTCTTCGTCGAGTTCGCCCAGCTGCTCGACGAAACTGCAACCGTCCTGCACCACCGCATCGAAATGCACGCCCAGCAAGGCGTCGATCTCCACCCCCAGCCAGTCTGGCAGGTTCTCGCTGACCTGGCGGATCAACATGGCCGGCTCCTGCACCACGACCATGAACCCCTGGGGCTGAATGCTGCCGGGGGTACGGATCTGTTCACGGGCGCAGTTGGCCAGGGCGATCTGGAAAGCGTCGCTGGGGTGGGTGGTGGTCACAAGATCCCTCCTGAAGGCGTGTTGGCAGGCCGTGCAGGGGAAGGGCACAAGCGATCCCGGCCAAGTGTAGAAAGCGCGGACAAGGTATCAAATCCTGTGGTTTCACGATGCTAAAACTGATCCTTAGCTGATGAATTGGTTCAGTTTGATAGCGTTTTGCCCGTGCCCTGGCGCCGCCGCGGCCCGATCCAAGGGAACCCCACTGACCGCATCGGGTCGCTTGTACGGCTTGTCATGCGCGATCCATGAGCCACACTCACTGGATCGTCTCGTAATGCAATTGGGGGGATATGCCATGAAGTTCGCAAGGAACGTGGCCACATTGGGCCTGGCCGTGTCACTGGCGGCCGGCCAGGCGCAGGGGGCGGAATCGAAGAAGGTCGATGTACTGCTGGTGGGAGGCGGCATCATGAGCGCCACGCTGGCAATCTGGCTCAACGAGCTGGAGCCGGGCTGGTCGATGGAGATGGTCGAGCGCCTGGACGGGGTGGCCGAGGAAAGCTCCAACGGCTGGAACAACGCCGGCACCGGGCACTCGGCGCTGGCCGAGCTGAACTACACGCCCGAGGACAAGGACGGCAAGATCAACATCACCAAGGCGGTGGAGATCAACGAGGCGTTCCAGGTGACGCGCCAGTTCCTGGCCTGGCAGGTCAAGAACGGGGTGCTGAAGAACCCGCGCTCGTTCATCAACTCCACGCCGCACATGAGCTTCGTGTGGGGTGACGACAACATCAGTTTCCTCAAGCGCCGCTACGAGGCGCTGCAGGCCAGCCCCCTGTTCCGGCCGATGCAGTATTCCGAAGACCCGGCGCAGATCCGCAAGTGGGTGCCGCTGATGATGGAGGGCCGCGACCCCAACCAGAAGATCGCCGCCACCTGGACGCCGATTGGCACCGACGTGAACTTCGGCGAGATCACCCGCCAGTTCGTGGCGCACCTGCAGCAGCAGGAGAATTTCTCGCTCAAGCTGTCCAGCGAGGTCGAGGACATCCGTCGCAATGACGACGGCTCCTGGCACGTGGAGTACAAGAACCTCAAGAGCGGCGAGAAGTCGACCGCCGATGCCAAGTTCCTGTTCATCGGTGCCGGCGGCGCGGCGCTGCCGCTGCTGCAGAAGTCCGGCATTCCCGAGGCCCAGGACTACGCGGGCTTCCCGGTGGGCGGCTCGTTCCTGGTCACCGACAACCCCACCATCGCCCAGCAGCACATGGCCAAGGCCTACGGCATCGCCGCCACGGGCGCGCCGCCGATGTCGGTGCCGCACCTGGATACCCGGGTACTCGATGGCAAGCGGGTGATCCTGTTCGGGCCGTTCGCGACCTTCTCCACCAAGTTTCTCAAGGAAGGCTCGTACCTGGACCTGTTCTCCAGCATGACCACCCATAACCTGTGGCCCATGACCAAGGTGGGGATCGACCAGTTCGACCTGGTGCAGTACCTGGCAGGCCAGCTGATGCAATCGGACGACGACCGCTTCGAGGCGCTGCAGACCTACTTCCCCCAGGCCAAGAAGGAAGACTGGCGCCTGTGGCAGGCCGGGCAGCGGGTGCAGATCATCAAGCGCGACAAGGAAAAGGGCGGGGTGCTCAAGCTGGGCACCGAGGTGGTGAGCGCGGCCGATGGCAGCATTGCCGGGCTGCTGGGCGCATCGCCCGGCGCATCCACGGCGGCGCCGATCATGCTCGAAGTGCTGCAGAAGGTGTTCAAGGACAAGGTCGCCAGCCCGGCCTGGCAGCAGAAGCTGCACCAGATCGTGCCCAGCTACGGCACCCACCTGAACGACGACCCGGCCCGGGTGCAGCAGGAGTGGGCCTACACCAGCGAGATACTGCAGCTTGCGCCGCCACCGGGCATCGATACCCAGGCGCCGCAGCAGTCGCCGGCCACCGACCCGATCGGCCAGAAGCACAGCGACTCGGACCCTGACCTGGCGCCATGACCGTCGATGGCTACCTGTCAGCGGGGGCGGCGGGTTCAGTCCAGCGCAATCTCCAGGGTTGCGCACAGCCCGCCGGTGGCCATGTTCTCCAGCCGGACCTGACCGCCCAGCCGCATGGCGACCGCTTGGACGATGGCCAGGCCAAGGCCGGCGCCCTGTGCATTGCCACGACTGTAGAAGCGCTCGAACAGGCGCTCGCGTTCAGCTTCGTCGATACCAGGCCCCTCGTCCTGTATCGACAGCACGAAATGCGTCGGCTGGCGGTTCAGGCGAACGCTGATGATCCCTCCCTCGGGGGAGAAGTTCGCGGCATTGGTCACCAGGTTGTTGAGTGCGATATCGATCGCCCCGCCATCCACTCGGGCAAGGTAGTTGCCCGGGGCGGCCTCGAACACCAGTTCAAGGCCCTGGTCCAGTAGCCATGGGGTCATCTGCACCAGGCTGTCGCGCACAGTGTGTTCAAGGTCGATTCGCGGGGCATGGGCATGACCCGGCTGCGGTTCCAGGCGTGCCATGGTGAGCAGCTGGTTGACCAGTCGGCTGGCGCGGTCCACCCCGTGTATCAGGTGCGCCAGCGATTCACGGTGCTCCTGTTCGGTCCCGGCCTCCTGCAGGTTTTGCGCGTGCACCCGCAGGACCGCCAGGGGCGTACGCATTTCATGAGCCGCGTCGGCAATGAAGCGGCGCTCGCGTCCCAGCACTTCCTGGATCTGCGCCAGCATGCGGTTCAGCGCGGCCTGCATCGGTTCGAGTTCTGCAGGCAATGGCATCAGTTGCAGAGGTTCAAGCGACCCTGAATGACGGGCACGCAGGGTGGCTGCCATGTTGGCCAGGGGTTTGAGCCCCCAGCCAATGGCCAGCCAGACCATTGCTGCCAGGATCAGGCTGCCGAGCATATTGGGCCACAGGGTGTGGCGTACGATGCGGTTGACCAGGTCAGTGCGTACGTCGTCGCGCTCGCCCACCCAGATCCGCACCTGGTTGATTTTGTCTTCGAGCAGGAAGGCGCGCCACTGTCGGCCATGCAGGTCATGCACGTCACTGAAGCCCGGTGCCGACGGTGGCGAGGTGAAGGCGGGGGCGCTGTTGGTATGTACCAGCACCTGGCCCTGCGCATCCCACACCTGAAACGCGATCTTGCTTTCATAAGGGTGGCCGTCAAGCCTGGGTGTGGCTTCGCTCAGGGCCTGGTTGAACGCCTGGTACAGTTCGGTGTGTTGGTCGCCAGCCAGCGGCATGCGAATGACGCCCTGCAGCAGCCGCGCATTCTGGGCCAGTTGTGCGTCATACACCTCGGCTATTTCATGGTTGCTGTCATGCAGGTTGAAGGCGCTGAGAATCATCAGGCCGGTAAGCATCAGGCCGATGATCAGGGTCAGGGTACGGCGTCGGATCGACATCATCGGCGCTCCTCCACCAGATAACCCACGCCGCGTACGGTTCGGATCAGGTCGGCGGAGAATTTTCTGCGCAGGTGATGGATGTGCACCTCCAGGGTGTTGCTTTCTGCTTCTTCGTTCCAGCCGTAAAGCAACTGGGTCAGCCGCTCGCGGGTCATGACACGCCCCGGCGGTGAAAGCAGCTCATGCAGCAGCTGATACTCCTTGGGCGTCAGGGGCACGTTCTGCCCATGGAAGGACACCTGCTGAGTGCCGGGGTCCAGGCTGATGCCTGCATGCTCGATTCTTGCCTTGGCCCGCCCGGCGCTGCGGCGCAGCAGGGCCCGCAGGCGCGCCTTGAGCTCCGCCAGGTCGAAGGGCTTGATCAGGTAGTCGTCGGCACCGGCATCCAGCCCGGCAATGCGGTCTTCGGTGGCATCGCGCGCGGTGAGTATCAGCACCGGCAGGGTGGAGCCGCTATGACGCAGGCGACGCAGCACCTGGAGGCCGTCCATACGCGGCAGCCCCAGGTCGAGCACCGCCAGGTCGAAGGTTTCACTGAGCAGCGCATGCAGGGCGCTGCTGCCGTCCCGGAGCCAGTCGACGGTGTAGCCTTCGCGCCCCAGGGCCTGATGAATGCCTTCACCCAGGGCCACGTCATCTTCTATCAGCAGCAAGCGCACGGTGACTCCTGTCAGTCGAGTTTCTTGTCGATGTCCGCCAGCAGCGCGTTGATTTCATGGCGACGTCCGCTATCGGCGATTTCACGCCCTGGCCTCGGGGTGGCTTGCAGTGCCTTGAGCAAGGCTGCCCTGGCCTCGGGGTAACGCTTTTGACGGTAGAGGTGATCGCCCCAGAAGTACAGGCTGTCGATGCCATCGGGATTGATCAGCAAGGCCTGCTTGAGCAGCTGTTCGGCCTTGTCGGCGTCACCAAAGCCGATTGGCCAGCCTGGTACGCGATCATACAGGGCTGCAAGGCTGGTGTAGGCGGAGCCCTGCAGCGCCCTGGGGTCCAGCGTCAGCGCCTTTTCAAGGTCGGCCTTGGCCGTCTTGGCCTTGCCCAGCGCGCCCAGCCCGCCCTGCGCACCGGCCCAACTGCTGGTGACGATGCCCGCCCAGATCCAGGCTTCAGCCGTGGTCGGACGTTCCCGGGTAAATGCCGAGGCCTGGCTGGACAATTGCTCGAAGGCTGTCGCGCGTTGGTCTGGCGGCAATTGGTATTGGATGTGTGCCCAGCTGTGCTGAAGCATGTTCAGGCGTTGCTGGTCGGCATTGTCCAGGGCCCAGGCGCCTTGGCTCAGGCCCCAGACCAGCAGGCAGGTGGCGATCTTTTTCATGGTTTGGGCGGCTCGCGGTCGGTCTTGTGGCTGAGGCGGCGGATCAGTGGCAACTGCTTGCGCAGACCGCGGTCCACCAGGTGCGGCAGCAGGTTGTTCAGGCGCACGAAAAAACGCTCCTGCCAACCCAGGTAAAGGTCGCGCCGATCACCGGCAATGGCGTGAATCACGGCGCTGGCCACGGTTTTCGGATCATCGACATTGGCCTTGAGGGCAACGTTCAGGGCCTGCGCCGCCGGGCTGTTCATGGGGGTGCGGGTGGCCCGCGGGGCGACGTACAGGACGTTGACCCGGGTGTCGGCCAGTTCCCGGCGCAGCGCTTCGGAAAACCCGCGCAGGGCGAACTTGCTCGCGCAGTAGGCCGCGTAGCCGGGGTAGCCGATCGAGCCGTAGGTAGACCCGACATTGACCACCATGGCGCTGTCGGCCTGTTTGAGCAGCGGCAACAACAGCCTTGTGAGGCACATGGGGGCACTGATGTTCACTGCCAGCATGGCATTGATGTCACTGTCGTCCAGTTGCTCGAACATGGCGAAATGGTTCACGCCCGCGGCATTGATCAGCAGGTTCGCGCCGCCCAGGGCCTGGGCCGCGTTGAGCACCTTGCGCCTGTCCACGAGAAAGGTCAGGTCGGCGCCCATCCAGGTCAGTTGCGCGGGGTACTCTTGCAGCAGCGATTGCAGGGGTTCGGCATGCCGGGCCACCGCCAGCACGCGGGCGCCGTTGGCGCAAAGGGCGGCGGCTATGGCCAGGCCGATCCCGCCACTGGCACCGGTCAGGACCACGCGGGCGTCAGACAGGCGCATGCTGTGCTCCATCGTGCGGCAGGCCGCGAAACATGTCGGCATACAGGCGGTAGACCACGCGCGACGCATCGATCACCGCGGCCTGGTCATCAGGGGCCTGCAGGGTGTTCATCAAACGGCGATAGGTCTGCATGTGCTCGAGGTCCAGCGAGCCATGGGAACTGAGGTAGCTGAAGGCGGCCTCCGGCAGCGCCAGGCGCGCGCGGATGCTGTGCGCGGCATGGGTGGCCAGGGCGATACTGGTACCTTCCAGCACATTGACCATGCCGAACAGCCCTACCGGGTTGCCCCGCGCGATCAGGTCGTAGAGGTAGGCGACCATCAGCTCGATCGGCAGTGAAGGCCGACCTTCGCGCACGGCATCGCTGTCACCGCCGCAGGCAGCAATGTCGTTGAGTATCCATTGCTCGTGGCCATACTCCTCTTCGATGTACTCGCACACGGCTTTGCGCAGCCACTCCAGCCGCGAGGGCAGGCGGGCGCCGCATGCCATCATCAAGGGTACGGTGTGACGCACATGGTAGTAGGCCTGGGCCAGGAAGGCCTGGTAGCTATCGAGGCTGACCTTGCCTTCGAGGGCATCGCGAATCACCGGCAGGCTGAACAGCGCATGGCGTTGCTGATGGGTTGCTTCTTGCAGCGTGTCGAAAAAGCTCATGGTCGGGTAGCCTCGCAGGCAAGGGGGTCGGTGAGTTGGGAGCGGTAGCGCTCGACGATGGCATCGCGGCGCGGGCGGCCATTGGCCGTGAGCAGGCCATTGGCGGTCGTGAACGGTTGTTCCAGGCGCGTCCAGCGATGCACCTGGGCGTAATCGGGCAGGGCCTGATTGGCCTGGGCCACGGCCGCTGCCAGTTCGGTGTCGGTGCAGCCCGGTTGATGTGGCCACAGCAATGCGTGGTTGTAAGCCATGGCTTCGCCATAGACGAAGGCCTGGGCGAACACCCCTCGCTGGGTCAGTTCGGCTTCGACCCATTCGGGGTTGATGTTGCGGCCGAAGCTGGTGACGAACTGGTGTTTCTTGCGCCCCTTGATGTACAGGAACCCTTCGGCGTCCAGCTCGCCCAGGTCACCGCTGGGCCACCAGGCGTCGGTGTGCGGCGGTTGGCCCAGGTAGCCGAGCAGGGCCGAGCCCTTGATCAGCACCTCGCCGTCTTCGGCCAGCCTGACCTGCAGGTGGGGCAGTGGCTGACCCACGCTGCCGGGGCGATGGGCCTGTGGCCGGTTCAGGCACACCACCGAGGCGCATTCCGACAGGCCGTAGCCTTCATACACCGGCAGGCCGATGCGCTGCGCGCGGATCAGCAGTTCGGTGGCGACCCTGGCCCCGCCCACCGCGGCAAAGCGCAACGTGCGCGGGTCGAAGGCACGCTGTTCAGCGGCGCTGACCAGCACCAGCAGCAGTTGCGGCACCAGGATCAGGCTGTGGGGCGCACGGTCGGCGAGGGTGCCGAGCAGGCGCGCAGCATCGACGCCACTTGCGCCCTGGATGCCCAGAGCCGCCAGGCTGGGGACACTCACCGTGGCCCCGGCCATCAGCGCGGCGTAGCCACCCAGGTTCTCCAGCAGGATCGCCAGCGGCAGCAGGGTCAGGTGGTGCTGTGGCGCGGTGATTCGGCTGGCCTGCTCCAGCGCCCGGGCAACGCGCAGCATGCTCTCGGCGCCCAGGCATACGCCCTTGGGGGTTCCGGTGGTGCCGGAGGTGAAGGTCAGCTTGGCGGTGCCCTCGGGCATCAGGTCGGGCCCCGACCATTGCCTGCGCCAGAACGCGCCGTCTTCGACATAGCCGCACGCCAGCAGTTCGGGGGCCAGGGCCGGCTCGGCAATCACCAGGCTGGCCTGGCTCTGCGCCAGGCAATGGCTGCGCTGTGCGGGGCTGAAAAAGGGCGGCAGCAGCACGCAGGTCACGCCTGCAAACAGCAATGCCAGATCCCACAGCATGGCTTCCACACCGTTATCCAGGGCCAGTGCCACGACCCTGGCCGACTCATCGCGCAGGCGTTGCTGGCGGTACTGCACCTCGGCCTGCAGCGTGGCGTAGTCCAGCTTCAACTGGTCGCCCCACAACGCAATGGCGTTGGGCGTGTGTTCGGCGTGCCTGCGCAGCACCTGTTCGAAATGCTGCAGTTCAGGCGACATGACAGGCCTCCCCGACGGAGGTAGGCAGGCCCAGGCGTGTGAACACGCCCATGTTGCGCAAATGGATGAAGCCTGCACGGATGTTGCCAACATGCACCTGGGGCTGGCTCTGGTAGTAGCTGCCCCAGTTATGGCGTTCTTCGCCCAGGCGCAGGGGGTCGGCCGTGCACAGCCTCACTGGCTTGAGCCCAAGGCGGTGGAAGCTGTTTACCAGGCCGATGCTGCCGGTGAACGCTACCCACTCCAGACCGCCCATGGCCAGCAGGTAGGTAACGGCAATGATGCTCAGGCGCGCGCTGCCGGTATCGGCGGCCGCCAGGTTGCCGACCTCGACGATGGCGCTGCGATCGACAGGGTTGTTCTCGGTGGCGCTGATCAGGGGGGCGATCGGCTCGTCCAGGTAGCGCTCCAGAAACAGCGCCTCACTGCTGGCCAGCCGCACACCGGCCACGGCGCACAGCGCGCCAGAGGCATCGCTGATGCCGAACAGCTGCGGCATGAAGTGTGCGATATGCGCACCATGGGCCTTGCGAAAGCGCTGCTGGATGAAGGCCTCGTAGGCCGGGCGCAGGCTATCGCCGGGCAAGGCCCTGGCAAGGCTCATCACCGAACCGCCTGCGGCTGCGAAGTGCAGGGGCAGGGGGATGTTCCAGTCAGAATCGGGCATCGATCACGCCTCCCAGGATGTGTGTCGGGAGGAGTATCCGAGGCAATTCTTAACGGAGTCTGAAGATCGCGAAAACAGCCAGCGGTCTATTCAGACCGCGGCTTTCGATGCCTGTCGCATCATTGCCAGGTACCGGCCGGGGCGTCGCGCAGCGCGGCGTGCAGCAGGCGCAGCACCGGGTGCTCCAGCGCAGTGCCGCTGTAGCACAGGCCCACCCGGCGACTGGGTAGCGGGCTGTTGAGCGCATGCACCTGCACCCCTTGTGCCGCGCTCACCAGCGAGTGCGGCAGCGCCGCCACGCCGACCCCGGCCGCCACCAGCAGCAGAGACTGATGCAGCGAGCCGCTGCTGGCCACCGCCGACGCGGTGGAGTTGCCATACAGCGCCATCAGGCGCTGGTGGGAGGGGTGTTCGGGGCAGATGACCCAGGGGTACAGGCTGGTGACCGTGCCCGGTTGCCTGCCGGCTGCGCTCACCAGCACGAACGGGTCGTCCCACACCGGCAGGAACAGCTCGTCTTCGCAGCACTGTTCTTCTACCGCCAGGCGCGCATCGCCGGCACAGCCCTCGTGCAGCGTGATGTACAGGTGCGCCACCACCTGGTGGGCAAAGCGCAGAAACGCAGCGACCTGCGCGGGGCTCAGGTCCGGCTCGATGCCCAGGCTCAGGTGCTGGCGCGCATCGCTGGTGCGAAAGCGCTGGCGCAGGGCCTCGGCCTCGCTGACCAGCGCGCAGGCCTGCGGGTACAGCGAACGCGCCGCCTCGCTCACCTCCACCCCTCGCGACTGGCGGTTGAACAGGGTGGCGCCCAGGGCTTCTTCGAGCTGGCGGATGGTCACCGACAAGGTCGGCTGGCTGATGCACAGGCGCTGGGCGGCGCTGGTGATGTTGCGTTCTTCGAACACCGCCACAAAGGCTTTGAGGTGCCGGATATCCATAGGTAAGGCCGATGTCTGCAAGAGGAATTAAGCATTTTATCTGCTGTGGCCGGCACTATACGCTTTGCGTCATCTGATAAACCAATGACGGAAGCACTTTCATGAACAAACCCCTGATCATCGTGACCGGCGCCAGCTCGGGCATCGGCGAGGCCGTCGCGCGCCTGTTCTCTGCCCAGGGCCACCCCCTGCTGCTGCTGGCCCGGCGCGTGGAGCGCCTGCTCGCACTGGGCTTGCCCGCCACCCTGTGCAAGGGTGTCGACGTCAC
Organism: Pseudomonas sp. VE 267-6A; assembly: GCF_024126555.1. NCBI lineage: Bacteria > Pseudomonadati > Pseudomonadota > Gammaproteobacteria > Pseudomonadales > Pseudomonadaceae > Pseudomonas > Pseudomonas sp. VE 267-6A. Next base: position 72,502 of record NZ_JAMYBY010000011.1, read on the forward strand.
CGACCGCGAGGCGCTGCTGGCTGCGGTGAAGGAGGCCGAGGCGCAGTACGGCCCGGCCGATGCGATCGTCAACAATGCGGGTGTGATGCTGCTGGGTGATACCGCCACCCAGGCCCCCGAGCAGTGGGAGCGCATGCTGGATGTGAACGTCAAGGGCCTGCTCAACGGCATCCATGCGGTACTGGGCGGCATGATCGAACGCAACCACGGCACGGTGATCAACGTCGGCTCGGTGGCCGGGCGCAAGACCTTCCCCAACCATGTGGCCTACGTGGGCACCAAGTTTGCCGTGCACGCGATCTCGGAAAACCTGCGCGAAGAAGTGGCGGCGCACAACGTGCGGGTCATCACCATCGCGCCGGGTGCGGTGGAAACCGAGCTGCTCGGCCACACCACCGATGAGGCGATCAAGTCCGGCTACCAGGACTGGAAGGCCGGCATGGGCGGCGTGGTGCTGTCGGCGGACGATGTGGCCAATGCGATCCGCTACGCCTACGAACAGCCTCAGGGCGTGTGCATCCGCGAGATCGTGCTGGCGGCGACCCGCCAGCAGGCCTGATGGCGTGCGCGTTGCGCGTCAGAAACTGTACCTGACGTTGAACATCACGTTGCGCGGGTCGCCGTAGTAGACCGAGTAGTAGTTGCCGATGCCGCTGTAGTACGTCTTGTCGAACAGGTTGTTGAGGTTGGCCGACACCTTCAGTTGCTTGCTCACGTCATACGCGGCCATCAGGCCGACTACGCCGTAGGCGTCCTGGAAGAACTTGTGGCTGGGCAGCGCCACGTCGTTGACGTCGTCGTAGAAGGTGTCGTCGACGAAGTAGGTGCGGCTCTGCCACTGCCAGTTGCCGCCCACGGTGAGCTTGTTCAGCTCGGCCGGTAGGCGGTAGCTGGTGGCGACCTTGAGCAGGTGCTGGGGCTGGTTGGTCGCCACGCGCCGGTGATCGGCGTCGTAGGAGGCCTGATAGACGTAGCCGGCGTTGATGTTCCAGTCGGGCAGGATCTCACCGGACATTTCCAGCTCCACACCGCGGGTGGTGGCGCCCTGCACGGCGCGCATCACTTCATTGCCGAACTCCCCGGTGGTGCCGGTCGACTGCGCCAGGTTGTCCTGCTTGAGCTCGAACAGCGCCAGGCTGGCATTCAGGCGACGGTCGAAATACTCGCCCTTGATTCCCACTTCGTAGCTTTGCCCGGTGAGCGGGTCCAGCGGCTTGTTGTCGGCACCCCGGTTGTAGGGCTGCGGCTTGAAGATGTCGGTGTAGCTGGCGTACACGGTGTGCTGGTCGTCGAGGTCGTAGGTGATGCCGGCATAGGGGATCACTTCACCGGTGTCGCGGGTGGCGGTGCGGCTGCTGCGCGGCAGCGCGTTGATGCTGTCCAGGCTCCACGCGTAGTCGGTGACCCGCGCCCCCAGCACCAGGTTGAATGCGTCGGTGGGCTTGAGCACGACCGCAGCATAGCCGACCTTCTGCGTGGTCTTGATATCGAAGGTCGACCACCAGGCCCAGTCGGTGGGGTAGGCGGCGTTGTTGTTCCAGTCGAAGGCATCGGGTGCCACGGCGTCGGTGCTGCCGTCGGTACGGTCCGATTGCGCGGTGGTGTGGGCATAGGTGTAGCCCACCACCAGGTCGTGGCTTCTGCCCAGCAGCGAGAACGGGCCCTTGGCGTAGATATCGAAGGACTTCTCGTCGGTATCGGTGTTGAACTTGGCCGCACCGCCCGGGTAGTAGCCGTGGGCGACGCTGTTGTCGTTCGGGTCGACATGGGCGGTGGCCAGGCCTGCGATGATCTCGCGCGAGGCATAGTTGCGGTAGCTGGCGGTGGCCTTGAGCGACCACTCGTTGTCGAACTGGTGATCGATGCTGGCGAATGCGCGCTGGGTGCGATGGTTGCGGTAGGCCCACTTGTCCGCCGGGTTGGTGGAGCGCGAGAAGCGCACCGGCGTGCCGTTCTTGTAGAAGGCCGGCAGGTGGGTGGTGGAGGACGCGTCGTTGTCGTTCTGCTGGTACTCGTAGCCCACGCTCAGCACGGTGGCGTCAGACAGGTCGCCGTCGAGCACGCCGTAGAAGATGTCCTGCTGCTGCTTCTGGTAGTCGATGAAGGTGTGCTGCTGTTCACGGGCCGCGACGAAACGCCCGCGCAGGGCGCCGCTGTCGAGCAGCGGTCCGGACACGTCCAGCTCGGTGCGGTAGTGATCCCACGAGCCTGCGCCGGCGGACACATGGCCCTGAAACTGGGCAGTGGGCCGCTTGCGCACCAGGTTGATCACCCCCGACGGGTAGCCGATGCCGTTGACCAGCCCGGTGGCGCCCTTGAGCACCTCGACGCGGTCGTAGATCACCGAGTTGGTGATGCTGTAGTTGTCGCGCAGGTTGCCGGCGTCGGTGCTCAGGCTGGGCACGCCGTCGTACTGGAAGTTCTGGATCTCGAAGCCGCGCGAGTAGAAGGTGAAGCCTTCGGAGTTCTCGCGGTTGACGGTGATGCCCGGGGTTTGCTGCATCACCTCTGACAGGTTGTTCAGGCCCTGGTCGTCCATCTGCTGGCGGGTGATCACGCTGATCGACTGCGGGGTCTTGCGCAGCGACATGTCCAGGCGCGTGGCGGTGCTGGTCTGCCCGGTGGTGTAGGAGCCGCTGCCCTCGGTGGTGCTGCCCAGGCTCCAGGCGCTGTTGATGGTGGTGGCGCCCAGTTCGATGTTGTTGCCGGCGCTGTCTGGCAGCGGTACCAGGTACAGGGTCGAGGCGTCACTGCGCCCGAAGGTGAAGCCGCTGCCGGCCAGCAGTTGGGCCAAGGCCTGATCGGCGGAGTAGCTGCCCTTGACCGGTGCGCTGCGCAGGCCGGCGTCCAGGTTGCCGTCGAGCATCACGTTCTGCCCGGTCTGCTGGCTGAACACCAGCAATGCCTGGCGCAGTTGCTGGGCGGGGATATCGAATGCCGTGTGCACGCTGACCGCCCCTGTACCGGGCGCGGGCAGCTGGGCCTGGGCCGGTTGGGCCAGCAGCGCGCAACTGATCGCGGCGCCCAGCGCCGACATGCGCCAGCACGAACCCTGGGGGAACAACGTCTGGGGTGTTGCCATTTCCTTGACTCCTCGGCAGAACGACTTCGCCTGTTTGCGAATGGGTTTCATCTGCTGGTGATGACGCACGAGGAGTGCAAATGTCTGATGGGTACTGCAAATAATTTTCAATCAGCCATCGGCGGGTCAGGCAGGGCGGATGATGGTCACCAGGTCGGTGTAGCGGCTCAGGCGAATCGGCAGGGTGCGTGCCAGCACATCGAGCATCTGCTCGGGGTGCTGGCGATTGAGGATCAGGCTCACCGGGCGTGCCGCCAGGCGCTCGTCGGCGATGAAGATGCGGCCCTCGCGCCAGCGCTGCAGGTGATTGACCACCTTGGCCAGGGGCGTGTCGAAGAACACCAGGCTGCCGTTGCGCCAGGCCAGCACCTGGTCGAGTTCGGCGCGCTGCACCGGGCCGAGCCCGGCGGCGCCGAAGGTCACGGCCTCGCCCTGGCCCAACTGTGCCTGCTGGCCGGGGATTTGCACCCCGGCATTGTGCTCACTGACGGCCAGGTCGGCGCTGCCGGCGTCGCAGGACAGGCAGAACGCACCCTGGTGGCTGACCACGGTGCCGGCCTCGGTGTCGATGCGCAGCGGGCGGGTATCGGCGGCCACCTTGAAATAGGCCTGACCACGCAGCATGCGCAGGCGCCGCGTGGTGCCGGAAAAGTCGAGGTCCAGGGCGGTGTTGCCGGCCAGTTCGATCACGCTGCCATCGGGCAGGCGCTCGGTGCGGGTTTCACCCACGCGCGTGTGCAGGTCGGCAAACGACAGGCCGTCGCCCTTGAGCCACAGCGTGGCCGAGCCGGTGGCGACTGCGGCGGTGCACGCCGCCATGGCCAGCTGCATGAAGCGCCGCCGCGAGACGCCGCGGGCCTTGGGGGCAGGCGGCGCCTGCACGGCAGGCAGCTCGGCGGCCAGGGCCCACAGCGCTTCGAGTTCCAGGTAGGCCTTGGCATGGCGCGGGTCGGCCAGCATCCACTCAAGCCACTGCTCGTGCTCGGCCTGGCTGGCCGAGCCTTCGAAGATCAGCGCGAACCAGGCGCAGGCCTGCTGCGAGATGGGGTCGGCCTGGGGCTCGTCGGGCGAGGCCGGGGCCGGCGTGGGGAAGGGCGGTTCAGCCATGGGTCGGGTCACTGTGCGGGCGGTGAGGTGTACAGGGGCGCATGATAGTCCACTCTCACTCGGACATGCCCAGCTTGAGCAATTCCAGTGCCCGCACCATGCGGCTGTAGGCGGTCTTGGGCGAAATGCCCAGGCGTTCACCGATCTCCACGTAGGTCAGGCCTTCGCCGCGCGCCAGCAGAAACACCTCGCGGCAAGGCTCGGGCATGCGCTGCATCACGCGGTTGAGCGTGGCCAGCTGGTCCTGGGCGATCACCGTGCGTTCCAGGCTCGGGGTCTTCTGCTCCAGCGCCTGCAGCTCGGTGGGCTCGACCACCTCGCCCTTGCGGTGGCGCTCGCGACGCAGGTAGTCGATGAACAGGTTGCGCGCGCACAGAAACAGGTATGCGCGAAAGTTGTCGATGGGCGTGCGCCCCAGCTGTTCGGACAGGCGGATGAAGGTTTCCTGAGTCAGGTCTGCGGCGGTGTCCTTGCAGCGCACCTGACGATTCAGGTAGTCCTGAATTTCTTCACGGTGGGCAAGGTACAACGCCTTGAGGTCTGCGCTTGACACGAAACACCTGCGAGCTGGGGGTCAGGGAGCGCAGGAAGATAACAGGAATTAATATCATTTAAAACAACGCGGCCGAGGCGCTGGGGTAGCGTCTCTAGCGGTTCGGGAGCAATCGGGCCTGTGCCCTCTGGAGCCAGACGCTGCCCTTCAACGCTGGTTGAGCCAATGCTGCTGGTAGGCCCCTTGCGGGTCCTGCACCGGGCCGTGATCGGGAAAGGGCAGGTTGGCGATACACGCAAGCTGGGCCTGGGTTGGCGCTTCGCGTCGGATGTCTGCGTGCTGCCCGGGCGGGTAGGCCCCCACCACCAGAAAGCCCGGGCTGCAATCGAGTTTGCAGTGGCCCGTGCCGGCGGGCAGCAACAGCACATCGCCTGCACTCACCTGTACTTCGCGGCCCCGCGGGCCGCCCAGCATCAGCCTTGCCTGGCCACACACCACGCCGAGCGCTTCGTGGCCCTCGGTGTGGTAGTGGTGGTAGGCGTAGATGCCATCGCGCCATTGCGCCGGCCAGCCATTGGCCTCGAAAGTGCGTTCGATTTGCGCCGCCGGATCACTGCCATGCAGCGCAATCGCGTGGGGGTAGATCAGCACCGGCAGCCGGGTGTTGTTGGGCACCCAGTCGTCGGGTTGCAGCCTCAGTACCTGCGAGGCTGTTGAAGGTGTGTGTCGAGTGTTCATGGTCGACCCTCGGCGATGAAGCCGGGGCGGCATCGGGTTGCCAGCCCGGCGTGGTGACAGGGAAGGGGCAGGTGGATGCCTGCCCCGGTCATCTAGCTTCGCAGGAACGCGAGCAGATCGGCGTTGATCGTGTCGGCGTCGGTGGTCGGCATGCCATGCGGCAAGCCCGCATAGGTTTTCAGGGTGCCGTTCTGCAACAGCTTCGCTGACCGCGGCCCTGAGTTTGCATAGGGCACGATCTGGTCATCGTCCCCGTGCATCACCAGGACGGGAATCGTGATGCGCTTGAGGTCGTCGGTGAAGTCGGTCTGGGAGAAGGCCACGATCCCGTCAAGGTGTGCCTTGGCGCAGCCCATCATGCCCTGGCGCCACCAGTTCAGGATGGTGCCCTCGCTGGCGTTTGCGCCTGGGCGGTTGTAGCCATAGAACGGGCCTGACGGCAGGTCATGGTAGAACTGTGCGCGGTTGGCCTTGAGCTGCGCCTGCAAGTCATCGAATACCGACCTGGGCAAGCCGTCCGGATTGTTCGGGGTCCGGACCATCAGCGGTGGCACGGCACTGATGAGGACAGCCTTCGACACACGCTCCTGGCCATGGCGAACGATGTAGCGGATCACCTCGCCGCCGCCGGTGGAGTGCCCCACGTGGGCTGCACCCTGCACGCCAAGATGGTCGACCACGGCCGCAACGTCGTCCGCATAGTGATCCATGTCGTGCCCGTCCCACACCTGGCTGGAGCGCCCGTGGCCGCGGCGGTCGTGTGCGACGACCCGGTAGCCGTGATCAAGGAAGAACAGCATCTGCGCATCCCAGTCGTCGGCACTGAGTGGCCATCCGTGGTGAAAGACGATCACCGGCGCATCGCGTGGGCCCCAGTCCTTGTAGAAGATCTCGACACCGTCCCGCGTAGTGACATACCCCATGTTCGTGGCTCCCGAGTGAAGTGGAGGGCGTGGTCAGTATCGTGTTGTGATCATGACCAGGTGAACAAAGTGCAGATCAGCGGATGAACGGCCTGCGCCGACGCTGCGATAGCCGTTGACCACGGACCATCGCAGGCTTGTACGGCTCAGTCCTGGTGCATGGCCTGTGCTACCCCCTGATCCTCACCCAGGAACCCGCCACTCTGGTGGTGCCACAGCTGCGCATAGGTGCCATTTCTGGCAAGCAACTCGGCGTGGGTACCCTGCTCGATGATGCGCCCGTCATCCATCACCACCAGCCGGTCCATGGCCGCAATGGTGGACAGACGGTGGGCGATGGCGATCACGGTCTTGCCCTGCATCATCTCGTCGAGGCTTTCCTGGATGGCCACTTCGACCTCGGAGTCCAGTGCGCTGGTGGCTTCGTCCAGCAGCAGGATCGGGGCGTTCTTGAGCATCACTCGGGCGATCGCGACGCGCTGGCGCTGGCCCCCCGACAGCTTGATGCCGCGCTCACCCACCAGGGTGTCGTAGCCGCTATGGCCTTGCTGGTCGCTCAACTGGCTGATGAAACCGTCGGCCTGGGCACTGGCGGCTGCGCTGCGGACCTGTTCGTCGGTGGCGTCGGGCCGGCCATAGGCGATGTTGTCGCGAATGGAACGGTGCAGCAGCGAGGTGTCCTGGGTGACCATGCCGATGGCGCTGCGCAGGCTGTCTTGAGTCACATGGGCGATGTCCTGCCCGTCGATGCGGATCTGGCCGCTGTCGACGTCATAGAAGCGCAGCAGCAGGTTGATGAGCGTGGACTTGCCCGCGCCGGAGCGCCCCACCAGGCCGATCTTTTCACCCGGGCGAATGCTCAGGCTCAGGCCGTCGAGCACCTGGCGCTCGCCGTTGTAGTTGAAGCTCACCTTGTCGAAGGTGACCGCGCCGCCGCGGGTCTGCAGCACCTTGGCGTCCGGGGCATCCTTGACCTTGGGGCCGCGGGTCAGGGTGGCCATGCCGTCCTGCACGGTGCCGATGTTCTCGAACAGCGAGGTCATCTGCCACATGATCCAGTGCGACATGCCATTGATGCGCAGCGCCATGGCGGTGATCGCCGCCACGGCACCTGCGCCGACCTCGCCCTGGTGCCACAGCCACAGGGCATAGCCGCCGGCGGCCATGATCAGGGCCACCACCAGCGCCTGGTTGACGATCTCGAACTGGCTGACCAGGCGCATCTGGCGAAAGCCGGTCTGCTTGAAGTCTTCCATCGCCGCACGGGCGAAGTGCGCCTCGCGGTTGGAGTGGGAGAACAGCTTCACCGTGGTGATGTTGGTGTAGGCGTCGGAAATGCGCCCGGTCATCATCGAGCGGGCGTTGGCCTGCTCCTGCCCGACCTTGCCCAGGCGCGGCACGAAGTACAGCATGGCCAGGCCGAACAGCACCACCCAGGCAACGAAGGGCAGCATGAGCTTGAGCGCGAAGCCGCCGGCCAGCGCGATGATCGCGATGAAGTACACCCCGATGCCGGGGGCGATCTCGATCAGGGTGAACAGCAGGTCGCGCACCGCCAGTGCGGTCTGCATGACCTTGGTGGTGACGCGCCCGGAGAATTCGTCGGAAAAGAACGACAGGCTCTGGCGCAGCATCAGGCGGTGGAAGTCCCAGCGCAGGCGCAAGGGCAGGTTGATTGCCAGTATCTGGTGCTGAACCATGGTGCGCAGGGCCACCAGCCCGACGCTGCACAGCATCACGATGCCGATGCCCCACAGCACGCGGCGTTCCTGCGCTGCCGCATCGCCCCCGGCCTGCCAGGTGGAGAGCAGGTCCACGACCTGGCCCAGGAACGAAAACAGCCAGGCTTCATAGATGGACACCGCAGCGCTGAGCAGTGCGAACGCCAGGATGTAGCCGCGCGCACCCCGCGTGCACGCCCACAGAAAGCGTGCCAGGCCCACGGGCGGCGGGGGCACCTCGTCAGGAGGGAAAGGGTCGAGCCTTCGTTCAAATGCACGAAGCATGGTGGTCTCCAAAACGATCGAATGGGGGCAATTCTGACATCGAACGGCGGGCTTGCGGGATTTGTGGGGAGTGAAGAGGCGGTGGTGGTTTGCTGCGCTGGTTGAGAGAAAGCCGCAATCGACCCAACGCGGGTTCCCGCTTCAGGATTTCAACAATAAATTGATAATTCAACGCCTGGTTGATATTTTCTAGGCCCGACGATCATTACTTGGGTGCCCGATGCAACTCGATATTTTCCAGGTGGACGCTTTTTCTTCCGAGACGTTCGGCGGCAACCCGGCGGCTGTGTGCCCGCTGGACGCCTGGCTGCCTGATGCAACGCTGCAACGGATCGCAGCCGAGAACAATGTGTCCGAGACGGCCTATTGGGTACGCAACGGTGAGGTGTTCGAGCTGCGCTGGTTTACCCCCGCAGTGGAGGTCGATCTGTGCGGGCACGCCACGTTGGCCGCCGCCTGGGTGCTGTTCGAACAGCTTGGTGAATGCCGCGACACGCTGCGGTTTTCCACCCGCAGCGGTGAATTGCGAGTGCGCCGCGAAGGCGGTCGCCTGGCCATGGACTTTCCGGCCAAGCAGCCTGAAGCCGTAGCCCTGCCGCCTGGCCTGCTGCAGGCGCTGGGGCTGCAAGAGGCCGAGGCGCTGTATCGCACGGACGATTACCTGGTGGTGGTCGAGGATGAAAGCATCGTCTCCGGGCTCGACCCCGACTTTGCCGCCCTGGCCGCATTCGAGGTGCGCGGGGTTGCCGTGACCGCGCCGGGTCGTCACATGGACTTCGTCTCGCGCTGGTTCGGGCCGCGAGTGGGGGTCAACGAAGACCCTGTCACCGGCTCGGCCCACACTTCGCTGGCGACCTACTGGGCCCAACGCCTGGGCAAGCGCAGCCTGAGTGCCGAGCAGGGCGGGGCGCGCAAGGGCCAACTGCACTGCGAAGTCCTGGACAACGACCGGGTCATCATCAGCGGTCACGCGGCGCTCTACCTGCGCGGCACCATCTTCATCTGAGGCCGGCCGGCCAAATCACTTCAAACTTTTCCTACCTCACGGGTTCTGCTTAGTAACACCCCGCACTCGAAGGAGAACCCGATGAAACCCACCGATACCAAGCAGGGCGACAAGGTCCCGCGGCCACTCTCGTCGGACCAGGCGCAGAAGGGCACGCCATCCCCCGACCCGGTGCTGGAACAACCGGACCCGGATACCGAGGCAGTGGACAAGGTGATCACGCCGACGTCCATCAAGGAGCAGGAAGAAAAGACCCGCGAAATCCAGCGGCGCCTGGCCGAGGCGCAAAGGAAGGGCTGAAAGCGGCCCTGCCGGGCCCTGCGTGCCTTGGCGTGCCAGCGCCAGTCACAGCTTGGCGAGCAGGTGCTGCAGTTTTATCGTGGCTTCGCGCCCGGAACAGGCGCGGCTGAGCAGGTCGCTGGACATGTTCTTGTACATGTCCACGGCCTGGGCAGAGGAGGTGACGCTGGCAATGCCCACATGCAGGTTGGGCAGCTCCCCTAGGCGGTAAGGGCTCACCGCCACGTAGCTGGTGGTCTTCTGCTCGAAGATCTGGAAGGTGGCGCTGGGCAGTGCCTCGTCGATCAGGTAGATACCCGGGTGATCGCTGTTGGTCTCGACGATGGAGATCAGGTTCTCGATTTCCTTGCGTGCCAGCAGGGCGCGCTCCATTCGCACGCTGGGGGGCAGGTCCAGGCGACCGACCAGGCCGATGTGCAGGTAACGCTCGATCTGACGCAGGCTGACAATCGACCTGACCTGGAATTTTTCGCGAAAGAAGGTGGATTTGCGCTCGTCCAGAATGCTCAGAATCTGGCTCTCCATCGCTTCCTGTGCCGGGCTGAAGCCCTGCGGTCGAGCCTCGTGGAGCATGGTCTGAAACAGCGCCGAGTATTCGGGCGTGGTCAGCAGGTAGGAAAAGGGGTCGAAGTAGGAGATGACGCTGCTGGAACGGGCCTCCAGCTGGCGCATGCGCTCGAAGTAGCCGAGGGCGTTGTCAAAGTACTCCGTATCGGAACCCAGCAGGCTGGTCAGCGACACCTTCAGCAGGTCGGCCAGGCGCTCCAGTGTGTCGAGTTTGACGATCTTGCCCAGTTCCAGGCGGTACACCGCAGCCCGCGAGATGCCGAGCTTGTCGGCCACCTGGTCGGCGTTGAGCTGGCGGCCGATGCGAAAGGCCCGGAGGCGCTCGCCGATTGCCTGGTAATCAATCTGGTTCACTGGGGGATCCTTGTCGTTTTTCGTGGTGGCATGTTCTACCAGATCGGCTTGACGAGGCCATGGCGCGAGTGTATCAATATTTAGACATGAACTGTTGCTTGTCCAAAAAATATAAAAAAGGCCGACACATGTCCACACCACTCTGCACCTGCTGCGGCATCGCCTGCGCTGCCACCTGACTCCAAAACCCCACCCCCCACCTGATAGGAGCTTCCCTGATGAAGACTCGCATCGGCGCGCCCGCGTTCGCGCTTTTCATGACCCCGATGGTGATGGCTGGCCCGCCGCCAGCCTTCAGCGATACCTTTATCGGCTATCGCTACAGCAGCCATTTCTCGGACCCGGGCAAGCGCCAGGACATAGCCAAGCACATTGTCCAGCTTGCCCATGTGAGCAGCTACGCCCTGGGCCAGCAGTTCGCCAACGTGGATGTGTTCAAGTCCGACCGCGATGACCCGCGCAAGGACAGCAGCAGCGGCGCCACCGAGGTCTACCTGACCTACCGCAATCAGTTGCAGCATGCACGGGTGTTCGATCGGCCGCTGGCCTTCGGGCCGGTGAAGGACGTCGCGCTGACCCTGGGCATGGACTGGAACACCAAGAACAACGCGTTCCAGTCGCGAAAGCGCATGATTTTGATAGGCCCGACCCTCAAGTTCGCGCTGCCGGCAGGGTTTCTCGACCTCAGCCTGTTCTACGCCAGGGAATGGAACCACTGCGGGCTCGACAGCTGCCGGCAGCCGGGCAACCATTCGCGCATGGCCTTCGACCCGTTCTACCAGCTGAACCTGACCTGGGGCATACCGTTCGCGCTGGGCAGCCTGCCGATGAAATTCCAGGGCTTCTACAGCTACAGCGGCGAGAAGGGCGATGACTACCGGCGCAACCCGACGGCGGATGAACAGCTGATGCGCACCTCGCTGATGCTGGATGCAGGGGCTGTGCTGGGCGGCGCAAGAAACACGCTATGGGTCGGGCCCGGATACGAGTACTGGCGCAACAAGTTCGGCAACCGCCGTGGCGACGGGATCGACGTGGACGCCTTGTCGATCAACCTGGAGTGGCATTTCTGAGCGCGGCGTTTTTTTTTGCGAGCCCACAATCTAAATATTTAGACAATCGCGCAGGCTGGCAGTACGCTTTGTGAAGCCTTGCACGGGCGGACCGGCGGCGATCCTGGGCAGGTTCAGGCGTCAGCTGTCTAAAAAACCATACAAAAACAAGAGGTAAAGCAAGATGGCTTCTTCCGAAAAGCGTCCGAAAAAGGACGCGTCACCCAAGAAGGCCCTGATAGCCAGCGTGACCGGCTATGCGATGGACGGCTTCGACCTGCTGATTCTCGGGTTCATGCTGCCGGCGATCACCATCGGTCTCGGTCTGAGCTCCTCGGAGGCTGGCTCGCTGGTGACATGGACGTTGCTCGGCGCCGTGGCCGGGGGGCTGATCTTCGGCCAATTGAGCGACCGCTATGGCCGGGTACGCATGCTGACCCTGTGCATCCTCACCTTCTCGATATTCACCGGGCTGTGCGCATTCGCCCAGGGCTACTGGGACCTGCTGATCTATCGAACCCTGGCCGGGTTCGGCCTGGGCGGGGAGTTCGGCATCGGCATGGCACTGATCGCCGAAACCTGGCCGGCCAACCGGCGCAATCGTGCTTCTTCCTATGTGGGCATGGGGTGGCAGGCCGGCGTGCTCGCCGCTGCATTGCTCACGCCATTGCTGCTGCCCTACATCGGCTGGCGCGGCATGTTCCTGGTCGGGTTGCTGCCAGCGTTCGTATCGCTCGTGGTTCGCCATACCATGAGCGAGCCGGCAGAGTTCGTGAAGGCCGCAGCCGACCCGGTGCCTTTCGCACGGCGCTTCACCGACCTGTTCAAGGACCGGCAGACCAGCAAGGCGAGCCTGGGGGTGATGGTGCTCACCTCGGTGCAGAACTTCGGCTACTACGGGCTGATGATCTGGATGCCCAGCTACCTGTCGAACAAGTTCGGCTTCTCGCTGATGGCCTCCGGAACCTGGACCGCAGTGACGGTGATGGGCATGGCGTTCGGTATCTGGCTGTTCGGGCACCTGGCCGACCGTTTCGGACGCAAGCGCATGTTCCTGCTGTATCAGGCCGGCGCAGCGTTCATGGTCATCGCCTATGCCAACCTCGACAACCCCACGGTCATGCTGTTTGCCGGCGCGATCATGGGCATCTTCGTCAACGGCATGATCGGTGGCTACGGCGCATTGATCTCCGATCTGTACCCCGCGCAGATCCGTGCCACGGCGCAGAACGTGCTGTTCAACGTGGGCAGGGCCGCCGGTGGCTTCGGGCCGCTGGTGGTGGGCGCCGTAGCGCTGCACTATTCGTTCTCGGCGGCCATCATGCTGCTTGCCTCGCTGTATGGGGTGGCGATGCTCGCGACGGTGTTGCTGCTTCCCGCCTGCCAGGCCCACGACGTGCCGAAGCCGCAGCCGGCCTAGCCCGGCGGGATGGTTATGAATTTGCTCTGGCTTATACGTATCAAAAATTAGACAGAAACACCGAGCTGCAGTACAGTCAGCTTACGCAATCGCTGAAACACCGCTTCATCTGCCGCTTCATCACTGAGGCGGCATTTACTTTTGACCGTGCTGTATAAAAATTTAGACAAATGCGAGGCCACCTCAATGAACGTGATTTCCGGCTGCTGCCAGGCGAGTGCCCTGACTCCCCCAGACGACACCTTGGCGGTCGTGATTTCCAACCAATGGGTCAACGATGAATACAAGCGCCTGGTGCTACAGGCCGACGGCGCCGCCAGCCAGTCGTTGCCGGGGCAGTTCTTCAACCTGCTGTGCCCGAGTGAAGGCGAGCACAAGCCGTACTTCCGTCGCCCCATGAGCACCTACAAGGCCGACCCGGCCACGGGCCAGGTGGAGTTTCTGTACAAGGTGACCGGCAAGGGCACCTATGGCCTGGAGACGCTTGGCCAGGCGCAGACCGTGGAGATTCTTGGCCCGCTGGGCAAGGGCTTCGACCTGCAGCCGGGGTGGCAGCACATGATCATCGTGGCCCGGGGCGTGGGGCTGGCCACCCTGGCGCCGCTGGCCGAAGCGGCGCATCGGCTGGGCATCCGCCTGACCGCAGTACTGAGTGCCCGCAGCGAGAAGAGCCTGCTTTCCCGCGAGCGCTTCGCCTCGCTGGGGGCCGACGTGCGGGTGGTGCTGGATGAGGATGGCAGCAGCTCGCCCGAACGGCTCGAACCGCTGCTGCGCCAGATCATCGCCCGTGAAGGCACCGATGCGCTGTTCACGTGTGGCTCCAGGCGGCTGACCCAGTTGCTGAAGAAGCTGAGCGCCGAGCTCGGCCTGGTGGGCCAGGTAGCGCTGGAGCAACAGATGGTGTGCGGCCTGGGCATGTGCCAGTGCTGCGTCGAGGTGTTCGAGGTGGACGGGCTCAGGGTGGGCAAGCGGGTATGCCTCGAAGGCCCTGTATTCGACCTGGCGGAGGTGGTGTGATGATCAATCTGAGCGTACAGGTCGGCAGGTTGCGCCTGAAGAACCCGGTGATGCCGGCATCGGGCACCTTTGCCGAAGAGCTTGCCCACCTGCTGGACTTCAACCAGCTGGGTGCACTGGTGACCAAGACCATCACCACCGAAAAGCGCAGCGGCAACCCGATGCCGCGGGTCTGCGAGCTGAACGACGGGATGATGAATGCCATCGGCATTCCCAGCAAAGGCGCGCAGCTGTTCATCGACAAGGTGGTGCCGTTCTACCGCGACTACGACGCGCCGTTGATCGTGAGCATTTCGGCGCCCACGGCCCAGGGCTTTGCCGACCTGGCGGCGCGGCTGAGCGATGTGCCAGGCGTGGCCGGCATCGAGGCCAATATCTCGTGCCCCAACCTGGAAGCGCATGGCCAGTCGTTCGGCATGCAGGCTGAAAGTACCCGCGACGTGGTGGAGTTGATGCGCCAGGTCACCTCGTTGCCGCTGTGGGTCAAGCTGACCCCCAATGCCGGCGAGGTGGTGCCGGTTGCCCTGGCTGCGCAGGAGGCCGGGGCCGATGCCGTCGTGGTGGGCAACACGCTGCTCGGGTTGTCGGTGGACATCGAGCGAGGCCGCGCGCGGCTGGGCAACTTCATGGGCGGCATATCCGGCGCCGCCATCCGCCCGCTGATGGTGCGCCTGACCTATCAATGCGCCCAGGCGCTGGAAATTCCGGTGATTGGCTGCGGTGGCATTGCCACGGCCGACGATGCGCTGGAGTTCATCTATGCCGGCGCCTCGGCGGTGCAAGTGGGTACGGCCACCTTCCTGCACCCGAAAACCATGAACACCATGGTGTCTGAACTGGAGGCCTACTGCCGGCGCAAGGGCGTTGCCTCGATCAGCACCCTGATCGGCGCCCTTGACGATTTGCCCGCCGAGCCGTTTGGAGCCTTGCCATGATCGCGCAATGGCCTGAACAGGCCGCCAGACTGTTCGACACCATCGCCGCCTTGTCACGCGATCCCCAGGAGGGGATCACCCGCGAAAGCTACGGCCCCGGCGAGAGTGACGCCATCGCCTGCCTGAGCGACTTCGCCTTGACCCAGGGGCTGGAGGTGGCAACCGATCGTGCGGGCAACGTGATCTTCACGCGCAAGAGCGACAATGGCCAGCCCGCGCTGTGGTACGGCTCGCACCTGGACTCGGTGCCCCAGGGCGGCAACTACGACGGCCTGGCCGGCGTTGTGGCGGGCCTGCTGTGCCTGTGCCGGCTCGACCGCGAGGGCGTGGCCACGGCGCAGCCGGTGCGGGTCATCGGGCTGCGTGGCGAGGAGAGCGCCTGGTACGGCAAGTCGTACATCGGTTCGCGTGCGCTGGTCGGCGGGTTGAGCGAGCACGACCTGCAGCTGACCAACCGCTTCAGCCAGCGCACCCTGGGCCAGGCCATGCAGGCCGTGGGCGCCGACCTGGCAGCGATTGGCCGTCGGCAGTGGCTGGTCGATCGCACCCAGTTTGCCGGCTATCTGGAAGTGCATATCGAGCAGGCGCAGTCGCTGGAGCGCATGGGGCAGGCCGTGGGGATCGTGCCCGGCATCCGCGGCAACCTGCGCCATAACCAGGTTCGCTGCCTGGGCGAAGATGGCCATTCGGGCGCCGTGGCTCGGGAGGACCGCCACGACGCCGTGTTTGCCGTGAGCGAGCTGGTGGCCCGCATCGACCAATGCTGGCGTGAGTACCTCGCCGCCGGGCGAGACCTGGTGGTTACCGTCGGCACACTGGGGACCAACGCGGCGCACCATGCCGTCTCGCGTATTCCCGGCGAGGTCAGCTTCAGCCTCGAGATGCGCAGCCTCGACATGGCCACGCTCGAGGCCTTTCACGCGGTTGCGCTGCACGAGGCAAAGGCCATCGAGCAGGCCCGCCAGGTTCGCTTCGAGTTCGACCTGCGTATCGATACGGCCCCGGCGGCCATGCACGCCCCCTGGGTCGAGGCGCTGGTGTGCCAGGCCCGCCAACAAGGCTGGCAGGGCGTGCTCACCCCCAGCGGGGCCGGCCATGACGCTGCGGTTTTCGCCAACGTCGGCATCCCCAGCGCCATGCTGTTCATCCGCAACCAGCACGGCTCGCACAACCCCCACGAGGCCATGGCCCTGGACGACTTTCTGGTGGCCACCGAGGTGCTCTATCACACGACACTGGAGCTGACACCATGAGCGTACCCAGCAATGCCTGGCTGATCCGCAACGCGACCCTGGTGAATGAAGGCCGCACCTGGGCGGCCGATGTGCGGCTGCGCGAGGGCCGCATCGACTGTATCGGGCAGGCCCTGCAGCCGCTTGCCGGGGAGGGCGTGATCGAGGCGCACGGCCTGTGGCTGCTGCCGGGAATGATCGACGATCAGGTGCACTTCAGGGAGCCCGGCCTGACCCACAAGGCGGACATCGCCAGCGAGTCGCGGGCCTGTGCAGCGGGCGGCATCACCAGTTTCATGGAGATGCCCAACACCAACCCGCCCGCGCTCGATCGGGCCAGCCTTGAAGCCAAGTACGCCATCGCCGCCGCATCGAGCGCGGTCAACTACGCCTTCTACATGGGGGCAAGCAACGACAACCTGGCCGCCATTCGCGCCATCGACCCGGCCAGCACGCCAGGGCTGAAGGTGTTCATGGGGGCCTCGACCGGCAACATGCTGGTGGACGACCCCGAGGTGTTGAACGAGATATTCCGGGTTTCGCCGGTGCCGATCATCACCCATTGCGAAGACACGCCCATGATCAATGCCGAGCTGGAAAAGGCCAGGGCGCGCTTTGGCGAGGACATTCCGGCCCGCGAGCACCCGCTGATCCGTTCGCGCCAGGCGTGCATCAGGTCCACTCGGCTGGCCATCGAGCTGGCGCGCAAGCACGGCACGCGCCTGCATGTGCTGCACATCTCCACGGCAGAAGAGCTGCTGCTGTTCGAGCCCGGCCCCCTCAGCGGCAAGCGCATCACCGCCGAAACCTGCGTGCACTTTCTGCACTTCACCGATCAGGACTACGAGCGGCTGGGCTTTCTGATCAAGTGCAACCCGGCGATCAAGTCGGCCAGCGACCGCGACGCCATCGTCAAGGCGCTGGCCGAAGGTCGGCTCGACGTGCTGGCGACCGACCATGCCCCGCACCTGCTCGAAGAAAAGCGCAGCACCTACGCCAAGGCGCCGTCAGGCATTCCGCTGGTGCAGTACGCGCTGCAGGCCGCCCTGGAGCGCGTCTTCTGCGGGGAGCTGAGCCTGGAGCGTCTGGTTGAGGTGGTCAGCCACGCACCGGCGCAGCTGTTCCAGGTCAGTGGCCGGGGCTACCTGCGCGAGGGCTACGCCGCCGACCTGGTGCTCGTCGACCCGCAGCGCCCGCACCGGGTGAGCAATGACCAGGTGCTGTCCAAATGCGGCTGGACGCCGTTTGCCGGTACCGAGTTCTCATCGAGCATCGTCGCCACGTTCGTCAATGGCGAACGGGTGTGGGACGGCGCCACGGTGAACAGTGCAGTCCGTGGGCAACGACTTTCCTTCAACCGCGCCACGCCTGCCTAGTGGCGCAACAAGAGGTACGAACAACGATGAATTTTCATGAAATGGTGCAACGCTTCGCCGCCGCGCTGCCGGGCACCGACTCGTTCAAGCAGGCCAACGCCGACTGTGAGGCCATCATCCGTGACCAGCCGTTCCAGGCCGGCGCGGCCTTTCTGGTCGCGGGCTTTTGCCGCAGCTACGTGCTCATCTACGAGGATCAGGGGCTGGAGCACGACTTCGCCCTGCGCAACCAGCGCCAGCTGCTCGAGTACATTAACAGCCTGCAGGCGGCCCTGGCGACGTGCGATCACGCGATTGCGCACCAGGCGCTGATCGAGGTGGTGACCCATTACGCCAGGAGCGAGCGGATTTTCTAGGGCGGCGGCTGGCGGCGCCAGCAGGCCGGAGCCAACGGCCTAGAGCGCCGTCCAGGACTGCCTCGAAGCCTGCAGCTGGTTCTTGATCCAGTTGGTAAAGGCCCGCACGGCGGGCCGCTCGCACTTCTGCAGGTCGGTGACCAGGTAGTAGCCGCGGTGCGAGTGGATGACGATATCGAAGGGGCGCACCAGCAGCCCCTTGGCCATGGAGTCGCCACACAACAGGTTGTCGCCCATGGCAACGCCCTGGGCCGCGATGCACGCCGCCTGTGCGCAATGTGCATCGGAAAACAGGATGCCCGTGGCCACGTTCAACTCCGGGGTGTTCGCCGCCGCCTGCCACACCCGCCAGTCGCTGTAGTCGCTCATGTGCAGCAATGGGAACGCGGCCAGGTCCTGCGGGGTCTTGAGCCCGCCCAGGGCGTTGATCAGCCGCGGGCTGCAGACCGGAAAGTAGTTCAGCGCCGCTATCTGCTCCACCTGCATGCCAGGCCAGTCGCCGATACCGTAGGAGATGAACAGGTCGGCGTTGTGGTTGCTGACGTCATCCGCCGTGGTCGGTGTGACCATGTGCAACTGGACCTGGGGGTATTCCTTCACGAAGCCGCCGATGTGATGGCACAGCCAGTAGGTGGAAAACCCCGAGCTGCAACTGATGATCAACTTGCCATACACCTCCTGGTCATCGACCCGCCGGCCTGCATCCTCCAGGTTGGCCAGCAGGCGCTGGATCTCCCGGGCGTAGCGTTCGCCGCGAAACGTCAGCGAGATACCCCGGCCCTGGCGCTCGGTCAGGGCAAAGCCGAGGGTGTCCTCCATGCCCGTGATCTGATGGCTGATGGCGCTGCGGGTGAGGTTGAGCTCAAGCGCCGCGGCAGTCACGCTGCCCAACCGGGCAACCGCTTCCAGGGCACGTAACGCGGGCATCGAGGGTAGACGCATGGGGCGCTCCACTGACTTATTGTTGAGCAAATATAAACATTAATGGCGAAATAAATCGATTGTCGTATTTTCTGGTTCAACAATACTAGGCAGGCCTTGCGGGTCCGAGCCGCTCAGCGGGGTCACATACCAATAAGGAATGCCCTGCATGATCGAGCCCAAGGCCTTTGCCCAGAACTGGGTGGACCAACAGCAAACGACCCTGTCCGACTGGCACCAGGTGATCTGGCACTATGCCGAGCCGGCCTTTCGCGAGTACAAGTCCTGCGCCTGGTACGTCGAGCTGCTGCGCAGGCAAGGGTTCGAGGTGGAGGAGGGCAGCGGCGGCATGCCTACCGCCTTCTGCGCCACGTTTCGCAACGGCGACGGCCCTGTGCTGGCGACCTACGCGGAGTACGACGCGGTGCCGGGCAACAACCAGGCGGCGACCACCCGGCGCCAGCCGCGCGAAGGGCTGTCGCGTTTCGCCCCGGGGCATACCGACCCTCATTCGGCGCTGGGCATCAGTGCCCTGGGTGGCCTGCTGGCCGCCAAGGCCGCCATGCTCGAACATGGCATCGCGGGCACGCTGAAATTCTTCGGCGAGCCGGCGGAAAAGCTGCGCGCCTCCAAGCCGGTGCACGCGGCCAAGGGCTATTACGATGACCTGGACGCGGCCATCAGCTTCCACCCCACGTACATGCTGCCGCTGAACAACACCACTACCTGGGATACGCACTGCGGCATCGCCTACGCCTACATCTATACCTTCACCTGCGATTCGCCCCAGGACTGGATCGCAGCGGACAAGTACAGCCCGATTCCGCAGAACCACCTGGCCGCCAGGGCGCCTGGGGCCAACGACGCGCTGGTGCACTTCTATACCCTGAACGAAAGCATGCGCCGCTCCACGTTGCCGTTCACCGGGCTGTGGAGCTACAACGAGGCGATCCTCACCGCCGGCCAGGCCACGGCCGACAACCTGCCACCGCACATCGCGCAGATCCAGTACCTGTCGCGCTGCGACTCGCTCGAGCAGGCCGAGGCCATCTCCCAGGTGATGGACAACAACGCTGCCGCCGCCGCCCTGGCCACCGGCTGCCAGTGGAACAAGACCTGGGTGTGCAAGTCCCGTGGCGGGCTGCCCAACCATGTGCTGGCGCAGGCCACCTACGACAACCTGCAGGCCATCGGCGCCCCCACCTGGGACGACGAGGCCATCGCCATCGCGCAGCAGATCCAGGGCAACCTGGGGCTCGAACCCATGGCCCGGCCGTTTCTGCCCGAAACCGAAACCCTGATCGACCCACAGGAGTGCGAGCGCCTGCTGCGCCAGCAGATGCCCGCCTGGCAAAAGCACCTGACCTCGGACGACTACCCCGAATACACCTGGCATTGCCCGACCGTGCGCCTGCTGGTGGCCCGCCCGATGCTCTCGGCACCGCCTGGCTACACCTACCCGGACTGGGTGCCCAATGCCCTGGGCGGCATCCGCCAGACCATCGACCCGATGATCCAGGTGGCGGCCAAGACCATCGGTGCCACCCTGATCGACCTGCTCACGCGGCCCGAGCTGCTGGCCGCCGCCGGCCAGGAATTCACCGAGCGTACCGGCGGCGGCATTGGCGGCACACGCTGGCAGGCGCCGCTGCTACCCCGGGACTTCAAGGTCCCGCATGACTTCCGCTGGCCCGAATACATCCGCACCGCCCGTGGCGAGGAGTGGTGGATTCCGGCCCGGGCCGACGAATAGCCGACCGGCGACGGCGCCTGCGTCGCCTTTTACCCAACCTGGTTTTCTTGGACTGGTACCGCGCGGCGGTGCCATGCAAAGGTGTTCCCTGCGATGAGTGCGATGACCGATTACCGCTCCAGCCATGTGCCCGGCCCCCAAGGCGCCGCCGACCTGGTGTTTCTGAATGGCCGCATCTACACGGTCGATGAGTCTGCCCCCTGGGCCGAAGCCGTGGCCATTCGCAATGGCAGCTTCGTCGCGGTGGGCAGCAACGACGAGGCGAAGGCGTTCGTCGGCCCGCGCACCCAGGTGGTGGACCTGGACGGCCGTTTCGTGATGCCGGGTATCTACGACATGCACACCCACCCGGACCTCAAGCTTGCGCCCGGGTACTCCGGCTACCTCGAAGTCGGCCTCAGCGATCCGACCCCGGAGCAGGTGCGCCAGGCCATTCTCGACTATGCGGCCGAGCACCCGGGCGACGGCTGGGTGTATGGGCAGTACTTCGTGCGCTACACCTTCAAGCAGGCCGGGCTGGTGCCGTCGCGCCAATGGCTGGACAGCGTGCTGCCGGACCGCCCGGTGGCGATCCTGGATCGCTCCTGGGGCTGCATGATGGTCAACTCCAGGGCGCTCGAGATCGCCGGGATCGACGCCGACACCATCGACCCGCGCCACGGCTACATCGAGCGCGACAGCGTCACCGGCGAGCCGACCGGCATCCTGGTGGACGGCGCCTATGCACTGATGCACGCCGCCATGCCGCCCACGCCGCAACACGCCCTGAAGCGTGCCTACCGCGAAGGGGTGTGGTTCCAGAGCGGTCATGGGGTGGTGGGCACCAAGTATGTGCACGTGTGCGAGCACCGTCTCAATGCGCTCAAGGCCATCGACCAGGCGGGCGAGCTGTCGGTGCGCGTGGAGGCCGCGATCAGCTGGCAGGACGACATCTTCCCGGTCAAGCGGCGCTGGGAGCTGCTGGCGGGTGAGCGTCACTTCTATCGCAGCGCACGGCTCAACGCCAATGCGGTCAAGTTCCACTTCGACGGCACCCACGAATCGCGCTCGTCGTACCTGTCCAGCGCATGGCCGGGGGAGGAGCGCTGGCGCGGCCACCTCAACCTGACCCCCGAGCACATCACCGACATGGTGGTGGACATGGACCGCCGGGGTATCCGGGTCATCGCCCATTGCACCGGTGACGGCGCCTCCGACCTGTTCCTCGATGCCGTGGCCATGGCGCGGGCCAAGAACGGGCCCGACGGCGTGCGCCACCAGTGCGCGCACAGCACCACCTTGCTGGATGCCAACCTGCCGCGTTTTGCCGCGCTCAACGTCACCGCCGAGTTCTCCCCGGTGGGCTGGTTCCCTTCATCGTTCGCCAACGCCCGCGCCGTGTTCGGCGAGGACCGCATGCAGCGCGCCTACAACTTCAAGGGCGTGTTCGAGCATGGCGGCGTCGCGGTGATGGGCACCGACTGGCCGGTGTCCAGCATCAACCCCTGGATCGGCTTAGAGGCCATGGTCACCCGGCAGAACCCGTTCGGCGAGGAGCAGGGCAGTTTCTACGGCTCGCCCATCAGCCTGGAGCAGGCCATGCGCGTGATGACCATCAACGGGGCGTGGTGCATGGGTATCGAGGACAAGGCCGGCTCCATCGAGACGGGCAAGTCCGCCGACCTGATCGTGCTCGATCGCAACCTGTTCGAGGTGGAGCCCAAGGGCAACATCCACAACACCCAGGTGCAGATCACCGTGCTCGAAGGTGAAATCACCTGGGACCGCAACGGCGAGTTCGATGCCGGCACCCACGCGGCCACCTGGCGCCGTGAACTCCCCAACTTCTGAGGCGGGCCGTTTTGATGAACAAGCAGTCTCCCATTCCGGTGACGCTGGTGTCGGGGTTTCTCGGCTCCGGCAAGACCACCCTGCTCAACAAGATCCTGGGCAGCGATCACGGCTTGCGCATCGCGGTGATGGTCAATGACTTTGGCGCGATCAACATCGACAGCGAGCTGATCGTCAGCCAGACCCAGACCACCCTCAGCCTGGCCAACGGCTGCATCTGCTGCACGGTTGAAAGCGACCTGATCGAGCAACTGGGGCGCCTGCTCGGCGACCGGCAGAACCGCCCGGAGTACATTCTGATCGAGGCGAGCGGGGTGTCTAGCCCGGGCAAGATCGCCCGCACGCTGAAGTACCCGCAGTTTCGCGATGCGCTGTCGATCGACAGCATCATCACGGTGGTGGACACCGAGCAGTTCGGGCAGCTCGAGGGCGAGATGGCGCAGTTGGCCATGGACCAGCTGGACGTGGCGGACATCATCGTGCTGAACAAGGTGGACCGGGTCGAACGCAGCCAGATCGAGGCGCTCAAGAGCCGCTGGCTGTACCCCCGGGCGCGAATGCTCGAATGCCAGTATGGCGATGTGCCGCTGGAGCTGGTGCTGGGCGTGGGGCGCGGCAACCCGCTGGAGTCCTTCACGCCGGCCAAGACGGCCTCAGCGCCGAGCCTGGGCGGGCACGCGGCAGATCACGCCAGCGTGTTCGAGTCCTGGAGTTTCGCCAGCGACAGACCGATGGCGCTCGACACGCTGCGCGCGACGCTGGCGCAACTGCCGGCGTCGATCTATCGGGCCAAGGGCACGCTGCACATCGCCGAAGTGCCGGGCAAGCGGTTCATCATGCACCTGGTCGGCAGCCGCTGCGAGATCCTGCCCGACCGCGCCTGGGGCGATGAAACGCCCCACACCCGGCTCGTGTGCATCGGCAAGCGCGGCACCCTGGCCCCCGAGGCGCTCGAGGCCGGCTTCCAGGCGTGCGTTGTCCACACAAATGACAAGCTTTATTCACATCATGGGTGAAGCGGAATTGGCGACGGCCTCCGGCAGGTTCAGCAATGTGGGTGGTAGTGGCCTTCTGGCCTGTGCGGAGGGGGCAGGAGTGGTGAGCAGATATCAACAATCAGCCAAATTTAATTCGATTGTGGTTGCCCAGCATCTACTGAAAAATGCCTCGGCGGTCTGGTAAAAATAACAGGAGAAGACCCAATGACTAGTTGTGCTCAGGCGCTCGTCAAACTGCTTGAAGGTTATGGTGTGGACACCGTGTTCGGTATTCCGGGCGTGCACACTGTTGAGTTGTATCGCGGATTGCACGGTAGCCGGCTTCGCCATGTCAGCCCTCGCCACGAGCAGGGCGCAGGGTTCATGGCGGACGGCTATGCCCGAGCCAGTGGCAAGCCGGGGGTGTGCTTCATCATCACAGGCCCCGGCATGACCAACATTCTGACCGCCATGGGCCAGGCCTACGCCGACTCGGTGCCGATGCTGGTGATTTCCACCACCAGCCGTCGCGAGCACCAGCGGCTGGGGCACGGTTACCTGCACGAACTGCCTGACCAGCGCGCCATGGTGGCCGGCGTGTGTGCCTTCAGCCATACCCTGCAGCGCCCGCAGGAACTGCCGGAGGTGATTGCCCGTGCCTTCGCGCTGTTCGGTTGCGCCCGGCCGCGCCCGGTTCATATCGAGATCCCGCTGGATGTGCTGGAAATGCCGGCCGATGGCCTGGACCTGAGCCCTCGCGCATTGCCGCTGGCCAGCGCGCCTGCCGAGGCGGCCGTACAGCAGGCCGCCGCCTTGCTGGGCGCGGCACGGCGGCCGCTGATTCTCGCCGGCGGCGGCGCGCGCGGTGCCAGTGATGCACTGCGGGCACTGGCCGAGCGTCTCCAGGCCCCCGTTGCGCTGACCACCAATGCACGCGGCATCCTGCCGCCTGCGCACCCGCTGCTGCTCGATGGCGTGCAATCGTCCGCCCATGGCCGTGCACTTTTCGCCCAGGCGGATGTGGTGCTGGCGGTGGGCACCGAGCTGGGCGAAACCGACTACGACTTCTTCGGCCTCGGGCCACTGGCCCTGCAGGTGCCGGTGATTCGCCTGGACATCGACCCGATGCAGATCCTGGGCGTGCAACGCGCAGCCGTCGGGCTGCTTGGCGACGCACGGTTGGGGCTGCAGGCCCTGATCGCAGCGCTGCCCGGGGCGGCCGCAGACAGTGACTGGGCCGCGTTGAACGTGCAGCGGGTCAATGCCGCCGAGCGCGGCAGCTGGACCGGCAGGCAGCAGGCCATGCAGGCGCTGCTGGATACGCTGCGCGACAGCCTGCCGGCGCCGATTCTGGTTGGCGATTCGACGCAGCCGGTGTACCAGGGCGCGCTGGGCTATCGCGCACCGGCCCCGTGCACCTGGTTCAACGCCGGTACCGGGTACGGAACGCTGGGCTACGGCCTGCCGGCGGCCATCGGTGCCAAGGTTGCCCTGCCTGAACGTGCCGTGGTGGCGCTGGTGGGCGATGGTGGTTTGCAGTTCTCGAGCGCCGAACTGATCGCGGCGCGCGAGCACGGCATCGGGGTCATCCTGGTGCTGTGGAACAACCAGTGCTACGGCGAAATTCGCGACTACATGACGGCGCGCGACATTGCGCCGCTGGGCGTGGACATCCTCACGCCGGACTTCGCGGCGTTCGCACGCTCCTGTCATGTGCAGTACCACACCGCCGGCAGCCTGGACGGGTTGCGCGATCTGCTGCAAGGCCTGGAGAGCGGCGAGCCGCATGTCATCGAACTGAACGCCTCGGACTTTCTGCCTGCCTGACGGGGCTGTCCGGTCGGGTTGATCAACAACAATGGGACATCGAAGCATGATCCACGAAAAAGGGCTGCCAAGCGTGCAGTCGACCCCCGTCGTCGCCATCGATGACCTGCACAAGAGCTACGGCGACCATCACGTCCTCAAAGGGATCTCCCTGCGTGCCCATGAGGGGGACGTGGTGTCCCTGATCGGTTCCAGCGGTTCGGGCAAGAGCACCTTGCTGCGTTGCATCAACCTGCTGGAGATTCCCAACGCCGGCAGCCTGCGCGTGAACGACGAGGAAGTCAGGTTCAGGCAGGGGCGTGGCGGGGTGCGCGAGATCGCCGACCTGCGCCAGGTCGAGCGGCTGCGTGCGACCCTGAGCATGGTGTTCCAGAACTTCAACCTGTGGCCGCATCGCACCGTGCTGGAGAACGTGATCGAGGCCCCGGTGCATGTACTGGGTGAGAAGCGCCAGGACGCGATCGCGCATGCCGAGCAGTTGCTGGAGAAGGTCGGGCTGGCCCACAAGCGCCACGACTATCCCTCGTTTCTGTCCGGTGGCCAGCAGCAACGGGTCGCCATCGCGCGGGCACTGGCGGTACGGCCCAAGGTGATGCTGTTCGACGAACCTACCTCGGCGCTGGACCCGGAGCTGGTGGGCGACGTGTTGAAGGTGATCCGCGACATCGCGCAGGAGGGCCGCACGATGATCCTGGTGACCCACGAGATGGCGTTCGCGCGGGATGTCTCCACCCAGGTCGTGTACCTGCACCAGGGCCAGATCGAAGAGCAGGGCCCACCGCAACAGGTGATGCTCGACCCGCACAGCGAACGGTGCCGCCAGTTCGTGATGGCGCAGAACAATCGCTCATAACAACACTATTCATCCGCGGGGGCGTGCCCCTGCATTGTCCGCTGCCAAAAACCAAACAATAGCTGCATAAGGACTGTTAAATGAAAAAGACACTCGTTGCTGTCGTGCACTCGCTCCTGCTGGCCGGGGCGATCAATGTCGCTCACGCCCAGGACAAGGTGGTGTTCGCGATTTCCCAGGAACCCTACCCGCCGTTTTCCTTCAGAAACAGCAATGGTGCGTGGAGCGGTTTCGAGCCTGACCTGATCAGCGAAGTGTGCAAGCGCATGCAGGCCGAGTGCTCGCTCAAGGGAATGGCCTGGGACGGCCTGATTCCGGCGCTGCGCTCCAAGCAGGTGGACGTCATCATGAACTCGATGTCCATCACCCCCGAACGTGAGCAGGTGGTGGACTTCAGCGACCCGTACATCGAGACGCCCGCACTGTGGGTCGGGGATGCCGCCCTGGAACTGACGCCCACCCCGGAAGGGCTCAAGGGCAAGATCATTGGCGTGCAGGGCTCGACCAGCCATTCGGCCTACGTCAAGGAGTACTTCGGCAAAGGCTCGACCATCCGCTACTACAACGACCAGGACGACCTGCTGGCCGACCTGCGCAGCGGCCGCATCGACATCATGCTGGCCGACAAGATCTCGGTGGAGCCGATGCTGGCACTGCCCGACAACGCGATGCTGGCCGGCAAGGGCATCGCGCCGGCCGACCCGCTGTTCGGCAAGGGCATCGGCGCGGCGGTGCGCAAGGGCGACGATGCCCTGCGCGAGAAGCTGAACCAGGCGCTCAAGGCCGTGCGCGAAGACGGCACCTACGACGCCATTGGTGCGCGCTACTTCAAATCCAGTGTCACAGCCGCCCAATGAGGCGGTTGAAACCTGCGCGGGTGATCGGGTGCCTGTATGACCATTTCTGAAATGTCCAATCTGCTGTTCGCCGAGGGCTGGATTCAAACCCTGGCCCAGGGCGCGGTGAAAACCCTGGGTATCTCCCTGGGGGCCTTCGCGCTGGGCCTGTGCATCGGCCTGCTCGTCGCGTTGATCAAGCTCAGGGGGCCACGCTGGATGGTCGCCTGTGCCAACTGCTACACCACGCTGTACCGCGCCGTGCCGGAACTGCTGCTGATCCTGCTGCTGTACTACGCAGGCACCGACCTGCTGAACCTGGCGATGGCCGCGATGGGCCGGCCCAGTGTCGAGATCAACGGGTTTCTGGCTGCGGTCGTGGTGCTGGGGATTGTCCAGGGCGCCTACTCGGGTGAGGTGATTCGCGGCGCCGTCGAGGCCATTCCTGCGGGGCTGGTGGAGGCCGGCAGGGCCTACGGCATGTCGCGGGCAAAGCTGTTGAGCCGGATCATCCTGCCGTGCATGTTGCCGTTCGCCATCGCGGGCCTGTCGAACCTGTGGCTGGTGCTGGTCAAGGAAAGTGCGCTGATCAGCGTGGTGGGCTACAGCGAACTGCTGACCGCCGGGCGTCAGGCGGCGGCCAGCACCAAGCACTACCTGCTGTTCTACCTGGTGGTCGCGGCGTTCTATTACGTCATCACCCTGGTTTCCAGCATGGTGTTCCGCAAGTTCGAGGCCGGCTTCGAACGCTGGATGCCCAGGAACGTATAAGGGGACGATCATGGATTTGACTTGGCTGAATGATTTTTCCAGTGAACTGCTGCGCGGTGCCGGCCTGACCGTGCAGTTGCTGCTCATCTCGGCAGGCTTCGGGTTTGTACTGGCCATCGCGATGGCCCTGGGGCGCCTGTCCAACAGCGTCGTGCTGGCCAACGCCTGCCGGTTTGTCAGCAGCGTGATTCGCGGCACGCCGCTGCTGGTGCAGATCTACATCCTGTATTACGGCGTCGGCAGCGTGCTGGCCAGCTACCCGCTGATCAGGGGCGGGGTGTTGTGGCCCTACCTGCGCGAAGGGTTCTGGTATGTGGCCCTTGCACTGACCTTGAGCGTGGGGGCGTATGTGGGCGAAGTGCTGCGCAGTGGCCTGCGCGCCGTACCCAGGGGCGAGCTTGAAGCGGCACGCGCCTATGGCATGCGCCGCGGGCAGATCCTGCGCAGGGTGTGGTTGCCGCGGGCATTGCAGATGGTCAGGCCGACCCTGGCGGGGGAGAGCGTGATGCTGCTCAAATCCACGGCGCTGGCCTCCACCGTCGCGGTTACCGACCTGCTCGGCGCCGCCAACATCGTGCGTTCGCAGACCCTGCGGGTCTATGAGCCGCTGCTGTTGGTGGCGATCACCTACATCGTCCTGGCGCTGATCATCGAAAAGAGCTTCAAGTTGATGGGCACCACCTCGCAGCGTCGAGTCTAGTGGCTAACGTATTGGCGTCGGTCTGCACGCCACAAGGAATTCAAATGAAGTATTCATCTCTGGTTCAACGCATCAGCGGCGAGAGCGTAGCCGCATGGGACATCCACTATGCTGCCTGCCAGGCGCAGGAGCGGGGCGAGAACGCGATCATCCTCAGCATCGGCGACCCCGATTTCGCGACGGACGATGCGATCTGCGAGGCCGCGATCCAGGCCCTGAAGGCCGGCGATACCCACTACACCCCGGTAGTGGGCCGGGAAAAGCTGCGCGAAGCCATCGCGGCCAAGCAGCGCAAGCTGCTGGGCATACCGGTGGCCGCCGAGAACGTCGCGCTGGTGGCCGGTGCGCAGAACGGCCTGTACGCCGCAGCCATGTGCCTGTTCGAAAGCGGCGATGACGTGCTGGTGCCCGAGCCGATGTACCTGACCTACGCTGCCAGCGTGCAGGCATCCGGTGCGCGGCTGGTGTGCATCGAGCAGCCTGCCGAGAAGGACTTTCGCCTCACGGCCCAGGCGCTTGAAGCCGCACTGACCCCCAACACCCGTGGCATCGCCCTGGCCACGCCGAACAACCCCACCGGCAACGTCTACACCCGCGAGGAGCTGGAGGCGGTGGCGCAGGTGGCCCGGCGTCACGACCTGTGGGTGATCTCGGACGAGGTCTACTGCCAGCTGACCTACGACGCGCCGCACATCAGCATCGCCAGCCTGGAGGGCATGGCCGAGCGCACGGTGGTGCTCAACAGCCTGTCCAAATCCCACGCGATGACCGGCTGGCGGGTCGGCTGGGTGGTGGCGCCCACGAGCCTTGTCCAGCACCTGGACAACCTGCTGCTGTGCATGCTCTACGGTCTGCCGGGCTTTGTTCAGGAAGCCGCGCTCAAGGCCATCGAGCTGGACGATGAGATCGTCGCCTCGGCCCGCGAACTCTACACCCGCCGCCGTGACCTGATCGCCCGGGAGCTGGACGGGGTGCCGCTGATCAAGGGCAAGGTGCCCGAGGCGGGCATGTTCATGCTGCTGGACATTCGTGCCACGGGCCTGTCGGGCGTCGATTTTGCCTGGGCGCTGTTCCGCGAGACCGGCGTCTCGGTGCTCGATGCCCAGGCCTTTGGCGCCAGTTGCGCGGGCTTCGTGCGGGTGTCGTTCACCGTTGCCGACAAGGACCTGCTGGACGCCTGCCAGCGGATCCGCCAGTTCATCGAGAAGCTGCAGGCCGGCCTCTGAGCCGCTTGCGAAGGAATGACGATGCTGCCTCCTGAATGTTCATCCGAAGTGCTCGCCGGCGTGCTGATCGGCGAGCAATGGCTCGCCGACGGCCCGCCGCTCGAGGTCATCAACCCCTCCACCGAGGCGCTGATCGCCACGGTGGGCGGGGGCAACGCTGAAACCGTCGAGCTTGCCGTGCAAAGCGCCGCTGCAGCGTTTGCTCAGTGGTCAACCAGCACTGGCGCGTTGCGTGCCCAGGTGTTGCGCCGCATTGCCCGGGGCATACAGCAGAACCGCCAAACCCTGATGGCGCTGCAATCGCGCAACAACGGCAAGCCATTGGCCGAAGCGGGGCTGGACGTGGACGACGTGATAGCCACCTTTGACTATTACGCCGACCTGGCCCAGGGCCTTGACGCTGCACAGGACCGCGATGTGGAGCTGCCTGCCAGCGACTATGCCGCGCGCTTGCGGCGCGAGCCGTGTGGCGTGGTTGCGCTGATCGTGCCGTGGAACTTTCCCATGGTCACCACGGCCTGGAAACTGGCGCCGGCCCTGGCGGCGGGGTGCACGGTGGTGCTCAAGCCATCGGAGGTCACGCCGTTGCCGGAGCTTGCACTGGCGCGGATCATTCTCGAGGCGGGCCTGCCGGCGGGCGTGTTGAACATCGTGTGTGGTACCGGCCTGGCCGTGGGCGCACCCTTGTCGGCGCACCCGCAGGTGGCCAAGATCTCTTTCACCGGCAGCAACGCGGTGGGGGTTCAGGTAATGCAGCGCGCGGCAGAGACAGTGAAGGGTGTCAGCCTGGAGCTGGGCGGCAAGTCTGCGTTGATCGTGCTGGAGGATGCCGACCTGGAACTGGCGGTCGAGCTGACCTGTGGCGGCGGCTTCTACAACGCCGGCCAGATGTGCTCGGCCACCAGCCGGGTGCTGGTCGCCGAGCACCTGGCGGACGCCTTCGTGGCAAAGGTCAGGGCCCGCGCCCAGGCGATCACCGTTGGCGACCCCTTTGTCGACGGGGTGCAGATGGGTGCGCTGGTCAACCGTGCCCAGTACGAGCGTGTGCTGGCGCACATCGCGCGCGGGCTGGCTTCGGGCGCCCGGCTCGAGTGCGGCGGTGGGCGCCCGCAGGGCTTGGCGCAGGGGTTCTACGTTGCGCCGACGGTGTTCACCGACGTGGCGCTGGACAGCAGCTTGTGGAACGAGGAGATCTTCGGCCCGGTGATCTGCATCCGCCGTTTCGGCACCGAAGCCGAGGCCATTGCGCTGGCCAACCAGGGTGATTTTGGCCTGGTGGCCACGGTGGTCGGCCGCGACCGAGTTGCGGCCAACCGGGTAGCGGATGCCTTGCAGGCCGGCATGGTCTGGATCAATGCGCCTCAGGTGATCTTCCCGCAGACCGCCTGGGGTGGGTACAAGCAGAGCAGCATCGGGCGCGAGCTCGGCCCCTGGGGGCTGGCAGCGTTTCAGGAGTTGAAGCATGTGGTGAGTGCTGGTTGATTGGCGCTGGCCGCAACACACCCAGCGCAAGCATCACCTCTGGCATCAGATGTTGAATGCCGGTATTGCACCACGTGCTGCCTGGATCTGCGGACACCGGGGGTCGGGCTCTCCCAGCTCGCCGGTATGCTGGTAGCCGCTACCCAGGCAGCCACCGTTGCATACGGCAAAGTAGCGGCAGCCCTGACAGGTGGGATGCTCCACCTTGATCTGCAGTGGCTGGGCAAGAATGGCCGATAGCGGTTGTTGGTACAGGTTGCCCATGGGGTGGGCCTTGAAGCAGGTGCAGGAGCACACGTCGCCATTGGGGTAGATATAGACCTTCGCCGTCGCAGCACCGCAGTTTTTTGTGGTGATGGTTCGGCCAAGTTCGGCGATGGCGTCGTCACCCAGCGCTTGCAGCCGACTGAAGTCGTACATTGGAAACGCCAGGATGCGCGTTTTGTAGGGCTGCTTGCGCAGCGCATAGACATGCTGGTTCCAGGCCTGGCTGCAGACCTCCATGCCTGATGAGGCGCGCCCTGCGTAAGTTGCCCGCTTGATTGCGATATGGGTCAGTTCAAGGTCATCCAGCGGTTGAATGAACTGTTCGATGCGCGCGAAAAAATCGAGGTCGATGACGGTCGCCGACACACTGCACGAAATGCCTTGTGCCCGCAGCCTGGCGAGTGTGCGCAGCGCGCGCCTGTAGGTGCCGGCCCCACGCACCAGGTCATGTTCGGCTTCTGTGCCATCCAGGGATATCTGTACCGAGAGTGACGGCTGCCCGGCCCATTGCTCCAGGATGTTCTGCTTGTAGAACGACGTCACGCCGTTGCTGTTGATCTTGGTCTGCAGTCCGAGCGCAAGGCTGTGCCGCAGAATGCTGTCGAAATGGCGATGCAGCGTGGGCTCTCCGCCCGTGAGCAGCACCAGGCTATGCGCATGGTCCTGGCGGATCTGCGACAGCGTGTCGAGGATCATCGCCTTCTCGGCGGTTTCGTCGCGATAAGGCGAAGAGTCGCGGATACAATGGCTGCAGGCCAGGTTGCAGCGTTCGGTCAGTACGAAATAGAACTGTTCCATCATTCAAGCTCGAGATAGGGCCGTGCGTGCAGGTCGAGGTCGAAATCTGCCTGCGAGGTGGCGCTCAGGTGATCGACCAGGGCCTGCACCGGCGCCTGTTGGATGGGCGAGGTCGAAGGTTGGAACGGTTGGCGCACGTAGGTTTCCAGCAGTGTGGCGAAGTTCTCATCCTGCTCCTGGCGCACCAGCCACTCCCTCAAGGTCAGTGGGTACAGCCCCACAGCCAGGTGCGCCGAGTGCCGGGCTTCGGTACGAGTGAAGTGCCAGAGGCCGCGAGGGCAATAGAAGACATCGCCCTGTTCGAGCAGCACCGAAGACCAGCCGGTGGCAGCCGCATCGATTGCAGGAACGCGCTGATGACGGATGGCCTTTGACAACACATGCTGTTCGTCGCGGTAGTACCAGCGTTTGCTGCCGTGGATCTGCAGCACCAGTACATCGTGCCTGTCGAAGTGAGGATTGACGCCTCGCTGGTTGGCGGCGGTGTAGTAGCCGTTCATGCCGATGCGCGTATTGAGTTCCGAGGCGAGCGTATCGGTGAAATTCTCCAGTCGCGCACTGTGTTGCTGGATGTTGTCGAAAACCAGCGTGCCGCCGCGGGCAATCGCGTGCAGCATCTTTTTCTTGTTCAGCGTGTTGTTCTGGTTGTTTGCATAGCGATCCACATCATCGATCAGATCGTATTTGTGAATGGTGTTGTTGTGGTTGGTGATGCGCACCTTCGGGTACAGCAAGGTGTTGCTGTTGAGAATCTGGTTGAAGGCCTGCATATCCAACAGGCTGGAAAATTTCTGCGGGCTGCCCTTGATGTGCAACGCAGCGCGATCGAAGTATTCATCCAGAAACTGCTGCTGGCTGATGTGTTCGAAGATGAAGTTGAATAGGGTCATGGGGCAGGGCTCTATCTGGGCTTGTTTATGAGCGTGATACCTGAATCGATCAACTTGCCAAGTTGCGCGGGCGGCAATTGGTCTTCGATATGACTGATATCGATTTCCACCAGCGCGGGCAGCTCGAACAGCCAGTCCGGCAGGCGGCGTATGTGAGTCCGGGCAATGCCCAGACAGCGCAGATGACGGGCCTGGGCCAACTGCTCGGGCAGTGCCTCGACAGGGTTGGCTCCCAGGTTGAGCCGCTCGATGTCCAGCTGATCGACCGGCCAGTCGATATGTCGAAACCTGTTGCGATAGAGGCTCAGGTGCTTGAGGCGACACCCAGCAGTGGCGGGCCATCGCAGCTCCCGCAGACTGTTCTTGTACACCAGCAGGGTATCGAGCCCGGGGGGTGCAGCGGTGAGGTCCAGAGTCTGCAAGCTGTTCGCCCCCAGGCCGAGCCATTTGCAGCCGGGAAACACCGTGGACGCGCTCTGCAGGCTCATGCAGTTGCTGCCCAGCTCTGCCGCCAGGACGCTGGGGATGGCAGGCAGCCGGGTCATATCGCTGTCGCACAACCGTGCCCGATTGAGCTTGAGTGTGCGGGGGGTCAATGCCCGGATGGCGTGAAAGATATCGTTCAACCGCGCTCGGGGAGTCTCGAGTAGCAGGCTCGACCCATTCTCTTCGTCATCGAAGTCGAGCAGCTTGCGGTCGTGGGCCCACATGGGGGGCCTGCCGGTGAGCTGCGCCAGATGGTCCCACGCTTTGCAGGGGGCTGTGCTGCCTGCTTGCAGTTCTGCGGCGATGAGCGATGCAATGCGTGCCGGCGTGTCGCTGTCCAGCTTGATGGGCAGAATCTTCAACCCACCGAGAAAATAGAACAGCTTGCGCAACTTGATGTGGATGGGGTGGTGTGGGGATACGAATTCATCCGATACATGACGATCGCCCTTGAGGGTGACAAAAATGCGTCGGCCCGCCAGGCTCCGGGTATCGCGCCAGTGCCGCAGGCTCAGCAGGTGTTCGTCCGACAGGTCGTTATCGCCCAGGATGGGAAGCACCAGCACGATGGCTGCAGTAGAGGGTGTGTCCGGGTGCCTTGCACATCCAGCAGCGCCGGTATCGAGTGTATCGATACGCTGGTGCACAGGATGTCCAAGGGCTTCAAGATGCGCCCCGAGGACGCCGGGCAAAGCGGCGGCCGACGACAAGCCTGAAACGATCTGCAAATCAACTGACATTGTCATTGCCGCCACCGCCCTTGGCGTCAGTCGCGCAGTTCCTTGTCGCAGTGATCCGCTTCTTTCCACAGGCCGAACATGGCCTCGAAGTCACTGAGGGTACCAGGATCCAGCTCGCTCAATTTCAGTGCCGGGCGCTTGATTTCGGTCATCGAGTCCAGTGCCGGGGATTGAAGTTCAACTGTTTTCGATTGCATCACGAGTGTCCTTTATCGGATTGGGCGGGGTTTAACCGCACGATGCTAGGGGTAATACTTTCCGTTGGCAACAGAGGGGCCTGTCGAGCGGAAAGTTCGTTTGCGCAGGTTGCAACATAGCGGCAACCTGCGCGAATAGGTTGCTCGGAAGATACCACTCGGGGAGGGCTCAATCTTCCTCGCAGCTGTCGAGCATCTCTTCCACGGTCTGGCGGGTGTCGTGGTCCAGCCCTTCGATCAACCGCGCCCTGACTGCATCGCTTACGCGGGTGCTGTTGTAGCGCAGGGAAACCAGGATCGCCAGCCTGACCTCTGTGTCCGGGTCGCTGGCCAGGGTCAACTGCACGTCTTCTTCACTGGGCATGGCCAGCAGGCCAAACAGCCTGTTTGCCAGTTCCTGGCGGACCTTGCTGTCCTTGTCCCTGGCCAGGATCCGCTGCGCCTCTGGGGTGAGCTGATTCATGTAGCTGGATGACTCCACCAGTTTGAGCCTCACGCTTGCCAGCGCGTTCTGGGCCAGCAGCGCCTGGGTTGCGGGAGACAGCCGGCGGTTTTCAGCCAGCGCCAGATGCACGCTGCTTTCCTCGTCGCGCAACAGCTGCAGTTGTGCTTCCTCGCACAGGTCACCTCCATTCCAGTCCTTGTTGCCCCTGGCCAGTGCGATGCGCACGCAGATCTCGTCGTCCTTGGCCAACACCAGTTGCGCCGATGGTTTGAGCTTGGGGTAGGTAGCCAGCGATTCGCGGATGTCCTGTTCGACGTCTTGTGCCAGGATCTCCTGGGCCCGCGAATGCAGGGTGAACATGAAGTGGCTGTCACGTTCTATCAGGCGCGCACGCACGGACTCGTCCGGGTCGTTGGCCAGCAGCAGTTGTGCGGCTGTGCCGACGTGTTGATTGGCGGCCACGGCGAAGCGCACGTTGACATTCTTGTCCTGTGCCAGCTCCAGTTCCATGTCGCGATCCATCCACCAGTCGCGCAGCAGTGCGATGCGCACGTCGGGTTCGGGGTCGCGCAGCAACTGACGCAGAATGTCGCTGTCGACGGCCTTGTTGGCGGCCAGTCGAGCTCTGACCTTGGCGCTCTTGTGCGCCGCCAGGGCCTCTTGCACGGGCCTGGTCAGCGTCGAGTTGTCGGCCAGCGCTTCGAGCAGGGGTTGCGCCTGTGCGCCTTCGGCCAACAGGTCGGCCTGCAGATGAGCAGGCAGCTTGCCTTGCGCAGCCAGCACCAGCTTTTCCTTGCCTGGAGGCTGCTCCTGCCCGCTCACGGGCGATTGTTGCGCGCCCATGTAACCAGAGAAGATCATGCCGATGGCCCTTCCTACCGAATCACTGGCCTCGGTTGGCGCTGCTGTTTTCGTCTGGCAGATCAGGGTCATCAGGGTTTCACCGATGGCCGTGTTTGCTGCCAGGGTTTGGCGGACGTGCTCGCTGCCGATCTTGTACAGACGCAGACACTGTGCCTCGCTCAGGTGGCGGTTGCCGGCCAGGGCGCGTTGCACCGCTTCCACGTCGCCGATCAGCTTGTCGGCGACCGGCCCGGCCAGCGCCGGGTTGCTTGCCAGGCGGGTTCGTACATCGATGTTGCTGTCATCGGCCAGCCGGGCTTGCAGCGGTGCTGTCACGGCCTGATTGCCCGCCAGCGCACACAGGGTCTGCGCATCGCCTCGTTCCAGCAGGCGCTGCTGGATGTCAGTGCCGAGGGCGGCGTTTTCCGCCAGTTCCTGCTGGATCTCGGGCAGGTCACCGGCCAGTTGCTGCTGCACGTCATCCAGCAGGTCTGCTACGCGTGCCAGGCATCTGCGGACGTCGGTGCTTGGGTCTGCTGCCAGATGGCGCTGCACGCTTGGCTGTACCGTGTCGCGCCAGCGCACCAGACGCTCGCGCACATCGTCCTGCTCATCGTACATCAGTGCCTCGAGGATCTGCTCGGCCAGGTGGTCGTTGCCTGCCAGCGCCTCGCGCACGTTGGGCTCGGGGTCCTTCAGCAGCCGCGCCTGCACCTCGACATTGAGCGCGCTGTTGCCTGCCAGAGCGCGACGCACGTCCTCCGATTCATGCTGGCTCAGGCCCATCTGCAACAAGGCGGACCCCAGGTTGGTGTTGCCAGCCAGGCTTGCCTGTACCTCTTCTACGTCTGTGGTCAGGCATTGCAGGGCGGCGCTGGTGAGGTTCGGGTGGTCGGCAAGAATGCGCCGTACCTGCAGGCTTGGGTCCCGAGCCAGCAGCAACTGGGCAGGGGCACCCAGGTTGTCGTTGCGTGCCAGGGCCTCGCGCACATCAGGGTCGCATTTGACCAGCTCCAGTTGTACCGCGTCGGGGAGGGCGGTCGCGCCTGCGCGGCGGGCCAGCGCTTCGAGTACATCCTGGTCTTCATCACGGGTCAGCAGCAACTGCACGGTTTCGCTCAGTTCGTCACGCCGAGCCAGGCGCTCGCGTACCTCGAAGGAAGGATCGCGGGCCAGTTGTTCCTGTACCTCGGGATGCAGGTTGTCGTTGCCGATCAGGTAATCGCGCACGGTAACGGCTGTGTCCTTGGCCAACTGTTGTTGCACGACCTTGCTCACGGCCTTGTTGGTCGCCAGTGCCCTGCGTACCAGCGGCTCCTGATCCGCCAGCAGACGTTGCTGCAACGATTCGTCGTCGGTTCTTTTCGCCAACTGACGGCGTTGCTCGGCGTCCAGCTCGAGGCGTTCGAACTGCGCCGCTATCAGGTCATGCGGCGCGTGGGCATGCAGGCAGGCGAGGTGCAGCAGGGCGCGATCGAAGCCGGGTTGGCCTTCTTCGATGTTGATCCGCAGCGTCAGCAGCTTTTCCGGGCAGTTGGGGTTGCCGTAGGCCGCGGTGCGAACCTTGGCGTCGGTATCGCCGACCAGCCTCTCCAGCAGGTCGTCAGGGCAGTCTTCATGCCGGGCGACTTCCTCGCGGCGCAGCGCATTGTGGTTTTCGGCCATCTGAATCATCTGCGCCACGCTCAGGCCGTCGCTGGCTGAAGCTGGCTTGAGCTTGAACTTCTCGAACAGCTCTTCGTACTTGGCCACCTGATCGCGCAGGGTTTCACGCAGCGGCACGGTCAGGTCGATGGCGGCTTCGAGGTCTTCGAATTTCAGCGGGCGACCGTCCAGAAAGGCGGTTTCGCGTGCTTCGTTGATGGCGTTCTGGATGTCCGCCCCGGCGTAGTCGCGGCACTGGGTCACCAGCTTGCTGCGCTGCGCGGGTTCGAGCTGCACCGTCTCACCCTTGAGGTGGATATCGAGAATCGCGCCGCGCTCGACCGCATTCGGGAAGCCCACATAGAACACTTCGTCGAAGCGCCCCTTGCGCAACAGTTCCGGCGGCAGGGTAGCGATGTTGTTGGCGGTGGCGATGACGAACACTGCGCCGGTCTTCTCCTGCATCCAGGTCAGGAAGTAGCCGAACAGCCGCGACGAGACTTCGGAGCCGCTGCCGCTGGTCAGGCCGACGAAGGCTTTCTCCAGCTCGTCGATCCACAGGATGCACGGGCTGACCGACTCGGCCATGCTCAGGGCTCGGCGCATGTTGTGCTCACTTTCCCCGACGTACTTGCCCAGCAGCGAGCCGATGTCCAGGCGCAGCAGCGGCAACTGGAACAGGCCGGCGGCGGCCTTGGCCGTAAGCGACTTGCCGCAGCCGGGCATGCCGGCGATAAGCACGCCCTTGGGCGCCTGCACCCGCGCGTCACGCGCTTCGCCGAGGCGACGGAAGATCTGTGCGCGGCGGCCCAGCCAGGTCTTGAGGTTTTCCAGGCCGCCGATGTCGGTGGCGTTCTCGTTGACCCGCAGCATTTCCAGCACGCCGCTTTTGGCGATGATCTGCTCTTTTTCATGCTGGATCAGTACCAGGGCGGCATCGTTGATCTGCTCGTGGTGCTGGCGGACCATCGCCAGTGCCGAGCGGATCTCTTCCTGGTTCAGGCCGCTGCACGCTGCGTGCAGGCGCTGACGCAGGCCCTCGGGTACCAGCAGGTCAAGCTGCTGGCACACCGCTTCAAGCTGGCTGGTGATTTCCTCGCCCCGGGGCAGCGGCAGGGGCAGCAGGGTGATCTGCGCTTCGATCTGCGACGGAATGTGCAGGGTCTCCGAGACCAGTACCACCGCCGACGTGCCGCGATGATGGCGCTGGATACGGTTGAGCAACTGCTTGAGCCGAGCCACCGCCAGCGGCTGGTTTTCCAGCGCACTGCGGGCGTCCTTGATGATGAACAGCTTGTGGTCCAGATCGTCGTCCAGCAGTGATGGCAGGCTTTCGGCCAGGTCTGTCCTAGGCCCCTGGCTGCCCCGTGGCTGCTTGTTGACGAAGTCCACCCAGCCATAACCCAGGTTCCATTCCTTGGGGTGCATGCCCAACTGGCTCGCGACATCCTGCAGCATGGTATCGACCCTGGCTTCTTCGCCGGAGTGGATGTACAGCCCGGGATAGCCGGCGACCAGATGGGATTTGATCTTGTCCTTGAGTTCGAGCAGGTTCATGGCAGTCACCACAGGGACAAGAGGCTGGAGGCGAGGTTACGCAGGCCGCTGCCCACCGATTCGAGTGCACGGCCTGTGCCTTCGAGCACCACGGCCGCGACCCGGGTAGCCGTCCTGGCGACCGACTTGCCGGCTTCGTACACCACTTCGCCGATCTGCCCGCCGGCGATACCACCGGCCACGCCACCGACAAAACCCCCAATGGCCGTACCTGCCGGGCCGAACACCGTACCCAGCGCTGCACCCAGCGCCGCGCCCTTGGTTGCACCAGCGATGGCCATGGTGGTGGTTACCGTGGTGTTGCCGATGGCGTCGATGGCCTCTTCGCCGGTCAGCTCGCCCTTGCCGAACTTGTAGAGGACCTTGGCGTTCTGCAGACCGACGCACGCGATGTTGGTGATCAGCCCGGCCGGGGTGTTGCGCAGCGCCGCGCCGAGCCAGCCGTTTTTCACTGCCACCACCACGGCACCGGAAACCGCCACTTGCGCAGCGGTGTTGGTGCCGGCGCGCAGCGAGCTCTCGAAGAATTCCTTGAGGTCGTCCTGGCTGCTGGGGTTTTCCCGGCCGTTCAACCGGTTCCAGAAGCGCCGCGCCAGAATCCGCGTGCCCTGCATGCCCACTGCGATGCATGCGCCCATGACCGCCTGCTTGCCGATCTGGCGGGCGATGGTGGCGCGGTTGGTGTCGTTCCAGTCGTACTGGCGCGACTCGGCTTCCTGCTGGGCCTTTTCCTGCAGCTTGCGGGCTTCTTCCTTTGACAGCGGGCGGGATTTCACGCCATCGGCTTCGATCACCTCCGCGCTGTCGGGCACGTCCGCACCTTGGCCTTCGGGTACCAGCGGTTTCTGCCCTTCGTAGTCGCCGCGGTTGAGCAGCTCTTTGGTGGCGTCGGCATCGGCGCCGTACTTGGCCTGGTACTTGCCGACCACATTGCCGTTGCCGTCGACGATCTCGATGTCCACCGAGTTCGCTTCCTGGGAGCCCACCACGCGGGCGCGGTAAGGGCTGCCCTTGCTGACGGCGTCGATGTTGAACGTGTCGACGTGGTGCTGCTCGGCAATCAGGCCGTTGAGGTGCGGGCTGCGGTTGATGTCACCCTTGAGCGTGGTGACCATGTCCCGTGCGTTGGTCGTGGCATCGGCCAGCGCCTTGTCGATGTGTCCGGCGTACTGACCCACGTGTACCGAGCCGGAGAGGCCCGCGTTCTTCTCGATTTCGCCGGCCAGCCACGAGGCCTTGCTGCGGCCCTTGTCCATGTGCGCGTGCAGCGATTCGCGGGACTGGTTGAAGGCCACGGTGGAGGCGATCACCTGCTGGCTGGTGCTCAGCAGTTCCTCTTCGTTGCTCCACAGATGCGGGTACTTGCGAAACTCGTCGCTCAGCCATTGGTCCAGCGGCTTTTCACCCCGCGCGTTGCACGAGTCGACGAAGGAGGCGACCACCGCCGTGGTCTTCTCGCCGTTGCTGCTGTCGCCGTCGAACAGCTCGGCCTCGAGGTAGCGGGCCTGATCCTGATTGACCTGCTCGAAGTCGATGCTGTCGTCCCGGTTGTAGTCATCGCCCAGGGGCTTTTCCATTTCGGTCATGTCAGTCGTCCTGCTGTTCAGTGCAAGTAGTCGGTGAGCTCGTCGCGCAGTTGCTGCTGCAACCAGGCGGGCTCGAGAATGCGTACATGGGGGATCCAGTAGCGGATGATCGGCAGCAGCTGGTTCGGGTGATTGACCCGGCAGCGCAGCAGCAGGCGACCGTCGGCCTGCTGCTCGATCAGTTGCTGGTGCGGCAGCACGTTGCGCCGAAGAAAGTAGTAGGCGTTGCTGGCGGCGACCTGGACGGTGACCTCGAGGCGGTCTTCGCCGAACCAGATGTCATCGTCGCTCTCGATCTGCGCCTGGGTGGCCGGGTCGGCAACGAAGGATTCGTCCAGCACCTGCAAGGCATCGATACGGGCGAAGGCGAAGCTCTTGAGGCGACCGTCTTCGGTGGCGGCCAGGTACCAGATGCCCTTGTTGTGGATCAGCCTGTAGGGCTCGATTCGGCGTTGCTTGCCGGTGTAGTTCAGCTGGCAGCGGCGCTGTTGCTCGATCGCCCGTCCCAGCTCGCGGAAGTCGCAGCTGTCCGGGCGTTGGGCGGCGAAATGCCCGTCGCGTACCAGGAAGCTGGTGGGGCCGGGTTTTAGCAGGTCCAGCCAGGAGCGTCGGTCGTTGGCCGGGAACAGCTGCTCGACACCGCTGATGCGGGCGAAGGTCTGCAGGTCGGCGGGGGACAGGCTGCTGCGGTGATGGCGGGCCAGTTGGTAGACCCCGTTGGCGCCGGGCTCGATCACATCGCCCAGACGGTTGAGGTCACGGTAGATGGTGCGCTCGCTGACCCCGAAGCGCTCGGCCAGTTGCAGGCGGGTAGGGCGCTCGCCGCTTTGCAGCAACCGCAGGGTATCGGCCAGGCGCAGGGCCAGGGTGTCGTGATCGGTGGCCGCCATGGCGGGTCCTTGTCGATGGGCTTGGCGGCGACTCTAGCGAGGACGACTGACAGGCTGTGTCAGTGGCACTGACACGATTAGAGCGCCTCTGCCGGGAAAAATGTCGACAATAACCTGAATGGTGGCTTGGGGCCATGTTTTGCGGGGTTTGCTGGGAGGCTGGTCTGTCAGAGGCTGTCAGGGGCGATTCAATCCTGACGAACACTGCAACGCCCGCACGATCCCAATGGGCGGGCCGGGTTGTCAGTAATACGGACTGTTTCGGGGATTTGGTCATCCTGCAGATGGTGCCGGGCTCGCTTCTCCTCAGCGAGCCCTTTGTAATGCGTCGGGTATCTACGATCGACTATCGTAGTCCCTCGATTAAGTCGACGTGATGAGGATCGATGTTGAATTTCTTTTTCGGGGCTTGTTCGTATTTGTGAGCGCTCGCGGCCAATGCTGACATGTCGATTTGCGCGATGGTGAGGAGATACCTTAGGTTTTGCTTAGTGGTGTTTTGGAGTAGCAGCGGAAGGAGCTTCAGAATGGAGCTTGTATTCGCAGAAACCTCCTTCAGTAATTCCGCAGCCTTTGGCATTGTTACTTCGTTGAGGTAAGCACAGTAAGCCTCTGCAGGCTGACCGGGTGCTACAGCCCATCGTATGCGGCGTATAGCCAAATGTTGCTGCATCTGACTCCAGAATTCGTCACCGTACAGGTCGATGCTAAGCATTTCCGTGGTAGCTGACCATAGCGCAGTGAAGAGCTTTGCAGTTTTGTCCAAGGCTTCGGTGTCCAGGGTTTCCTGTTCGTAGGCTGTGCAGTCAAGAATTCCCAGGCCGATGTCGAGCAACGTTCGCATTAGGCCCGACACATCCGAAGAGCGCCATTTGTCGGACGTTTGGGCAGTAGGGCGGAACTCCAAGATCTCTCTCAGCGCAACGCTACACTCCCACATGCGCAACCAATCATTCGCATAGTCATCACTCAGAGCGATTGAATAACCGAGTACTCTGCAGGCATAGTCGCTTGCGCGGGTCGCATGGTAGTGCTTGGCGTGATCTCGAAGTCGCTGGCCTTTGACCGAATCCCAATCCTCCACTGTCAGATTCCACTCATCGATGAAACTTTGTATATCCGGCGGGGCAAAATGGTCTGGTTTTTCACCGTGCAAGAGAGCGAGCATGCTTTGATAGACCCACGGCTCCCAACTGTTATCCAGATCGCTTGAGGCTCTGGATACAAATGAAGGGGCTATTCGGTCAGCCAAAGCCATCAGGAGGTGGCTGCTATCTATGAGTGTCTTACGCTGTGACTCATGAGCTGG
Organism: Pseudomonas sp. VE 267-6A; assembly: GCF_024126555.1. Taxonomy (NCBI): domain Bacteria; kingdom Pseudomonadati; phylum Pseudomonadota; class Gammaproteobacteria; order Pseudomonadales; family Pseudomonadaceae; genus Pseudomonas; species Pseudomonas sp. VE 267-6A. The sequence goes on from NZ_JAMYBY010000011.1 coordinate 115,294, forward strand.
GAAGTTAAGGGTCTGACGAGTAATCCACGTGCCCCAGCGTTTGAATATCCCGACGAAGTCGGAGCGCTTTGCAAGGGTATCGCTCAGGCGACTCAGCAAGGCTTCGACATGAGTTTCCAGTATATCCTTAGGGTGCTCTGTCCTATCAGCGACGTGAAGCAACATCGATTTACCATGGCGGATCAAACTCGGCAGCAATATTTCGCCGTTCCAAGAGCCGTCGTTTAAAAAACTTGGTGCCGCTCTGGAAGTTAAGCTCTCCCATAAATCATAATTATTGTAGAATTCTGGGCTCTCTAATATCCGGTTAAGCAGCACGGGATTTCGTATCGCACTCATCGTTTCGAACAACTGTTCAAAGTCTAACTCGGCAAGCAGTCGTACCCAAGACCAGCTCGAATCGTTTGATCGTGACTCGCGGAAGTGCCCGCTCCAAAGATCACCAAGCGTGAAGGGATCGTTATGGTCTTGTGGGTTATCTTTACTTAGTTGCTCCTCAACGTTGATAAAGTGTTGAGCAGCGATGGTGATGACAGTAATCCTGAAGCCTTCGTTTAACTTGGCGAATGCAGAGGTAGAGTCGATCCATAGGTGCTCAAGCCACCAAGAGTGTCGAGTCAGTGCCAAGAGTGCATTTGTTCTGAGCGCAGTTTCTTCAGAAGACCAAACTTGAACGAGTGCGCTGGATATGACAGCAAGTGACTCGGCGTCGTCTAGGATCTCCGATGCGTCATGAGTATCGCTTAACTCTGAGGAAAATTCATTAAGCGCGATTTTAGCGTCATAAGGGTTGCAAAAATAATTCCTGATGAGCGTTATTAAGTGAGATGGGTAATTGATATTTCCTGCGGCGTAGTTGTTGATGAGGGCTATGGCACTGTTGTAATCATTTTCAGTTCTATAGGGAGAGGGCAGTAACCATTCTGTTTTCATTTGTAAAAAAACTCCTAGATTAGTCGCTTACGCCATTCCACGCCATTTCGAAAAAATCGATCGCTCTGTGAGCATTAACATCCCAACCTCGGCTGGCAGCACTTACGCTGCGATGGAATCCGCCGACAGTCGCACCGAAATGCCATAACTCATCGTCTATGATGGCAAAACGGTCGTGTATATAGGGGAATTTGTTAATGGAGAATTTGATCTGAGCATCTAGTGGTGGGTTGAGTGGCAGTCTGCGATTTGAGACCTCTTCTGAAAGAGCTAGAAATTTTTGTGCTGCTTCTTTTTCATTAGGCGAAGTGCCCGTTAAAATGCGTACAGATTTAACCTGATCGGTGCTTTGGAACCATTTTACGACGGTGTCGAGTCGTCGTTTATGATCGGGTTTTTTGCCATCATCTGAAAGGATATGTTTATCTATTATCCAAACTCGTGACTGTGCTGCACAAATAGCACTGGAAAACTCGTCAGAAATTTGTACCTTTTCAACTCCTAGGCGTGCCTTAATGGCTGCTATGCTAGGAAAATGCTGCACTCCTTCTTCCCGGTGAAAGGGCTCGCATGGGATGAGTAGCTGAGGGCTTAAGACGGATTCGGTTATTGGGGCGACCTTGACAGATGGACTTGATAAAAGCTTAGGCATCGGATTCGCCCTGTTCCGAAAACCCTTCCAAAATAGCAGAATTGTCAAATAGCTGGCCTAAGAGATCTATGACTTTATCACCATGTGGAACTCGCATAATTAAAGTTGGCTGCGTGCCTATAGAATTCAGTGAGCTGCCAAGTATCCATACCCGACCGTCTATTGCAATGAATCGGTCGTGGAAGCTCGTTTCGCTTGTTTCTGCAATCCTGACTTCAAGAGGATTGGCGTGCAGGGATTTGAAACTATCGAGTGCGCTTTTGAAATCTGCTAGTTTTTCCTCTGAGGTAACTTCCGTGGTTTTACCATCTGCGGTTTTTTTTGATTTGGCGAAAGCGCTCTTAGAAGTCAGGATTTTTAATTTTATATTGCTGCGCTCAAGTGCAAAAAGAAATTGCGCGATTTGAGTTGCTGCGAAATAGGGGTCGACGATGAAAACGCTAGCTCGGGCATTCCTAATTTTGGTTCGTATGTAATCGAGTGCCAGTATACGTTGACCTGTGCCAAACCATGTTTGATCATACCGGAGGGCGCTGTAATTCAGACTTCGGTCATTCCGAGCCTCAGTCAAACGCTTGAAAGCATCGGAGGTATCTGCAGGGGAGCCGTAAGTTTGCGCCGAAGCTAAGGTCTTCTTTTCTGTGTGGTAATGGTTTTCCGCGCTATTTTTACTTTCGGTTTCAGGTACTGTCACCTTGACGCGTTGTTCAACGACTTCCATTGTGAAGTGCATTTGTCTCAGGAATGATTTCATGGGCGTCTGTAGTAACACACCTCGTTGCTCATGTGCTAGAACCAAGCCTGCGGTATCGATGGAATTCAGTCTTTTGATTTCAATCAGACCATCCTCGGGTACTTTTAGCGTTTGAAAGGCGGTCAGCATACCTTCCTGTCCCTCAAATACAGTCAGATTGAGGTTTTGCAATGGTCGCCCTAGATGAGGTTTAAGGTGGAAATACAGCGACTCAGAGTCGCCAGTCTTAGGGTCGATGAATTGTCTTACGGAAGCAACGTCTATGTCAGGAACGGCAAGTGTAATTCCGCCTAAATATTCGGGATAATCCCTAAGGTCTACATGCAAATTTCTTAGCAAAAAATCAAAGGCATCGTCGCTATTTTTTGTTCGTCCGCTGGGGTTCAAAAAATCGGGCCATGATTGAGTTCCTGAGATTCGACGAGAGTATCGGGTAATGCCGATGTTCTGGAATGGAACCGGAGATTGTTCCGATGAATCCGTAAGGCTTTCACTTTGCATCGGCACGCCTAATATCGGCCATTTGGGGAAGTCAGAAAGAGCTGCTACATCAAGTGGTGCGCCATCTGAGGCGTTTTTATTTTCGAAAGGGATCGGCGTTGTGAAAGTTCCAAATGAGCTTCTATACCAATTGAGCGCGTCTTCAGCACGCATTACTACTCGGTCCACTGCGATGCTGTATTTTTCTTTTTTGAATCGTTTGAATGCGGTGTCATATCGCTTCTGGGGTATTTGTCGACCCAGTGGCAAAAGCGAAACCGATCCGAAGATCAATCGCAGAGGGGGGCGTTCGGTTTGATCCGATTTGGGTTGTGGCGGTACTACTACTGCAATTCGAACAACTGCGTAATCGAAGCCCGCAAGCGCATCGGCGGATTGATAAGGTGATGAAAGGGTTTCTAAACTATCCATGTTTGGCTCATTCTATGAAGTGGCTTGCTGTTCACTTTGTATGCCGTACTAGCGTGCAGATCTTACCTAATGTTGGGTTAGGCCACCATCGTGCCATCAAATATTAGTGGTGTCAGAGGTTTGCGTGCTGATTGAGGAGCACACCGCGCGACGTTGGAGAACTGATCGTGTCGGCGGGATGTAGCCAGAAAGCAGGCCTTAACTCGCTGCCCAGAACCTCCAGTCGTTTCGAATTCGGCAAACTCCGCACGAACACGTTCAAGCAGGCCGCAGAGCGCGAGGCCAAAGTTGCTTCGATGGCCGAGGTACGCATCTGGGCGAGCGCTCCTCATGCACTGGGTAGCGACCAAACCGTCCGGTGTACTTATTAACTTGAGTGCCCAGATACCCATTGGCGATAGCTTTGGCAATGAGTGTCCACCTATCAACGAGGGATAGGTGTTTCATACAGTGCATAACAGATCGCGCGTCCGGTCAATAACATGCTCTTTTGCCTTTCGGGGAGGTACGACGCTTCTTCGATGCGACGTTCAAACAAATTGAGGTTGAAGACGATCTGGGCCAAGCGCTCTTTGCGAACCGTGGAAAGCTGCTTGAGGTTGGCTTGATGGTCGATGTACCAAGGATTACGGTGTCACGTCTGCTAGAGGTCTGTTCAAGCCTCCAGCATCCTAGGGGTGAGCTGCCTACTTTCTGGCAGCGCTTTGAAAAGCGTCGGAGTGAGGTCTGAATTCAGCTTGGCAAGCTACACCTGCGATCCTAATTGCACAGGAGGTATCACTCGGTTGCTCACGCACTTGGGCAGAGGAGAGCATCTCATCGGTCTACCTTCACTCCGCGGTGTGTGGGAACAACAAAGGGTGACTTTTCTAGAAGGGAACTGTTGGACCTCAGGCTGGGGCATCCTTTTCAAACCATCCAAAGCATGCCCTCAAATGTGCCCCCAATGTAGCGATCCACTGGAAGTGAATGGAACTTCGTGGTTTGTGGAAAGGCAGAAATGATCAGCCGAACAGCCTGCCAGACGACGTCTAAAGACTCTCAGGGTCGCCAAAAAACATCTGAATCCGCGACCGCAACCACCGCTCCCCCGGATCATTGTCCTGCGACCCGCGCCACGCCATATGCAGCTCGAAGCTCTGCACCTCCAGCGGCGGGTCTTCGGCGCGCAGGCCGCCGGCGGCGGTCAGCTGCTCGGCGGTGTAGTCCGGCACCGTGGCGAGGATGTCGGTGCCGGTCAGCAGGCTGCCCAGGCCGTTGAACTGCGGCACGGCCAGCACCACATGGCGCTTGCGCCCCAGCTTCTCGAGGATCTCATCCATGAACCCGCTCAGGTCGCCGGCAAACGACACCAGGGCATGCGGGCGTGCGCAGAATTCATCCAGGCTGAGGCTGCCCGGCTTGCTGTCGGCACGCAGCACCTTGGGCCTGCTGCGACGCAGCACCTTGCGCTTGGCGTTGGCCGGCAGGTCGCTGGTCCAGCTCACGCCCACCGAGATTTCACCCGACGCCAGCAGCGAGGGCATCAGCAGGTAGTTGACCCGGCGCACCACCAGCACGATGCCCGGCGCCTCTGCGCGCACACGTTTGAGCAGTTGCGGCAGCAAGGCGAACTCGGCGTCGTCGGAGAGGCCGATGCGAAACACCGCCGTGCTGGTGGCCGGGTCGAAGTCGGCAGCGCGGCTTACCGCCGTGGAGATGGAGTCCAGCGCCGGGGAGAGCAGGGCGAAGATCTCCACCGCCCGCGCCGAGGGCTCCATGCTGCGCCCGGTACGCACGAACAGCGGGTCGTCGAACAGGCTGCGCAGGCGCGACAGCGCCGCACTGATGGCCGGCTGGCCGAGGAACAGTTTTTCCGCGGCGCGGGTGACGCTGCGCTCGTGCATCAAGGTCTCGAACACGATCAGCAGGTTCAGGTCGACGCGACGCAAGTCGTTACGGTTCATCGGCTTCGCTTCATAGGTCTGGTCGGGGCAGGGGTGAATCTTAAGGGCAAAGACGGTACCCTGCACCGCATAAATTGCGCAGCAGGCGCTATCACCAATCAATGACAGGCATGTTGACTATTAATGGCCACTGATGGTCTAACCGCTATAGCCCCGATAGAGTTGCGGGTATTAGAGGTTCACTAGGCGAGGTTTGCGATGTCCCGCATGATCCGTTTTCACAAATTCGGCCAGGCCGAGGTGCTCAAGTGCGAGGACGTGGCCACGCCGCAGCCGGCTGCCGGTGAAGTACAGGTGCGGGTGCAGGCTATCGGCATCAGTTGGTACGACGTGCTGTGGCGGCAGAACCTGGCGCCGTCCCATGCGCGCCTGCCAGCCGGCATCGGCCACGAAATGGCCGGTGTGGTGACCGCCCTCGGCGCCGGCGTCGACGACCTGGCCATCGGCGACAAGGTCGCCAGCTTTCCGGCCACCAGCCCCAACGAGCACCCGGTGTATGGCGAGGTCATCGTGTTGCCGCGCAATGCACTGACCCGCTACCCCGATATCCTCAGCCCGATCGAGGCCAGCGTGCACTACACGCCGCTGCTGATCGCCTATTTCGCCTATGTCGACCTGGCGCGGGCCAAGGCCGGGCAGACCGCCCTGGTCACCGACGCCAGCCACTGCGCCGGGCCGGCCTTCGTGCAACTGGGCAAGGCCCTGGGCCTGAAGGTGATCGCCGCCACCAAGGACAGCGCCGAGCGCGACAACCTGCTCAAGCTGGGGGCAGAGAAGGTCATCGTGACCGAAGAGCAGGACCTGCTCATGCAGATCAACAAGTACACCGACAACCGTGGCGTGGACATGGTGCTCGATGGCCTGGGCGGCCCGCAGATGTCGTTGCTGGGCGATGTGCTGGCGCCACGCGGCAGCCTGGTGCTGTACGGCCTGCAGGGCGGCAACCAGACGCCGTTCCCGGCCTGTGCGGCGTTCCAGAAGAACATCCAGTTCTTCGTGCACTGCGTGAGCAACTTCACCGGCAAGCCGGAGCTGGGCATCACCCAGGACCAGGTGGCGCTGCAGCGCGCACTGCGCGATATCAACCAGTTCACCGCCGACCGCCAGGTATTGCCACACATCATCAAGGCCTACCCGTTCGACGAGGTCGTCGCCGCACACCGCCACATGGACGAGTGCCCGTGTGGAGGCCGCGTGGTACTGGTGCTGCCTGACGCCTGACAGGCTGCGCGACACGCCAAGCCCGAGCCGAGTCTCGGGCTTTTTTGTGGAAATTTCTTATTAAAGTTTCAGATGTTTCCTATTTAACTTGTGCGGACTAAGTACGGCGCTTGCGTTATGTTGTGGGCGTGGGAATAAAGACTTTCCGGTGTCCGTAAAATTACATCTTCGCGTGGAAGGGCTGCTGTTTCCTATGGGCGTCGGGCACTGTCGTGCCTAAGGCGGCGCTGTTCATCCAACCATCAATCATCTCAAGGAGCGAGATATGGTGTGCCAGCTGTACTGTTCATGGAGGTGGGGCCTTCGCACGCAACGCGCCGGGGGGCGCTGTCCGGGGCAAGGGTGGTCATCGGGCGATGCTGTTTCGACCTGAGTCGGAATAATCGTAGGAAGTTGTAAGAAACATCCTAAGACCATCATTCTTTTTTTAATTCACTTTGCCGTTGTTGCGCAACGATGTCCTGTTACCCGCATCGGGTAACTTCCGGCTGCCGGCAGTCGTTATCGAATCAGGTATACACCATGAGTACCCTCCACGATCAAGCCATGACTCACATTTACCAGCAGGTCCTGCAGCGACTGCTCGAGTGCCTTACCCAGGGCCAGCGCGCGTCGCTGCAATTGCTTATCCAGCGCATGCTGGTGGCTGCCGGCGGGATCGAGCGCATAGGCGACTTCAAGGTGATGCTGGCCCATGGCGGCGGCAAGGACAGCTCCTTCGCCCTGGCGTTTCTGCGCGCCGCGCAGCTGAGCATTGCGGCGCGTGCGCCGGCCACCTTCGAGCTGCGCGTGGTCACCGCCCGCCATGTGGGCATGTCGACGGCGGTGATCGAGAACATCGAGCGTGGCTATTCGGCGCTGGTGCTGCATGACGACCTGCGGGTCGAGCTGCTGGTGCTGGACGACGGCGGCCTCCAGCACTTCGATGCACTCAAGCCGCTGTCGCCGCGTCAGCAGCAGGTCGAGCGGTTCGACACCCTGGTTGCCGGGCACCTGACCGCCGGCCAGGTGCGGCCGATGTTCTGCAATCGCTTCTACCTGGCGCTGGCCGAACTGTACCGCCAGGGCATGGGCTGGGAGGGCGGGGTGGACGCATTGATCAACGCCGACCCGATGCCCGAGCGCAAACGCTACCTGGCGTGGGGCCGCCGCATGATGCGCGAGGCCGGGTTGAGCAGTGCAAGGCCGGCCCACTCACACCCTGGCGCCCTGTTGCAGGGCCTTGGCCAACTGCGCCGCATCTACCTCAACAAGGTGCTGGGGCTGCCAGCCGAGCCCCTTCGGCAGGTCCCGGGCCCCCGCCGTATCCCGCGCTTCATCGACATCGCCGACCTGCTGCAGGACAGCCAGCAGGGGCAGAGCGTGCTGCTGCTCGAATTTCTCAGGTTTCGCTATGACGAGCTGGCCCTGGGTTTCAGCCAGTCGGCCTGTGCCAACCCGTTGCTGATGGCACACCTTGCCGGGCTGCGCGCGCAGTGGGTGCAGGGGCAGGACTATGCGCTGGGCATTGCCGAGCACCTGCAGCAGGTCAAGGCCCAGCTGCGGCGCAAACCGGTGCCGGCGGCGCTGCAGGCACTGGCCATGGAAACCTGGCAAGACCGCGAGCGCCACGGCCAGCGCCGCCGCCTGGCGGACAACTTCGCCCTGCAGGGCTACAACCTCAACGAAGAACAGCTGGCCTGCCTGCTGTTCGCGCCCTTCGTCGACCGCGGGCGCAACCTGGAGCGCTTCGTACAGGCACGGCACCCCGGCATGCAGGCGGCGCTGCCCTACCTGCACAAGGCACTCAAGGGCGTACCCTCGCCACAGCCCATGGTGCAATGGCTGGAGGAGATCAGCGGCTTGTCCCTGAGCACGCTGCAGATGCTCTACCAGCGCGAAAGTGAAGCGGCCGCCGGTGGACGTTCGCTGCTGGCGCGGGCCCGCGACAGCGATCCGGGCCGGTTGCGCCATTGATCCGCTGAGGTTGCCAAGCTCGCCTGTCTGTATGTATAACCAGTGGATTCCTTCTGCTGGTTACCCGCTCCGTGATCGCCCATTCCGTCGCCGACCCGTTCTATTACCTGTGCAACTTTCAGCAGGTACTGGCCTGGGTGCAACTGCGCTACGCCGACCTGCTCGATGAACACGAACACGCCTTCATTCAACAGTTCGCGACGCTGGGCCAGGCCTCCCAGGCCCTGCTGGTACGCATGGTGATGCGCAAGGGTGTGATGTTTCGCGCCAGCAAGCTGACCTACCTCGAAATCGGCGCAATCGAGCCTGCCGCCGCGCCGCTGGTGGCGCTGGGCTGGCTCGACGACCAGCCGAGCCTGGGCCTGGACCACCTGTTCCAGTTGCTGCGCAAGGACGAAATCGCCCGCTGTTTCGCCGACGTGCTGGAGCGCCCGCGGGCTGCCAAGGGCGAACTGCTCGAACAGTTGTCGGCGCTGTATGCCGAGGCCAGGCCCCTGCGTCAGTGGTGGCCCGAATTCGACGAACCGGTGTACGTGCTGCACCTGCAGGCGCTGTGCGATCGTCTGCGCCTGCTGTTTTTCGGCAACCTGCACCAGGACTGGTCGGAGTTCGTGCTCGCCGACCTTGGCCTGCTGCGCTACGAGCAGGTCGCGTTCGGCGAGGATTCCCGGGCGCTGCGCGAGCGCGCCGATATCGACCTGTGCCTGGCCCTGCACACCTGTGCCGAGCAGCTCGAGGCCGGGCAGCCGGTCGAGCAGGTGCTGGCACTGCTGGACGGCCTGCAGCCGAGCAACCCGTGGCTGGAACGGCGCCGCGCCAGGTTGCTGTTCCAGCTTGGCCAGCATTGCGAGCGCAGCGGCGACTGGGCCCAGGCCCTGAACATCTACCCCCGCAGCAACCACCCCCAGGCACGTATCCGGCATATCCGCGTGCTGGAGCGCAGCGCCGATCATGCCGCCGCCCTGGAGCTTGCCAGCGTAGTGGGCGCCAAACCGGCCAACGCGCTGGAGGTCCAGGCGCTGGCGCGCATCGTGCCCCGCCTGCAGCGCAAGCTGGGCGGCCCGCCACAGCGTCGGCGCGCCCCGGCAGCGATCAGCCGGCTGGACCTGTGCCTGCCTGTCGATCTGTCGACGCTTGGCGTGGAGCAGGCGGTGCAGGTGCACCTGGCGGCCGATGACGGGCCGGTGCACTACGTCGAGAACACCCTGTTCAACAGCCTGTTCGGGCTGCTGTGCTGGGAAGCCATCTTCGCGCCCGTGCCCGGCGCGTTCTTCCACCCGTTCCAGAGCGGCCCGCTGGACCTGCACGACGCCGGCTTCCAGGCGCGCCGCGCCGAGCATTTTGCCGCCTGCCTGGGGCAGCTGGACGATGAGCGCTACCGCCACACCATCCTGGCCAACTACCAGGCCAAGCACGGCCTGCAATCACCCTTCGTGTACTGGGAGCTGCTGGATGCCACGCTGTTGCAGCAGGCCCTGGACTGCCTGCCGGCGGCGCACCTCAAGCGCTGCTTCGAGCGCCTGCTGGAGGATATCCAGGCCAACCGCGCCGGCATGCCCGACCTGATCCAGTTCTGGCCCGGGCAACGGCGCTACCGCATGATCGAAGTGAAGGGCCCGGGCGATCGCCTGCAGGACAACCAGCTGCGCTGGATCGCCTTCTGCACCGAGCACGGCCTGCCCGTCGAGGTGTGCCACGTGCAGTGGGCACAGCCGGCAGCATGAGCTACAAGGTAGCGGTGCGTGCGCTGTGCGAGTTCACCGCCAAGGTCGGTGACCTGGACCTGCGCTTCACCCCGTCGCCCTCGGCCCAGGAGGGCATCACCGGCCACCGCACGGTGGTTACGCGCCGGGGTCGGGGCTATGAGTCGGAGGTGGCGCTGGAGGGGCAGTTCGAGCAGTTGCAGGTACGCGGGCGCGCCGACGGCTACAACCCGGCGCTCAACCGCCTGGAAGAGATCAAGACCTACCGCGGCGACCTGGCCAGCCAGCCCGACAACCACCGCCAACTGCACTGGGCACAGGCCAGGGTGTATGGCTGGCTGCTGTGCCAGCAGCGAGAACTGGCCGAGGTGAACCTGGCGCTGGTGTACCTGGACGTGGACAGCGACCGCGAAACCCTGGTGGAGGCCCGCCATACCGCCGCCGAACTCGAGCAGTTCTTCATCGCCCAGTGCACGCTGTTCCTGCGCTGGGCCCAGCAGCAGATGCAACGCCAGGCCTTGCGCAACAGCGGCCTGCAGGCGCTCGCGTTCCCCCACGCCAGCTTTCGTACCGGGCAGCGCGAGCTGGCCGAGACCGTGTACAAGGCGGTAAGCACCGGCCGCTGCCTGATGGCCCAGGCCACCACCGGCATCGGCAAGACGCTGGGCACGCTGTTCCCGTTGCTCAAGGCGATGGTGCCGCAGCAACTGGACAAGGTGCTGTTCCTGACCGCCAAGACGCCGGGGCGGGCGCTGGCGCTGGAGGCCGTGCAGCGGGTCATGCACGCCAGCCCCGAGCTGGCCCTGCGTAGCCTGGAACTGGTGGCACGGGAAAAGGCCTGCGAGTTCCCCGGCACCGCCTGCCACGGCGAAGCCTGCCCGTTGGCCAAGGGCTTCTACGACCGCTTGCCCGCCGCCCGCCAGGCCGCCGCGCAGCAGCCGGTGCTGGACCAGGCCCGCCTGCGCGAGGTAGCCCTGGCGCACCAGGTGTGCCCGTACTACCTGGGGCAGGAAATGGCGCGCTGGGTGGATGTGCTGGTGGGCGACTACAACTACTACTTCGACCAGAGCGCCTTGCTGTTCGGCCTGGCCCAGCTCGACCAGTGGCGGGTGGCGGTGCTGGTGGACGAGGCGCACAACCTGGTGGAGCGTGCACGCCAGATGTACAGCGTGAGCCTCGATCAATGGCAATTGAAGGCCCTGCGGCGTGATCCCCCGGCAGGCATGGCCAACGCCTTGCAGCGCCTTGACCGGGCCTGGAACGCCGTGCACAAGGACCAGGACGTTCCCTACCGCGCCACCGGCCAGTTGCCCGAGGCCTTTCTCAAGGCGCTGCAGCGTTTTGTCAGCCATGTGCAGGACAGCATGAACCAGCAGCCTGCCGGCGTCGAAGGGCCGCTGTTGCAGCTCTTCTTTCAGGCTTCGCAGTTCCTGCGCCTGTGCGAGGTGTTCGACGAGCATTTCGTGTTCGACATCAGCAAGCGCGACGGCCCGGGCCGGCGCAGCCTGTCCACCCTGTGCCTGCGCAACGTGGTGCCGGCGCCGCTGATCGGCCCGCGCATGGCCGCTGCGCGCAGCGTCACGCTGTTTTCCGCCACCCTCAGCCCACGCCATTACTACGCCGACCTGCTCGGCCTGCCGGCCGACACCGCGTGGCTGGATGTGGCCTCGCCGTTTGCCGCCGAGCAGTTACAGGTGCGCGTGATCAGCAGTGTGTCGACGCGTTTCCAGCACCGGCAGGCGTCACTGGCGCCGATCGTGGAACTGATCGCCGAGCAGTACCGCCTCCAGCCGGGCAACTACCTGGCGTTCTTCAGCAGCTTCGACTACCAGCAGCAGGTGGCGCGGCTGCTGGCCGAGCGCTACCCGCACATCGTGCAATGGTCGCAGTCGCCCGGCATGGACGAGGCGCAGCGCAAGGGCTTTCTCGAACGCTTTGTCGAAGACGGGCAGGGCGTGGGCTTCGCCGTGCTGGGCGGGGCGTTCGGCGAAGGGGTCGACCTGCCTGGCACCCGGCTGATCGGCGCCTTCGTTGCCACCCTGGGGCTGCCTCAGGTCAACCCGGTGAACGAACAGCTCAAGCTGCGCATGGGCGCTCTGTTCGACGCGGGCTTCGACTACACCTACCTGTACCCCGGCGTGCAGAAGGTGATCCAGGCGGCCGGGCGGGTGATACGTGGCACTGAAGATCGCGGTGTGGTCATGCTGATCGACGACCGTTTTGCCGAGCCCCGGGTGCAGCGGATGTTTCCCGGCTGGTGGGCACCGCAGTACAAATAGTCGCGGCGGGCGGGATCGCCGCCGTCGCGTTGTGGTCGAAGTGCCAGTAAACTGCGTATTTTCATCACCCTGTACATCTTTACTTGAGGTTTTGCATGAAGCTCAGTCCCTTGGCGGGTAAACCGGCGCCAGCCTCCGTGCTGGTCGATATCCCCCAGCTGCTGACCGCGTACTACACCGGCCAGCCCGATGCAGGCGTCGCCACCCAGCGCGTTGCCTTTGGCACGTCGGGGCACCGCGGCAGCTCTGTGGACCTGGGCTTCAACGAAGCGCACGTGCTCGCCATCAGCCAGGCCATCTGCCTGTACCGCAAGGCGCAGGGCATCGACGGGCCGCTGTTCATCGGCATCGACACCCATGCGCTGTCGACCCCGGCGGCGGCTACCGCACTGGAGGTGCTGGCAGCCAACGGCGTCGAGGTGATGCTGGCCAAGGATGACGAGTACACCCCGACCCCGGCCATCTCCCACGCCATCATCTGCTACAACCGTGGCCGCAGCCGTGGCCTGGCCGACGGCATCGTGATCACCCCGTCGCACAACCCGCCGCAAAGTGGCGGCTTCAAGTACAACCCGCCCAATGGCGGCCCGGCCGACAGCGACGTGACCAAGTGGATCGAGGCCAAGGCCAACGAGCTGCTGGCCGACGGCCTCAAGGGCGTACAGCGCATGGGCCATGCACAGGCCCTCAAGGCCAGCACCACGCACCGTCACGACTACCTGGGCAGTTACGTCAGCGACCTGGTCAATGTGATTGATTTCGATGTGATTCGTGGTGCGGGCCTGCGCCTGGGTGTCGACCCGCTGGGCGGCGCCGGGGTGCGTTACTGGTCGGCGATTGCCGAGCACTACAAGCTCGACCTGGACGTGGTCAACACCGAGGTCGACCCCACGTTCCGCTTCATGTGCGTGGACTGGGACGGCCAGATCCGCATGGACCCGTCCTCGCCTTACGCCATGCAGGGCCTGATCGGCCTGCGTGATCGGTTCGACGTGGCGTTCGGCTGCGACCCCGACCATGACCGTCACGGCATCGTCACCCCGTCAGGCGGCCTGCTGGCGCCGAACAACTACCTGGCGGTGTCCATCGACTACCTGTTCCAGAACCGCCCGCAATGGCGCGCCGATGCGGCCGTGGGCAAGACCGTGGTCAGCAGCGGCATGATCGACCGCGTGGCGGCACGCCTGGGGCGTCGCCTGTACGAAGTGCCGGTGGGCTTCAAGTATTTCGCCGATGGCCTGTTCGACGGTTCGCTGGGCTTTGGTGGGGAGGAGAGCGCCGGCGCCTCGTTCCTGCGCAAGGACGGCACGGTGTGGAGCACCGACAAGGACGGCCTGATCCCGTCGCTGCTGGCGGCAGAGATGACCGCCCGTACCGGGCGCGACCCAAGCCAGTCATACGAGGCGCTGGCCGAGGCGCTGGGCAGGCCGTTCTCCACCCGGGTGGATGCCAAGGCCACGCCGCAGCAGAAGGCCCAGTTGGGCAAGCTGTCGCCGCAGCAGGTCAAGTCGACCACGCTGGCGGGCGAGCCGATCGAGCAGATTCTCAGCCATGCGCCGGGCAACGACCAGGCGATTGGCGGCTTGAAGGTGATGACGGCCAACGGCTGGTTCGCGGCGCGGCCGTCGGGCACCGAAGACATCTACAAGATCTATGCGGAGAGCTTCGTCGACGACGCGCACCTGCAGCGCCTGGTGGGTGAGGCGCAGGAGCTGGTGGACGCTGCCATCGCCTAAAAGCTTCGCGGGTCAAGCCCGCTCCCACAAGGTTTTGCGGCGTTCGCAAACCCTGTGGGAGCGGGCTTGACCCGCGATGACGTCGGTACCTACGCCACATCCACCAGCACAATCTCGCTGTCTTGCAGCGCCACCACCCTGAGCACCTGCTCATCCTCCACCGCCACCCCGTCGCGGGCCTCGGCGCGCAGGCCGTTGACCTCGATCACGCCCTTGGCCGGCACCAGGTAGGCCCGGCGACCCGCATCGATGCGGTACTCGGCGCTTTCCCCGGCCTTCAGCGTCGCCGCCACCAGCCGCGCATCGGCGCGGATCCCCAGGCTGCCTTCATCCCCCTCGCGCCCGCTGGCCAGGGTCACGAACCCTTCGTCGCGCTCGCCCTTGGGAAACGGCCGCACGCCCCACGACGGTGCCTGGCCCACACGCTGGGGCACAATCCAGATCTGGAAGATCCGCGTGTCCACGGCCTCCACGTTGTACTCGCTGTGAGTGATGCCGGTACCGGCGCTCATCACCTGCACGTCACCGGCTTCGGTACGTCCCTTGTTGCCCAGGCTGTCCTGGTGGGTGATCGCGCCTTCACGCACATAGGTGATGATCTCCATGTCGCGGTGCGGGTGCGGCGGGAACCCGCTGCCGGCGGCGATCAGGTCGTCGTTCCATACCCGCAGCGTGCCCCAGTTCATGCGGCGCGGATCGTGGTATTCGGCAAAGGAGAAGTGATGGTGGGCATCCAGCCAGCCATGGTTGGCGTGGCCAAGGGTGTCGAAGGGGCGCAGTTGCAGCATGCTCGTGTCCTCGGTAATCAGGTGGATGGCGCTGATGATCCTCTCGATAAACATCGAAAAAAAGCGTAAATATCGGCTAAATATGATCGTTATATTCGATATATAACCTGCGGTAGTTTCGCCGCTTCGTCGCCTAATCCACTGATCTGAAAGCATTCGGCTGGTGATTTGGTCGTGATAAGGCGAACATGGCCGCTGATTGAATTGATTGCCGGAGTCGGTGTGTCACACGAGCGTCCCAAGCTACCCACGGATCTAACCCCACCCGCGCAACTGCCCTGGGTCAGACGTCTGGCCGCACGCCTGCTGGGCCGTGGCCTGAGCCGGTTGCAGGCACAGCACCGAGATTCGTGGTTCCAGGGCCATGCCAACGGCCAGCGCACCGGGCATGCCGACGGGCTGCGTGAAGGCTATGAAGAAGGGCGCGTGGACGGTTTCGAGGCCGGGCGCCAGGTGCTGGTGATCCGCGATACGCGCCCGGATGCCCACGGCGTGCCGGGGCTGGACGATGCCCTGTTCGACGACTGGCGCCTGCCGCTGACCCCCGAGCTGAAGAAGCGCTTCAAGGCCGACGTCGCCGCGCGCCTGCCGGCCCACGCCCAACCCAGCGCAGCGCAGTGGAAGATGATCTTCAGCGACACGCCGTCCACCTGCGTGATCGCCGGCGCCGGCGCTGGCAAGTCCACCTCGCTGGTGCTGCGTATCCTGTTGCTGCGCCATTACCTGGGCTTCGAGCTGGAGGCCATGACCGTGGTCACCTTCACCCGCGAGTCGCGCAAGGACTTCATTGCCCGCCTGGTGCAGGTGTTCGGCCTGTGGCAACTGGCCCTGAGCCCGGTGCAGGCGCGTGAGCTGGTGCGCACCTTCCATTCGCGCATCCTGCCCCTGGTGCGCAGCCTGCCGGGCTTCAGCCAGGTGCGGGCGTTCGAGACCCTGGGCAGCGAGCAGCCCGGGGGCAGCGAGGCGGGCGTGGACAGCAACCCGTTCGACCTGCGCATCAACGATGCCCAGCGCCAGCAACTCAACCTGTGCTACCGCGACCTGCTGCACACCAGCCCGCGGTTCGCCGAGCTGATTGCCGGGCTGCGCCGCGAAGCCCTGCAGCTCAAGGCCCTGGACCGCGACCACCCCGACGTGCAGAAGCGCGTGGCGGTGACACAGCTGTCGTCCGGGCGCGACGAAGAGCTGTGCGACGTGATCGAAGACCTGTGGTTCCAGGCAGGTGCCTGGCCGATCAAGGGTATCGAGCCCAGCCGCGAAACCGTCGAAATCAACGGCAGCCGCTTTCATTTCCACGGCCATATCGCCGAGCTTGACGCCTGGGTGGTGCTGGGTTTCGACCCCAAGGAGAATCAGCAGTACAAGCGCCCCGGCGCCAAGCTGCCGGTGTGGGCCGAATGGGTGATCAAGCGCACGCTGTTCCAGGCGTTCTGCGACAAGCCGGTGATCTGGCTGGAAAACTACGCGGCGGCCAAACGCCTCACCGCCTCGCTGGCCGGTGATGCGGTGGCCGGGCCCGGCTTTGACTACAAGGTAAAGGGCGAGCTGGGCGCGGCGCCCTTGCTGGATGCGTTCGTCGGCGCTGCCGGGTTCATCGAGAACCTGGGGTTGGATGTGAGCGTGGCGGTGGGCGGCATGAGCTTCCCGCAGGGCGACACCGACGCGCTGTTCTTCGAGGCCCTGAGCCTGTACTGGAAGGCGCTGGAGGCGCACCTGCTGGCACAGTCGCCGCCGATCATGAGCTACAACCGCATGTTCGCGCTGTTCGGCGAGAACAACCCGGAAAACCTGCGCCTGCTGCCCGACCCGATGCTGCGCCCGTTGTCGCACCTGATGATCGACGAGTTCCAGGACGTGTCGCCGCAGATCGTCTCGTGGCTTCGCGCCTGCCTGCGCGAGATCCGCCGTCGCGGCCCGGCCATGCACGTGGGGCAGGTGGCGCAGCATTCCTCGCTGCTGTGCGTGGGGGACGACTGGCAGTCGATCTATGGCTGGCGCGGCAGCTCGCCCAAGTACTTCATGGAGTTCGCCAAGCAGTTCGTCGCCCCCAGCACCACCCGCGTGATGCTGGCCGACAACTACCGCAGCCACCAGCACATCATCGATGCAGCCGAGCATATCGTTAAGTCGGCCCCGGCAATTGCCGGCAAGAAGGCCCGTGCCTGCGGCCCGGCGGCCGAGCAGCCGGTGCCGGTGATGGTGATGGAACGCGACGAAGCCACACTGGCCCGGCAGTTGATGGACCACTACCGCGATGGCGAGTCGGTGATGCTGCTGTACCGCAAAAGCGTCGACAAGTCGGTGATTGCCGAGCACCTGCAGCCCTTGCTCAACCACGAGGCCAGCCTGCCGGCGGCGCAGCGGCGGTTCCGCCAGCTCACCTACCACAGCGCCAAGGGCCTGCAGGCCGATGCGGTGTTCATGCTCGGTGACTGCCAGCACCTGACGCGCTCGCCGTACAAGAACCAGGTGTACCGCCAGGCCGGGCTGGGCCGGGCGGGCGACCCCGAAGGCTACGACAACGCCCAGAAGGACGAGATCCTGCGCCTGGCCTACGTGGCCATCACCCGCGCGATCAAGCACTGCTACTGGCATGTGGAGACGCCGACCGGGGAGGCGGCGAACCTGCCCCGGGCGACTGTTCAGGTGGACGGGAACAAGGCCTGCTTCGAAGACCTGCGCGGGGCGCAGCCTCAGGACGCCTCGCGGTAGGGGTTGCGTGGGTCGTGCAGCCAGTCCAGGAACGGCTTGCCGGTGTCCTGGGGCACCATCTCGATGCAGTCCTCGACCGGGCAGGTGATCTGGCACAGGTTGCACCCCACGCACTCGGCGTCGATCACCTCGTAGCGGTGCCCGCCCTCGGCCTTGACCAGGCTGGCGATGGCCTGGTGCGAGGTGTCTTCGCAGGCAATGTGGCAGCGCCCGCAGCCGATGCAGGCCTGCTGGTCGATCCTGGCGATCACCTGGTAGTTGATGTCCAAGTACTTCCAGTCGGTGGTGTGGCCCACCGCGCGCCCGCGAAAGTCCTGCAGGCTGTGGTAGCCCTGACTGTCCATCCAGCGCGAGAGGCCGTCCTTCATTTCATCGACGATGCGAAAGCCATGCAGCATCGCCGCGGTGCACACCTGCACCGAGCCGCAACCCAACGCAATGAACTCGGCGGCATCCCGCCAGCTGCCGATGCCGCCGATGCCACTGATGGGCAGCCCATGGGTGGCCGGGTCGCGGGCGATCTCGGCCACCATGTTCAGCGCGATCGGCTTCACTGCCGAACCGCAGTAGCCACCGTGGGTACTGGCCTCGCCGACGATCGGCAGGGCGATCATGCGCTCAAGGTCGACGCTGGTGATCGAGTTGATGGTGTTGATCAGCGACACCGCGTCGGCGCCGCCGCGGTGCGCGGCGCGGGCCGACTGGCGGATGTCGGTGATGTTGGGGGTGAGCTTGACGATCACCGGCAGCGAGCAGTAGGTCTTGCACCAGCGTGTCACCTGCTCGACGTACTCCGGCACCTGGCCCACCGCCGCGCCCATGCCGCGCTCGGGCATGCCGTGGGGGCAGCCGAAGTTCAGCTCGATGCCGTCCGCCCCGGTGGCCTCCACCAGCGGCAGGATGGTTTTCCACGCGTCCTCCACGCACGGCACCATCAGCGATACGATCAGCGCGCGGTCGGGCCAGGCCTTTTTCACCTGGGTGATCTCGCGCAGGTTGATCTCCAGCGAGCGGTCGGTAATCAGCTCGATGTTGTTGATGCCCAGCACCTCGCGGTTGGGCCCGAAGTGCGCCGAGTAGCGTGACGACACGTTGACGGCGGCGGGGTCTTCGCCCAGGGTTTTCCAGACCACGCCACCCCAGCCGGCCTCGAACGCACGTATCACGTTGTAGGCCTTGTCGGTGGGCGGTGCGGAGGCCAGCCAGAACGGGTTGGGCGCCTTGATGCCAGCGAATTCGATCGACAGGTCTGCCATTTATGCGGCCTCCACGTTGAGGGTCAGTTGGGCATGGATGGCCTCGGCGGCCCGCTTGCCGTGCTGCACGGCCTGTACGGTGAGGTCCTGGCCCAGGTGCGTGCAGTCGCCGCCGGCGTACACGCCCGGCAGGCTGGTGCGCAGGTTGTCGTCCACGCGGATACGCTCGCCATCACGCTCCAGTTGCAGGGCCTGCGGGTCGCTCAGGGCCTGGCCGTCGAAGGCCTGGCCGATGGCCTTGAAGATCGCATCCGCCGCCAGTTCGAAGGTTTGCCCAGTGGTTTGCAGTCGCCCGTCCACCAGGTGCGTGCGGGCAAAGCGCATGCCGCGCACCCGGCCCTGGTCGTCGAGCAGCACCTGCTCGGGCTGGGCCCAGGTCAGCAGCCGTACCTGGTTGGCCTTGGCGATGTCCTGTTCATGCTGGGTGGCGCCCATGTCCTGCAGGCCACGGCGGTACACCAGGTTGACGTCATGGGCGCCCAGGCGGGCCATCTGTACCGCCATGTCGATGGCGGTGTTGCCGGCGCCGAGCACGATGCAGCGTTCGGCCAGGGGCAGGGTGCTCAGGTCGTCGGCCTGGCGCAGTTCGCGGATGTACTCGGTGGCGCTGAGCAGGCCGGGGGCGCCTTCGTCGGGCAGGCCCAACTGGCGGCTGGCGGCCAGGCCCAGGCCGAGGAACACCGCGTCGAACTGCTGTTGCAGCTCGCCCAGGCTGAGGTTGTCGCCCAGCACCTGGCCGTGGCGGATCTCGATACCGCCCACCTGCAGCACGAAGTCCAGCTCGCGCTGGGCGAAGTCGTCCACCAGCTTGTACTTGGCGATGCCGTATTCGTTGAGGCCGCCGGCCTTTTCCCGTGCTTCGAAAATCACCACCTCATGCCCGTGCCAGGCCAGCCGGTGGGCGCAGGCCAGGCCTGCGGGGCCGGCGCCGACCACGGCGATGCGCTTGCCGGTGCTGGGCGCACGCTGGAACGGGTGCTCGGCGAACTCGGCATGATCGACCGCGTAGCGTTGCAGCAGGCCGATCAGCACCGGGGCGCATTCCTGGGCGTTGTTGCGCACGCAGGCCTGCTGGCAGAGGATCTCGGTGGGGCACACCCGGGCGCAGCTGCCACCGAGGATGTTGGCCGAGAGAATCTTGATGGCCGCGCCCTGCACGTTGTCCTGCTGGATGTTGCGGATGAAGGAGGGGATGTCGATGTCGCTGGGGCAGGCGTCGACGCAGGGGGCGTCGTAGCAGTACAGGCAGCGCGCGCTTTCCACGGCGGCCTGGCGCGGGGTGAGGGGCGGAGCCAGGTCGCTGAAATGCGTGGCGAGGGTGGCGTTGTCGTCTTGCGGGTGCGGAAGATGGTTCAAGGCGTTGATCACGGTAGTGGCCTCTTTGTTTTTTTATAGAAACCGGGGCGCTGGCGCGCCCATCGCGGGTCAAGCCCGCTCCCACCGGGATCGCACGATACCTGTGGGAGCGGGCTTGACCCGCGATGCTTTAAAGGCTCAGCGCTTGACCGCGCCGGGCCTGCACTGCTGCGCACGCTTGCTCAGCAGGTCGAACACCGCCGGGTATGCCGGCCGTTCGACATAGCGCCCGGCGCCGCGCTCGGCGCGCAGGTCGCCGTCGGCCCACACCAGCTTGCCCTGGCTGATGGTATGGCTGGGCACCCCGCGCACCGTCTTGCCTTCGAAGATGTTGAAGTCGACATTCTGGTGGTGGGTCTTGGCCGAGATGGTGCGCGTGCCGTGCGGGTCCCACAGCACCAGGTCGGCATCGGCGCCGACCCGCAGCGCACCCTTGCGTGGGTACAGGTTGAAGATCTTGGCGGTGTTGGTGGAGGTGAGGGCGACGAAGTCCTGCATCGACAGCCGGCCGGTGTTCACGCCTTCGTCCCACAGCACCGCCATGCGGTCCTCGATGCCCGCCGTGCCGTTGGGGATACGGCTGAAATCGTCACGCCCCGCGGCCTTCTGCTCGGCGCAGAAGCAGCAATGGTCGGTGGCGGTGGTATGCAGGTTGCCCGATTGCAGCCCGTGCCACAGGGCCTCCTGGTGCCCGCGCGGGCGAAATGGCGGGCTCATCACATAGCCGGCCGCCGTCTGCCAGTCGGGGTGCTGGTACACGCTGTCGTCCAGCAACAGGTGGCCGGCCAGCACTTCGCCGTACACCGGCTGGCCCTTGGCGCGGGCATAGGTGATCTCGTCCAGCGCCTCGCGGGTGGACACGTGCACCAGATACAGCGGGGTGCCGAGGGTTTCGGCAATGCGGATGGCACGGCTGGCCGCTTCGCCTTCCACCTGCGAAGGGCGCGACAGCGGGTGCGCTTCGGGGCCGGTGATGCCCTGGGCCAGCAGCTTGCGCTGCAGGTGGTACACCAGCTCGCCGTTCTCGGCATGTACCGTGGGCACCGCGCCCAGCTCCAGGCAGCGCTCGAAGCTGCCGACCAGGGTGTCGTCGGCGGCCATGATCGCGTTCTTGTAGGCCATGAAGTGCTTGAAGCTGTTCACCCCGTGGTGGTTGACCAGCTCGGCCATTTCCTCGCGCACCTGCTCGCTCCACCAGGTGATGGCCACGTGAAAGCCGTAGTCGGCCGCCGATTTCTCGGCCCAGCCGCGCCACTGGTGAAAGGCTTCGAGCAGCGATTGCTGCGGGTTGGGGATCACGAAGTCGATGATCGAGGTGGTGCCGCCGGCCAGGCCGGCGGCGGTGCCGGTGTAGAAGTCCTCGCTGGCCACCGTGCCCATGAAGGGCAGCTGCATGTGGGTGTGGGGGTCGATGCCGCCGGGCATCAGGTACTGCCCGCTGCCATCGAGCACGGTACAGCCGGCGGGGACGTCGAGGTTGTGGCCGATGGCCTGGATCAGGCCGTCTGCGCAGTACACGTCGGCCGGGTAACTCTCGTCATGGGTAATCAGGGTGGCGCCACGAATCAAAAGCGTCATCACGAAGCTCCTCGCAGGCTTGACCGGTTGCTACCGGCTCTAGATTTTTGTCGTGATCGGCGCCGGAGTAATCCTGTCATCGCCGTCAAGAATTGAATCTAGTTGGCGATCCGGGATTGGGCAAGATTATTTTTTATATGCTTATTCTGTTTTCAACTTATTGAAAAATAAGAATAAAACTTCTTTTTACGGGTTAGGAGAGGTTTCTGGCGAGTCCTGTCTTGCTTGACAGGATGCGTAAATGGTCAAGATTTCTCAGATCACCTGACCGTGATTGCCTTACCTGCACGCGCAAGACTCCGGCGCCTCATCGCGAGGTGCACATAACCAGAAAAGTGGAGCGGCCAATGCACCAGACCCGATCGCAAGTGAGCGAGCGTGACGGCTTGTTCGAGCTCGACGCCGGCACCGACGTCCTCGACAGCCCTCGCTACAACCATGACATCGCCCCGACCAAGGTGGGGCAGCGCACCTGGAACAAATGGCACATCACCGCACTGTGGGTCGGCATGTCGATCTGCGTGCCCACCTACACCCTGGGCGGGGTGCTCACGGCGTATTTCGGCCTGACGGTGGGCGAGGCGCTGCTGGCGATCCTGCTGGCCAACACCATCGTGCTCATCCCGCTGACGCTCAATGCCTTCCCCGGCACCAAGTACGGCATCCCGTTCCCGGTGCTGCTGCGCTCCTCGTTCGGCATCATCGGCTCCAACGTGCCGTGCCTGATCCGCGCGCTGGTGGCGTGCGGCTGGTTCGGTATCCAGACGATGTTCGGCGGGCTGGCCATCCACCTCTTCCTGGGCTCGTTCTGGCCGGAATGGAAGGCGCTGGGCGGCACCGGTGAGGTCATCGGCTTCATGCTGTTCTGGTGCCTTAACCTGTGGGTGGTGCTGCGCGGCGCCGAGTCGATCAAGTGGCTCGAAACCCTGTCGGCACCGCTGCTGGTGCTGGTGGGTGCCGGGCTGCTGGTGTGGGCGCTGCCCAACGTGTCGTTCAGCGAACTGCTGGCGCAGCCGCCCAAACGCCCCGAAGGCGCCAGCGTGACCGGCTACTTCTTCGCCGGGCTGACCGCCATGGTGGGTTTCTGGGCCACGCTGTCGCTGAACATCCCGGACTTCAGCCGCTACGCCCGAAGCCAGAAGGACCAGATCCTGGGGCAGATCTTCGGCCTGCCGCTGACCATGTTCCTGTTTGCCGCGCTGGGGGTAGTGCTGACCGCTGCCTCGGCCTCGCTGGTGGGCGAGACGGTGTCCGACCCGGTGAGCCTGATCGGGCATATCCAGAGCCCGCTGTGGGTGGCGCTGGCCATGGCGCTGATCATCATCGCCACACTGTCGACCAACACCGCGGCCAACATCGTTTCGCCCACCAACGACTTCCAGAACCTGGCGCCCAAGTGGATCGGGCGTACCACCGCCGTGCTGCTGACCGGGCTGGTGGGCCTGCTGCTGATGGCCCATGAGCTGCTCAAGAAACTCGGCCTGATCGTCTCGGACGTGAGCCTGGAGTCGGTGTATTCCAACTGGCTGCTGGGCTATTCCAGCCTGCTGGGGCCGATTGCCGGGATCATGGTGGTGGACTACTTCCTGCTGCGCAAGCAGACCCTCGACCTTGCCGGGCTGTACCGCGACGACGTGTACCCGGCCTGGAACGCGACCGGCTTCATCGCCTTCGGCGTGCCGGTGGTGCTGACCCTGTTGTCGCTGCACAGCCCGGCGTTCAGCTGGTTCTACGACTTCGGCTGGTTCACCGGCTCGGCGCTGGGCGGGGTGATCTACTACGCCCTGGGCAGCCTGAAGGGCGCGCGTGCCACCAGCCTCAAACCCACCGTGTAACCCCACGGCCCGCAGAGGCCGGCCAAGCAGGAGATGCTCATGCAAACCGCTAAGGACGTTCTGCAAAGTACCCAGGCCCACATCGATGGCCAGCGCCTGTGGCAGTCGCTGATGGAGCTGGCGCAACTGGGTGCCACCGCCAAAGGAGGCGTATGCCGCCTGGCCCTGACCGACCTGGACCGCCAGGCCCGCGACCTGTTCGTGCAATGGACCGAGGCTGCCGGCTGCACCGTCAGCGTGGACGGGGTGGGCAACATCTTTGCCCGCCGGCCCGGGCGCAACCCGCAACTGCCACCGGTGATGACCGGCAGCCACATCGACACCCAGCCCACCGGCGGCAAGTTCGATGGCTGCTTCGGGGTGCTGGCCGGGCTGGAAGTTCTTCGTACACTCAATGACTTGCAGATAGAAACTGAGGCGCCACTTGAGGTTGTGGTGTGGACCAACGAGGAGGGCTCGCGGTTCGCGCCGTGCATGATGGGCTCGGGCGTGTTCGCCGAGAAGTTCACCCTTCAGGAGACGCTGGCCAAGCGCGATGCCCAGGGCGTGAGCGTGGGCGAGGCGCTGAATGCGATCGGCTACGCCGGCACCCGCGCGGTCAGTGGGCACCCGGTGGGCGCCTATTTCGAGGCGCATATCGAGCAGGGGCCGATCCTGGAGGACCAGCGCAAGACCATCGGCGTGGTGCTCGGCGCGCTGGGGCAGAAATGGTTCGACTTCACCCTGCGCGGTGTCGAGGCCCACGCCGGGCCGACCCCGATGCACCTGCGCAAGGACGCCCTGGTAGGCGCCAGTGCGGTGGTGGCGGCGGTCAACCGCGTGGCTCTGGAGCATCAGCCCCATGCGTGCGGCACGGTGGGCTGCCTGCAGGCGTACCCGGGCTCGCGCAACGTGATCCCCGGCGAGGTGCGCATGACCCTGGATTTTCGCCATCTGGAGCCGGCGCGGCTGGACTCGATGATCGCCCAGGTGCAGGAGGTGATCGCCGCGACCGCGCAGCAGCACGGGCTGACCTACACGCTGACGCCCACCGCGGACTTCCCGCCGCTGTACTTCGACAAGGGCTGCGTGGAGGCGGTGCGCAGCGCGGCGCAGGGGCTGGGCATGTCGCACATGGACATCGTCAGCGGGGCCGGGCACGACGCGATCTTCCTGGCCGAACTGGGCCCGGCCGGGATGATCTTCGTGCCGTGCGAGGGCGGCATCAGCCATAACGAAATCGAGAATGCCGACCCGAAGGACCTGGCGGCTGGGTGCGCCGTGCTGCTCAGGGCAATGCTGGCGGCGGCGCAGGCGGTGGCGCAGCGTGAAGCTGCTTAACTACATGAGGTTGTTGGCTTATCTGATTGATTTATATGAAATAAAAATTACAACTTAAAGTGGTTTCTAGGTTGTGGATGCTGGCCTCTTCGCCGGCAAGGCCGGCTCCTGCAACGCCAGTAGGAGCTGGCGTTGCCGGCGAAGGGTTCACCAGGCCCGGCAACAGCCCAGCGTTTTTTTGTCGATTGCCCGGCGCAGCCTGTATAAACTGCACGCCACCTTGCTGGTCGCTACCTGAACCGGCAGCTGAAACAAGAGAGTCGAGATGGGCGCACAGTGGAAAGCCAAGCATAGAGAAGTAGCAGCCAACGCCAAGGGCAAGATCATGGGCAAGCTGTCCAAGGAGATCCAGATCGCGGCCAAGGCCGGTGCCGACCCGGACATGAACCCGCGCCTGCGCCTGGCCGTGGAACAGGCCAAGAAGGCCTCGATGACCAAAGAGACCCTGGAACGTGCCATCCGCAAGGGCGCGGGCCTGGATGGCGACGCGGTGCAGTACCACCACGTTACCTACGAAGGCTTCGCCCCGCATCAGGTGCCGCTGATCGTCGAATGCCTGACCGACAACGTCAATCGCACCGTGGCGCAGATTCGCGTGCTGTTCCGCAAGGGCCAGCTGGGCGCTTCGGGTTCGGTGGCCTGGGACTTCAACCATGTCGGCCTGATCGAAGCCAGCCCTGAAACCCCTGATGCCGACCCGGAAATGGCCGCCATCGAAGCCGGTGCACAGGACTTCGCGGAAGGTGAAGAAGAGGGCTCGACCCTGTTCATCACCGACACCACCGACCTGGACGCGGTACAGAAGGCCTTGCCGCAACAGGGCTTCAAGGTGATCTCGGCCAAGATCGGCTACACCCCCAAGAACCCGGTCAGCGGGCTCAGCGACGAGCACATGGCTGAAGTCGAGGCATTCCTGGAAGCCATCGACGACAACGACGACGTGCAGAACGTGTACGTCGGCCTGGCGGGCTGATAACCCACTTCGCCGGCAAGGCCTGCTCCTACGCCTCTTGCAGGAGCCGGCCTTGCCGGCGAAGCACCCGTTCAACCTGCGCAAAATCCGGCCTTGCCAGCACCTGCGGTTGAACACAGCTCGCCTGCAAGTCCGCCAGTTCCTCTGACGCCTCCCCGCAACACGCCAGCAGTTCCCCCAACAACACCCCGAACGCCCGCACCTCGATACGCTGCAATGCGTCTGCTGCAACACTGCCATCCTGCGCAAAGAACGATGCCGCGCCAAAGTCCCCGAGCACCGCGTTGCCCTGTGCATCGCACAGGATGTTGTGCGCGTACAGGTCGCCGTGGGTGATGCCGCGCTGGTGCAGGTGCGCCGCGACCGACGCGATGGCCGTCGCCAGCCGGGTTGCGGCTTGCAGGCCAAGGCACAGGTCAGGCGGGTAGACGTCTCGGGTGCAGGTTTGCAGGCTGGGCGGCCCGGCCAGGGCAGACAGGTGGGTGCCCACCAGCGCCATCAGCAACCCCGGCACCTGGTGCGGGTGGTTGGCTACCTGCCCCAGCAGCGGGATCAGGTTCGGGTGGGCGCCAGCTGCCACGCACGCCTGCATTTCGTTGAGCGGCGAGCCATCGCTGGTCATCTGGCCCTTGTACAGCTTGAGCGCCGCCTTTCGGCCCGCCACCTGCACGCGGTGAATCACCCCGGAGGCGCCCTGGCCCAGCACCTCGCCCAGCTCGAGGGCGTGCCAGTCGATGGCGTCGCACCGGCCCGGCGCCTGCGGCGCCGCAAGGCCCTGGGGCAAGGGGTTGCCGGCATACGCCAGCCACGCCAGGCGGGGCATCGTCAGCAGCCACTGGGGCAGTTCGCTCAACCGGTTGGCCGACACCCGCAGCAGTTCGAGCCGCTGGCACCGCGCAAGGCTGGCCGGCAGGGCGCGCAGGCGGTTGCCCGCCAGCATCAGCTTTTGCAGCTGCTGGCAGTCGCCCAGTGCGTCGGGCAACTGTTCAAGGCAATTCTCGGTCAGCACCAGTGCCCGCAGGTTGGGGCCCAATGCGGCGGCCGGCAGGTGCGTGATGCGGTTGTTGCGCAACCCGACCATTTCCAGGCGCAGGCACTGGCCTACGCTGGCCGGCACCTCGGTGAACCGGTTGTGGGAGCAGAACAGCACCTTGAGCCGGTGCAGCCGGCCCAGGTCATGGGGCAGGCTGCTCAACGCATTGCCGCTCAGGTTGAGCACTTCGAGGCTGTCGGCCAGTTCGAAGATCTCATCCGGGAACTGCGTGAGCCCGCAGCTCAGGTCGAGGCGGGTGGCGCCTGCCAGGCGGCCGCGCCTGAGGTCGTCGAGGGTGTGCATGAAGGGGCTGCAAGGGCAATGAAGACGGCGGCGATGATACCCGACTTAAGTACCATGGCAGGCGCGCAATTGGCGTCCATACTCGATATTCGCCCTTTTAATAACAACAAAGTTCAGGGTTACCGATCGATGACTTACCAGCACAGCTACGACCGCTCCATTGCCGACCCCGCTGCGTTCTGGGCCGAACAGGCTGACCACCTGGCCTGGTACCGCAAGCCTGCGCAGACCCTTGTGGCCAACCCGGACGGCACCCACCAGTGGTTTGCCGACGGGCAACTCAACAGCTGCTACCTGGCCCTCGACCACCAGATCGAGCAGGGCCGTGGCGAGCAGACCGCACTGATCTACGACTCGCCCGTCACCGACACCCGCCAGACCTTCACCTTCGTGCAACTGCGCGACGAGGTGGCGCGCCTGGCCGGCCTGCTGCGCGAGCTGGGGGTGAAGCAGGGCGATGGGGTGATCATCTACATGCCGATGGTGCCGCAGGCGGCCATGGCAATGCTGGCCTGCGCCCGCATCGGCGCGGTGCATTCGGTGGTGTTCGGTGGCTTTGCCGCCAACGAGCTGGCCCTGCGCATCGACGATGCGCGGCCTGCGCTGTTGCTCACCGCCTCCTGCGGGCTGGAGTTCGACCGCGTCATCGAGTACAAGCCGCTGGTGGACAAGGCCCTGCAACTGGCCACCCACCAGCCGCGCCAGGTGCTGGTGCTGCAGCGCCCGCAGGCCCGCGCCGAGCTGCGCGAAGGCCGCGACCTGGACTGGCAGGCGGCAGTGGCTGCGGCCAGCCCGGTGCCACCGGTGGCCTTGGCCGCAGGCGACCCGCTGTACATCATGTACACCTCCGGCACCACCGGCAAACCCAAGGGCATCGTGCGTGAGAACGGCGGCAACGCCGTGGCGCTGCGCTTTGCCCTGCGCCATATCTACGGCATGCAGCCGGGGGATGTGTGGTGGGGCATCTCCGACGTGGGCTGGGTGGTGGGGCACTCGCTGATCGTCTACGGGCCGCTGATGAACGGCTGCACCACAGTGTTCTACGAGGGCAAGCCGATCCGCACCCCGGACGCTGCCGCCTACTGGCGCGTGGTGGAGCAGTACCGGGTCAACGGGCTGTTCTGCGCACCCACGGCCATGCGCGCAATCCGCAAGGAAGACCCGCAGGGCGAGCTGTTCAAGCGCCATGACCTGAGCTCGCTGCGCCAGATCTTCCTGGCCGGGGAAAAACTCGACTCCAGCACCCATCAATGGCTGGAGGCGGCCAGCGGCAAGGCCGTGCACGACCACTGGTGGCAGACCGAAACCGGCTGGCCGGTGACCGCGCCCTGCGTCGGGCTGGAAGGTTGCGGGGTGCGTCCGGGTTCGAGCAACCGCGCCGTGCCGGGTTACCACGTGCGCGTGCTGGACGACGACGGGCACCTTCTGGGCCCCAACGAGCAGGGTGCCATCGTGATCGCACTGCCGCTGCCGCCCGGCTGCAGCCAGACGCTGTGGGGCGACCATGCGCGCTACCTGCAGGCCTACCTGCATAGCCACCCCGGCTACTACCACACCGGCGATGGCGGCTACCTCGACGAGGACGGTTTCGTCTACATCATGGGGCGCACCGATGACGTGATCAACGTGTCCGGGCACCGGCTGTCCACCGGCGAGATGGAAGACCTGGTGGCGCGCCACCCGGCGATTGCCGAGTGCGCGGTGGTGGGGGTGCGCGACGAAATCAAGGGCCAGGTGCCGTTGGGCCTGGTGGTGCTCAAGGACGGGGTCAGCCTGAGCGAGCAGCAGTTGCAGGCCGAACTGGTGGCCAGCGTGCGCGAGCAGATCGGCGCGCTGGCCTGCTTCAACCAGGTGCGGGTGGTCAAGCGCCTGCCCAAGACCCGCTCGGGCAAGATTTTGCGGGCGGTGCTGCGCAAGATCGCCGACCACCAGCCTTACACCCCGCCCTCGACCCTGGACGACCCGGCCGTGCTGGCCGAGATCGAAGGGGTGCTGGCCAGCCTGGCGCGGGCCAGCTGAGGGTCAACCCGGGCAGGCTACCGGGCCCAGCACATTGAGCTGGCCCAGCCGGCTGCGGGTGCGGGCCAGGTCGATGGCGCTGCCGCCCAGGCTTTCGCACAGCGAGGCCTGGCCGACCAGCACCAGGTGCTTGTCCTGGTCATACAGCACGTCCACCAGGTTGATGAAGCGCTGCTGCGCCGCCATCGAGCACTGCGCCAGGTCCGGCAGGTGCTCGATCACCCAGTGGTCGTAGCGGCGCGCCAGCTCCAGGTAGTCCATCACCGCCGTGGGTTGCTCGCAGATCGCCTCGAAGCTGAAGCCTACCGCGCGCTCCTGGCTGAACAGGGCGTGCAGCGAGCGCTTGCCCACCTGCAGCCTTACCGGCGCGCCGGCGTGATCCAGGCCGGCGGCATGGCGCTGCGCCGGGCTGCCGGGCCAGAGGTAGTGACCCTGGGTGAAGCGCTGCTGGCTGCCGGAGGCCGGGTGGCTGCGGTAGTCCTGCTCCCCGCCCACTTCAAGCACCTGCATGTGCGCCTCGATCAGGCGGATCACCGGTTCGAAGCGCTGGTGGTAGAGCGGGTTGGGCAGCAGCCCGGCAGGCGGGTAGTTGGAGGTCAGCAGCACGAACACGCGGCGCTCGAACAGCGCCTTGAACAGGCCGGTGATGAGCATCGCGTCGCCGATGTCGTGCACGTGGAACTCGTCGAAGCACAGCACCTGGCAGCCTTGCAGCAGCTCGTCCAGGGTCGCGCCCAGCGCATCGTCCTGCTGGCGATGGCGGAACATGCCCTCGTGCAACTGGGCGAAGAAATCGTGAAAGTGCAGGCGGCGCTTGTGCGGATGCTCCAGTGACTGGAAGAAGCCGTCCAGCAGCCAGCTCTTGCCCCGTCCCACCGCCCCGTACAGGTACAGGCTGCGCGCCGTGCCGTCAGCCAGGTGCGCGGCCTGCTCGGCCATGCAGGCGATCACCCGCTGCTGGCCGTGGCTCAAGGTATAGCCCTGCTCATCGGCCTTTCGTCGGAAGAATTCATCGACTTCAACAGCCGCCAGGCGCTTGGCCGGCGGGTGTGCACGGGCAGCCAGGCGCTGGCGCAGGGCACGCAGCGGCGAACGGATCCAGGACGGCGGTAAGGCGGTCAATCTCAGGCTCCTTGGGGGTGCCGGGCACAGGGGCCGGCTGAGTGGGCGGCGCTAATGTACCGAATAGGGGGTTGGGCTGCCAGTCATGTCGTGCCTGGCAGGTCATGTAGGAAGGTTCTTGTACGCGGCCTATACATTTCCGAGCTTGCTGGCAGGTTTTTCTTCGGCTGCTACCCTCTGGAACAGATGGATCCTGCATTGCAAGGAGGGTAACGGTGAAGGGACGCTCTCTGGCTGCGCTGCTCGGGCTGGTTGTCGCAGACGCTGCCGCCGCCGCAGATTTTCTGGTGGAAGTTCGCGTGGATGTACAGCGTGGTTGCCAGCTGGTGCACCAGACCCGCGATGCCGGCGCCCAGGCCCAGGGCCTGCTCGACTTCGGCCGTACCGCGCGCCTGGACGATCCGCAAGGCCCGCTGACCGGCGCCTTGCTGCAACAACGCCCCCCACGTCTGGAATGCAACCCCGATACGCTGTACCAGGTAAAGGTCGATGGCGGCCAGCATGGCGGCGTCGGCGAGGTGCGCTACCTGGCCAGCGACACGCCACAGGCCCGTCCCATCCCGTACCGCCTCTACCAGGACCCGGCCTGGCGCACTCCGCTGGCGGTGAACATCGCCCAGCACGCACGCGTACCCGACTCGGGGTCGGTGGAACTGCCGCTGTACGCCCGCATCGACACCCTGGCCCAGGTGCCCCGTGTCGGCCATTACTCGGACTTGCTCAAGGTGACCGTCACCTGGTGACCCTGTGCGTGCTAAAGGAACTGGCAGCATGAAGACATCGCAGATTCTGTTGATCAGCCTCGGGCCCTTGCTGTTGTGTCCGATGGCCAATGCCGCCCTCAGCGGGCATATCCAGGCACGCCTGGTGATCAGTGCAGCCTGCCAGATCAGCAATGTGCCGGACGACAGCCCGGCCGGTGGCGGCCTGGGCCTGCTGGACTTCGGCACCCAGGGGCCAAGCTGGGCCCGCCCGCTGAGCGCCAACCTCGACCAGACCGGCGGCAGCGGCACCCTCCAGGTCAGTTGCAACCCCTCGGTGCGGGCCTTCACGGTGAGCATCAATGGCGGCAGCAACGATGCCAACGGCGTGCGCCGCCTGCGCAACGGCAGCGAGCTCATCCCCTACCAGCTGGCGGCCGATCCAAGCGGTGCAGTGCGCTACGGCATCGGCCAACAGCGCAACTTCTCGATCAGCAGCGCTGCGCAAATCCCCATACCGATCTACGGCGCCGTGGTGGCACACCCCAGGGCGCTGCCGGCCGGCATCTACCGTGACACCCTGATGGTGACCCTGGACTGGTAACAACAAGGAGTGACTCATGCATCCCAACGTCTCACGCATACTCTTCGCCGGGCTTGGCCTGGCCCTTGCCAGCCAGGCCCAGGCGGCCACGGTCACGGGCAATATCAACGCCACCCTGACCCTGACCGCGGCCTGTCAGGTGAACGGTTCGACCGCCACCACCGGGGTCAACTTCGGTAACCTGGATTTCGGCTCGCAGATTGCCCTGTTCACCGAGGCCAGCGCCCAGGTGATCGGCACCGGTGGTGGCGGCGCCATCAGCGTGCTGTGTTCGCCCGGTGCCACGCCGGTGGTGAAGGTGGGCGCAGGCGCGCATGACGCGGCCACCACCGGTGGCAGCCGCGCGCTGGCCATGGGCACCAACTACGTGCCCTATGACTTCTATACCGATGCCGGGCACACCAATCTGCTGGCAATCAACGGCACCATCACCCTCGCCACCAGCACCGGGGTGGCGCAGACCGTCAACCTGTACGGCCGCGCCGTGGGCAAGCCGTCGCTGCCGCCAGGGGTGTACACCGACACGGTGGCGGTCGAGCTGAGCTTCTAGGTCATGCGCCGGTTGCTCGGTGGCCTTGCGGTGCTGGCCTGGGCAGTGCCCATGCCGCTGGATGCCGCGCTCACCAGCACGCTTCAGGTCAGCGCAACGATTGCGGCAGGTTGCCTGGTGGTGGGCGGCGCCAGCAACTACGGCACCCTGGACTTCGGCACCCGTCCGGCGCTCGGCGCCGCCAGCGTGAACACCCAGCTGGCAGGCACCACGGTGACCCTGCAATGCACGCCCGGGGTGGCCCTGAAGATGAGCGTCGACGGTGGCCTGAACAACAACGGGGTACGCAACCTCAAGCGCACCAGCGGTACCTCGCTGGTGGCCTATCAGTTGTACCGCGACGCGGCCTTGTCCCAGGTGCTGGGCATCGGTCAGCTCGTGGCGGTCAGTTACAGCGATCCGACGGCGATCAAGCTGCCGGTGTATGCGCAAGCCCAGTTACCCGGCGTGTTGCCGGCGGGCACCTACACCGACGTGGTGCAAGTGGTGTTGTCCTGGTGAGTGCGCTCCCGGGGTTGTATCGGAACAAGCCAAAGGAGAGGGTGCATGGCGCTGTACGCACGTGGATGGCAAGGGATGGGCAAGTGGCTGCTGGTGGGCGCCTTGCTCGGCGCAGGGGGCGCCCAGGCGGCCACATCGGTGTTGATCTGGCCGATCGACCCGGTGCTGGAGGCCGACCAGAAGGCCGGGGCGTTGTGGTTGGAAAACCGTGGCACCACCCCGGCTAACCTGCAGGTCAGGGTGTTCGCCTGGCGCCAGGACGGGTATGACGACCAGTTCCAGCCCCAGCGCGAGATCATCGGCAGCCCGCCGGTGGCGACCATCAAGCCGGGCGAGAAACAGCTGATTCGCCTGACCCGCACCGGCCAGTCGCCGGCCGGCCAGGAACAGGCCTACCGCATCATCATCGACGAAATCCCACCCGCCCTGCCGGCCAGCGATGCGCAGACTTCCCAGGCGCAGATCCGCTTCCAGATGCGCTACTCGGTGCCATTGTTCGTCTACGGCCAGGGGCTGTGGAGCAAGCCGGACGCCGAGGGCAAGCGTGATGCAGCGGGCGTGGGCACGCCGTTGCTGAGCTGGCGACAGGTATCGCAGCAGGGCAAGCCCTTCGTCGAGATCCGCAACGTGGGGCCGGTGCATGCGCGCCTCACCGATGTGGTGATGCAGCAGGGCGCCCAGAGCAAGCCGCTGGTCGACGGCTTGCTGGGTTATGTACTGCCCGGCGCGACCATGCGCTGGCCGGCACCTGCAGCAGCCTCGGCGGCCAGTGTGCTCAAAGGGCGCGTCAACGGGGCCGAGCCGCCCCAGACCATCAACCAGGGCCACTGAGCCCGGCGCCTCAAGGGCGCATGAAGATGGAGCAGGGGCCAGGGAGGACCCGGACATGGTGGGACGGCGTGCGTGAGTACTTCTCTGGCCTGCACCCGCAGCGTGACGCTGGCGGTGCTGCTGGCGGGCAGCGCGGTCGCAGGCGAACTGCCGCCACCCCCTGCGAGTATGGAGGCTGTCGCCGATGCGCCGTTGTACCTGGAACTGGTGGTCAACCAGATGAGCAGCGCTAGCGTGGTGCTGGTGCACCAGCGGGCCGGGCGCCTGTACATGGCCACCGCCGACCTGCAGGCGGCGGGCGTGCAACTGCCCGGGCAGCCCGGCCCGGAACTGGCGCTGGACGCCATCGATGGCTTGCACAGCGAGTACGACAGCCAGAACCAGCGGCTGCTGGTGCAGGTGCCGGCGGCGTGGCTGCCCAACCAGCGCATCGGCGAGCGCTCGCTGGGGCCGGCCGGCGAGGCGTTGAGCAGTTTCGGCGCCTTGCTCAACTACGACGCCTACTTCAACGACACCGATGAGGGGGGCACCTACCTGGCAGCCTGGAACGAACTGCGGGTGTTCGACAGCTGGGGCACCTTCTCCACCACCGGGCAGTGGCGCCAGCGCCTCGGCGGGGCAGGCTACGAAGGCGCCCAGGAAGGTTTTCGGCGGTACGACACCACCTGGCGCTACACCGACGAGGCGCGCCTGCTGACCTTCGAGGCCGGCGATGTGCTGACCGGCGCCTTGCCCTGGACCAGCTCGGTGCGGGTGGGCGGGGTGCAGCTGTCGCGGGACTTTGCCGTGCGCCCGGACCTGGTGACCTACCCCTTGCCGGCCTTCGCCGGTGAAGCCGCGGTGCCCTCGTCGGTGGACCTGTTCATCAATGGCTACAAGAGCGCCAGTGCCGACCTGCAGCCAGGCCCCTATACCCTGACCAACGTGCCGTTCATCAACGGTGCCGGCGAGGCGGTGGTGGTGACCACCGACGCCCTTGGCCGGCAGGTCTCGACCACGTTGCCGTTCTACGTCACCAGCAGCCTGCTGCAACAGGGGCTGGCGGACTTCTCGGTGGCGGCCGGCGCCCTGCGCCGCGACTATGCCGTGCGCGACTTTGCCTACGGCCCCGGCGTTGCGGCGGGCAGCCTGCGCTATGGCCTGACCGACTACTTCACGCTGGAAAGCCATGCCGAGGCGGCCGGGTCCCTGGGCCTGGGCGGGCTGGGCGGCAACCTGCGGGTGGGCAACTTCGGCGTGCTCAACACGGCGCTGAGCCAGAGCCGCTTCGAAGGCCGCAGTGGCCAGCAGTTGAGCCTGGGCTACCAGTACAACAACCGCTGGCTGGGCTTCAACTACCAGCGCCTGGAGCGTCATGGCGACTACGCCGACCTGTCGCTGGTCGACAGCCCGTACATCCGCCTCAGCCAGCGCAGCGAGCAGGTCACCCTGAGCCTCAACCTGCAACGCTATGGCAGCCTGGGGGCGGGCTACTTCGACGTGCGCGCCGCCGACAACTCACGCACGCGCCTGCTCAACCTCAGCTGGAGCAAGCCGCTGTGGGGCAACAGCAGCCTGTACCTGTCGGCCAACCGCGACCTGGACGACAGCCAGTGGGCGGTGCAGGCGCAGGTGGTGGTGCCCTTCGACCTGCACGGCACGCTGGCCCTGAGCCTGGAGCGCAACCAGCAGGGCGAGAACCTGCAGCGGGTCAACTACAGCCGCGCCGTACCCGCCCAGGGCGGCGTGGGGTTCAACCTGGGCTATGCCGGCGGCGACCGTGAAACCTACCGTCAGGCCGACCTGACCTGGCGCCTGCAATCGGTGCAGTTGCAGGCCGGGGTGTACGGCAGCAGCGACAACATGACCCGCTGGGCCGACGCCAGCGGCTCGGTGGTGCTGATGGACGCCGGGGTGTTCGCGGCCAATCGCATCGACGACGCCTTCGTGCTGGTCAGCACCGAAGGCTTTGCCGATGTGCCGGTGCGCTACGAGAACCAGGTGGTGGGGCACACCGACAGCCAGGGGCACCTGCTGGTGCCCTACGGCAGCGGCTACTACCGCGGCAAGTACGAGATCGACCCGCTGGAACTGCCCCCCGATGTGCGCTCACCGAATGTGGAGCAGCGCGTGGCGGTAAGGCGCGGCGCCGGCTACCTGCTGGAATTTCCGTTGCGCCGGGTACTGGCCGCCAGCGTGGTGCTGGTGGATGCCGGCAACAACGAACTGGCCGTGGGCAGCCAGGTACGCCACGAGCAGAGCGGCGCGCTGGCGGTGGTGGGCTGGGATGGCCTGGTGTACCTGGAGGACCTGAGCGAACACAACAGCCTGGTGGTGCAACTGGCCGGAGGCGGCAGTTGCCGGGTGCAGTTCGAGCTCAAGGCGCAGGCCGACCAGGTGCCGCTGATCGGCCCGCTGGTGTGCCAATGAAGCGCCGGCTGACGGGGCTGCTTGCGCTGCTGGCACTGCTGGCCGGCATGCGCGCCCAGGCGCTGTGCCAGGTGCTGGCAACCACGCCGGCCACTTTCGGCCTGGTCAACTCCACCCTGATACGCACCACGGTGCAGACCACCACGGCGCCCAGTGCCGGCTTGAGCTGCACCGGTTCGCTGCTGACCCTGCTGCGTTCGGATGACTCCTTCAAGGCCACCTTCACCGCCAACAACGGCACCACCGGGCTGGTGGGCCCCACCGGCGACGTCATCCTCTACACGCTGTACGCCAACAACAGCACCAGCTACCCGATCACCCGGGGCCAGCCCTACGATTTTGCGCGCAACGGCATCATCGATGCCCTGGGCCTGCTCGGCGGCACCTCGCCCAAGACCGTGCCCATCTACCTGCGCACGCAAATGACCAGCAACGTGGCGGCCGGCCTGTACCAGGAGACGTTCACCGTGGCCTGGAGCATCGACTATTGCTGGGGGCTGGGTCTGGGCAGCGCCTGCCTGGGGCGGCAGGTGTTCAACGCCACTACCACCCTGACCATCAACCTGACCGTCACCAACGACTGCCAGATCAGCTCACCCAACATCGTGTTCGGCAGCGCGCCGGTGGTCAGCGGGTTCGCCACGGTGAGCCAGAACGTCAACCTGGCCTGTACCAAGGGCAGTGCCTACACGGTGGGGCTGGATGACGGGCAGAACGTGGCAGGCGGGCGTCGGCGCATGAAATCCAGCGCCGGCAACTACCTGGCCTATGACATCTTCAAGAGTGGCGGGGGCGTGCGCTGGGGCAGCCTGAGCAGTGCGCGGCGCGCCAGCAGCGACGCCGACATCAACCCGGGCAACGGCAATGGCAGTGGCAGCGCGGCCGGCAGCCAGGTGTTCAACTACAACGCCAGGGTCTACACCGACCAGGCCACGCCGCCGGCCGGCGACTACCTGGACAGCGTGATACTCGACGTGCAGTTCTGAGCCGGCTGGCGCACGGTGCGCCACCAGTACCCCAGTGCCAGCACATTCAACCCCGCGCCCAGCGCGCATACCAGCAGCCAGCCGCCCCAGGCGTAGGCCAGCGTCGAGGCCAGCGAGCCCAGTGCACTGCCGATGGAGTAGAACAGCATGTAGGCGGCGGTGAGCCGGCTGTGGGTATCGGCCGGCAGGCGGTAGATCAGGCTCTGGCTGGCCACGTGCAGCGCCTGCAGGCCCAGGTCGAACACCACCACCCCCAGCAGCAGTGCCCACAGCGATTGCTGGGTGAGGGCGATGGCGCCCCATGAACCGATCATCAGCAGCAGCGAGAGGCCGCTGACCCGTTGCCCCAGGCCACGGTCGGCCAGCCCGCCGGCACGCGCGGCGGCCAGCGCCCCGGCTGCGCCGGCCAGGCCGAACAGGCCCACCTCGGTTGCCGACAACGACAGCGGCGGGGCGCTCAGGGGCAGTACCAGCGGGGTCCACAGCACCATGGCCGAGGCGAAGCTGAGCATCGCCAGCAGGGCCCGCTGGCGCAGCACCGGCTGCTCGCGCACCAGTTGCCACAACGACACCAGCAGCGCGCCGTAGCCAGTGTTGGGGCGCGCAGCCGTGTGTGCGGGCAGCACGCGCCACAGCAGCAGGGTCATCAGCAGGGTCAGCGCTGCCGACAGGGCGTAGATCGAGCGCCAGCCGGCCAGATCGGCCATCGCCCCGGACAGGGTGCGGGCCAGCAGGATGCCGATCACGATACCGCTGGTGACCATGCCCACCACATGCCCGCGTTCGGTGTCGGCCGATACGCTGGCGGCATGCGCCACCAGCAGTTGCGCCACCACCGCCAACAGGCCGGTCAGGGCCATGCCGACAAACAGCCAGGCGCTGCTGGTGGCCAGCGCGATCATCAGCAGGGCCAGCACCGACAGCAGCGACTGCAGCACGATCAGCCGGCGCCGCTCGAACAGGTCGCCCAGAGGCACCAGCAGTATCAGGCCCAGGCCGTAGCCCACCTGGGTCAGGGTCACCACCAGCCCCACCAGCGCCGGGTCGATGGCGAAGTCGCGGGCCATCGCGTCCAGCAGTGGCTGGGCGTAATACACGTTGGCCACCGCCAGTGCGCAGGCGACGGAGAACAGCAGGGCGAGCCACGGCGAAAGCCGGGGCGCAGGGGAGGCAGGCATGGCGATATCCTATGTGGTTGCATAATGAAACTGGTTGTATGCTGAGAGGACCGGTTTTATATTGCAACTACTTTTTTCAGCCTGCCGAGAGCGAACATGGTTCAGCGTACCCGCCTGCAAGATGCCGAATGCCCGGTGGCCCGGTCACTGGACGCGATCGGTGACTGGTGGTCGCTGTTGATCGTGCGTGATGCGTTTGATGGCTTGCGCCGCTTTGGCGAGTTCCAGCGCAACCTGGGCATGGCCAAGAACATTTTGGCCTCGCGCTTGCGCCAGTTGGTGGAGCACCGGATTCTGGAGCTGGTGCCGGCGTCGGATGGCAGCGCGTACCAGGAGTACGTGCTGACCGAGAAGGGGCGTGGGTTGTTTCCCTTGATCGTGGGGCTGCGCCAGTGGGGCGAGGCGTTTTTCTACCAGCCTGGCGAGGCGCATTCGGTGCTGGTGGACCGCCAGAGCGGGGCGCCGGTGGGCCCGCTGCAGCTGCGAGCGGCGGATGGGCGGGTGCTGGGGCCGGATGATTGCGTGCGGGTGGCGGGGCCGCCGCCGGCCTGACCTGCCTCATCGCGGGTCAGGCCGCTCCCACAGGGCACTGCAAGCCTTGTGGGGGCGGGCTTGAACCGCGATGGGGAGCGCTGCGGGGCGGCGGTGCGTCAGCCCTAGCGCAGCTCTGCGACCAGCTTCGCCAAGGTGTCGATCACTGCGCTGCCCAGCGCCTTGGAGCGTTCACCCGACCAGCCGGTCACCGCATCGGGCGCGTCGTCGTGATCCTTGAACGGCATCTCCAGGGTCAGCGACAGGCAGTCATGCGCCTGGCCCACCGCATTGCATGCCAGGGTCATGTTGGCCTGCCCAGGCTTGCTGCGCGGGTAGCCGTGGGTGGTCTGGAAGTCCCGGGTCACGCTGCACAGGGTGCTGCGAAAACGCTCCTCCAGTGCCGCGATCCGATCCGTGTAGCCCGGGTTGCCTTCGCACCCGGCCGTGAACACATGGGGTATTTCCTCATCGCCATGGGCATCCAGGAACAGGTCCACGCCATACAGCTTCATCTGCTGCTGGGCGAACAGCACCTCAGGGGTGTGTTCGATGTTCGCATCCTGCCAGGCGCGGTTGAGGTCCTTGCCCCTGGCATTGGTGCGCAGGTGCCCGGCAGCGGCACCGTCCGGGTTCATGTTGGGGATCAGGTACAGGTCGGCGACCGCCAGCAGGGCCTGCACGGTGGCATCGTTGCCCTGTATGCGGTCGATCACGCCCTCCATGAACCACTCGGCCATGTGCTCGCCGGGGTGCTGCTGGGCGATGATCCACAGCTTGCGCTTGCCCGCGCCCCCGTCGCCCGCCCGCAGCAACGGGATATCGCGCCCTTCGACGCTGCGCCCGGTGGCCAGCAGTTCCACGCCCGGCAAGGCGCTGGCGCGTTCGATCAGCTGATTGTGCCGCGCGCGCGGGTAGGGCTCGAAATAGGCGAACCAGGCCTGTGTTTCGCGGGGCTCAAGGCTGAAGTGCAGGGCCTTGCCGTCGTAGCGGGTCGGCACGCGAAACCAGTTCTGCTGGTCGTAGGACGCTACCGCCTGGTAGCCCTCCCATGCAGCGCTATAGGACGACTGGCTGGCGTTGTCCAGGCTGAAGGCGTGGGTATGCCCGGGCGTCAGCCCGCTGGCCTTGAAGT
Organism: Pseudomonas sp. VE 267-6A; assembly: GCF_024126555.1. Taxonomy (NCBI): domain Bacteria; kingdom Pseudomonadati; phylum Pseudomonadota; class Gammaproteobacteria; order Pseudomonadales; family Pseudomonadaceae; genus Pseudomonas; species Pseudomonas sp. VE 267-6A. The sequence goes on from NZ_JAMYBY010000011.1 coordinate 155,107, forward strand.
GAAACCACTGGAAATGCCCGCTGTGGGTGTCGGGGCGGATGTTCAGGTGAATCCGGGACGGGTTGCCGGCATCGACGAGCAGGATGTTGCCGGCATCGAATGCGCAATCGATGCTAACGGGGGACAGCGTCACGGTCATGGCCAGGCTCCGGTAGAGTTGTTGTGCCAACCACTCTACACCCCTGGATCACGACCAGAAACCGATCGCCAGCGCCGCTGCCAACCCCAGGCCGAGCGCCACCGAGCAGCCTCCCAGCGAAACACCGGCCCAGGCCTGGCGATACCAGTGCCCATCGCCCAGTTGCCGGGCCGGTGCCAGCAGGTTGCGCCAGCGCAGTTCGGTGGCATGGAACGCATACAGGTGTTCGGGGGCGGCATCCAGCCAGCGGCGAAAGTCGATGCGCTCGCTGGCGGTGATGTCCGGGCTCTGCAGGCGCACATACCATTGTGCCGCCGCAGTGCTGGAGGCGCTGCGCACCGGCAGGGCGGCCTGCAGTACCTGGCCCATGTGCCGTTCCACGGTCGGTGCGCCGATATCCAGGCGCTGGGCGATGGCGGCGAACGACAGTTGATCGAGACGATTGAGCAGGAACACCTGCTGTACCCGGCGTGGCAGCTTTTTCAGGCGCACGAGCAGGGCATCTTCGCCGAGGTCGGCGCTATCGTGATGGTGTTCAAGGGGCAGCAACAGACGGGTCATGTACGAGCTCCTTGCAGAAAGAAACGACTGAAGAGAAGGGGGCGTCTTCCCTGACGCTGCGACAGCTTAATCTACATGAGATTGATTCTCAAGTGCTGAATCGGCAAAGGCTTGTCTCGGGGTTACATATCGAGACATACATTTGCTATCATCGCTGCCAATCAAGCACCACCCGCCTTCATTAGCCTGAAGAGCCAAAAAAAAAGACCCGGCAAAAAGCCGGGTCAAAAACCGTGATTAGCCTGATGAGGAGATAATCTGAGAGTCCGACCTAAGGGCTTTCAGTTATCCAACCAGTCTCGCGACCAGTTGTTTGCAATAATAATCGTTCTCATTTTCAAGTCAAATGAATTTTCTGTTATCCAGCAAAAAATTCCGCATCGCTGTGCCTGGTCGTTGAACCACGGCCTGCCCCACCGCCGTTCCCGTTGCCCATCATCCCTCCCTTGATTGAAGCTCCTGCCGCCTGGCCTGTTCCGCGAGGCTGCGGTCCAGCAGCGCCCTGGCCATGTTGATCATGTGCATCACCGAGAAGGCCATGTCCCGTGAGTTGCCCTTGAGGTTGTCGGCCGACTCGTAGGCGCTGGCTGCGGCGCAGCGCAGCATGCTCGAGGCGTGTTCGGTGGCCGCTTCGGCCGAGAGGTCCTGGCGGGCGATGAACAGCTGGTCGTCCGTGTGGCTGACCGTAGATGGGGTAGGGTTGAGGTAATAGTCCAGTGCGCGGCGTGCCGCTTCGCTGTCTAGGTCGTTGAAAGGGGGTGGGGTCATGGGGCTGCCTTCCTTGTGGTGAGTAGGAAAAGATTACCCTTCAATCCTAAGTACATGTTGTATTGTATTCCATCGCTTAAATACTACAGATTATGTATTGAGTCGCTGCTGTCAGTCCGTATCGTGCCAGCGATGAAAAAATGGAATGAACTGGCGAAAGCCAGAATGCGCGAGCTGGGCCTCACGCAGGAGAAACTGGCCGAACGCCTCGGGGTGACCCAAGGTGGCGTTGGCCATTGGATTCGGGGAAGGAACAACCCACCGCTGGCCACCATCGACGAAATCCTGCGGATACTGGGCATGGGGCGCATGGGCGTGGTCTGCGACGACGCCGTCGCGGAGCCGTCCGGGGTCTATGCCACACCGGCGCTGGGTGCATTCCGCTACCCGCTGTCGGACTGGGAGCACCTGGCCGAGCCTGTCGAAGGCGCGCCGACCGTGCTCAGCGACCACCTGGCCGATGGCCCGTGCTACTGGCTGACGGTGGAAGGTGACGCGATGAATTCGCCCATGGGCCTGAGTGTGCCGGCGGGCATGATGGTGCTGGTGGACAGCGGTCGAACTGCCGAGATCGGCGCGCTGGTGATCGCGCGCCTGCCCGGCAATCCTGTCGCGGTGTTTCGCCAGCTGGTCGAGGAGGGTGGTCAGCGGTACTTGCAGCCGCTCAATCCCACCTGGCCCAAACTGACGTGGGAGGAGGGCACCGAGGTGCTCGGTGTGGTGGTGCAGGCGTCTATCCGGCTGGGCTGAAAAGCGTCGCTGGCAAGCCGGCCCACACAGGGTTTCGTGGCGCCCACAAAACCCTGTGCAGGTGCAGTGCCGTCAGCCTTCCTGAACCTCCAGCTCCACCAGCGCGGCCCCTTCGCTGACCATCTCGCCTTCCTGGCAATACAGCGCCTTGACCGTCCCGGCCTGGGGTGCGCGGATGCTGTGCTCCATCTTCATGGCCTCCAGCACCACCAGTTGCGTGCCGGCTTCGACCACCTGACCGACCTCCACCAGTACCCGCACGATGCTGCCGTTCATGGGCGCACTCATGCCGCCCTGGTGCGCATGGCCGGCGTCCGCCTCGGCAATCGGGTCGAAAGCGCTTACCCCGTGCAGCTCGCCATCCCACTCCAGATACAGCGTTTGCCCACGGCGCACGGCCAGGTGCCTGCGCCGCACGCCTTCGTGCTCGATCACCAGGTGCTCGCCGTCCATGCGCGCGGACACCGACCCGGGGTTCAGGCTCAGTGCCCGGTCTTCGCCATTGCAGCGCAGGTGCAGGGCGGTCTGCGCCGGTACGCCCGGCCTGAAACCGGTGGCGGCTGCCCACGGCGAGTGCCGGTCATCAGCGCGCACGCAGGCGGGGCGCGATTGCTGGAAGGCCTGCCCGGCAGCCTGCCAGAACGCTGTCGGCAACGCGACGGGGGCGGGCAGCAGTTGATCCTGATAGCGCGGGATGAACCCGGTATCCAGTTCGGCCTCGGCGAAGGCGCGGTGGGCCAGGATGCGGCGCAGGAAGGCGATGTTGGTCTTCAGGCCGCCAATGGCGAAGCTGTCGAGCATCGCCAGCAGGCGCAGGCGTGCCTGCTCCCGGTTCTCGCCCCAGGCAATCAGCTTGCCCAGCATCGGGTCGTAGAACGGCGAGATGCTGTCACCTTCGCACACGCCGCTGTCGACCCGGCGCCCTTCGCCCGGCGCCGACTCGCGGTACAGCGCCAGGTGCCCGGTGGCCGGCAGAAAGTCGTTGGCCGGGTCCTCGGCGTACAGGCGTACTTCGATGGCATGCCCGTGCAGCGGCACCTGGTCCTGCGTCAGCGGCAGCGCCTCGCCGCACGCCACGCGGATCTGCCAGGCCACCAGGTCCAGGCCGGTGATCGCCTCGGTCACCGGGTGCTCCACCTGCAGGCGGGTGTTCATTTCCATGAAGAAGAATTCGCCGCGGGCATCGAGCAGGAACTCGACCGTGCCTGCGCCCACATAGCCGATGGCCTGGGCCGCACGTACCGCCGCCTCGCCCATGGCCTGGCGCTGCGCCGGGCTCAGGCCGGGGGCCGGGGCTTCCTCGACCACCTTCTGGTGACGACGCTGGATCGAGCAGTCGCGCTCGTTCAGGTACACGCAGTTGCCATGCTGGTCGGCGAACACCTGGATCTCGACGTGACGCGGCTTGAGCACGTACTTTTCGACCAGCATGCGTGCGTCGCCGAACGACGACAGCGCTTCACGCTGGGCCGAGGCCAGGGCTTCACCCAGCTGGCTTTCCTGCTCGACCACCTTCATGCCCTTGCCACCGCCACCGGCGGTGGCCTTGAGCAGTACGGGGTAGCCGATGCGCTGGGCGGCCGCGCGGAAGGTCTCCAGGTCCTGGGCTTCGCCGTGGTAGCCAGGCACCAGCGGTACCCCGGCCACTTCCATCAGCGCCTTGGCCGCCGACTTGCTGCCCATCGCGTCGATGGCACTGGCCGGCGGGCCGAGGAAGATCAGCCCGGCCTCTTCGATGGCCCGGGCAAAGCCTGCGTTCTCCGACAGAAAGCCGTAGCCCGGGTGTATCGCCTGGGCGCCGCTGGCCTTGGCCGCGGCAATCAGCCTGGGGATGTCCAGATAGCTCTCGGCCGCCTTGGCGCCACCCAGGTCAACCCGGATATCCGCTTCGCGGCTGTGCCGCGCATCGCGGTCGATGGCGCTGTGCACGGCCACGGTGGTCAGGCCCATGGCCTTGGCGGTGCGCATCACGCGGCAGGCGATCTCGCCACGGTTGGCGACCAGCAGGGTGGTCAGCAGAGGGCGGCTCATGGGCGTGGCTCCTTGTCCGAAGCGGGGGTTTGCCAGGCTGGCGTGCGTTTTTCGAGGAAGGCGCGCAGGCCCTCCTGGCCTTCGGCGCTCACGCGGATACGCGCAATGGCGCCTTCACAGTAGCGGCGCAGGGCAGGGGTGAGCTCACCATTGCCCACTTCGCGCAGCAGCTCCTTGCTGGCGCACATGGCCTGCGGGCTGTTGAGCAGCAGGTTGTCGACCCAGCGCTCGACCTCGGCATCCAGCTGCGCGGCCGGGCAGGTTTCGGCCAGCAGGCCCAGTTCGCGGGCCCGCTCGCCGCTGAAGCGTTCGGCGGTCAGGGCATAGCGGCGGGTGGCGCGCTCGCCCATGGCCTGCACCACGAACGGGCTGATCACCGCCGGCGCCAGGCCGATGCGCACTTCCGACAGGCACAGCTGCGCGTCGTCGGCACCGATGGCCATGTCGCAGCAACTGATCAGCCCCACGGCACCGCCGAAGGCTGCGCCCTGGACCACCGCCAGGGTCGGCACCTTGAGCCGCGCCAGGTTGTACATCAGCTCGGCCAGCTCGCGGGCGTCGTCCAGGTTGGTGTTGTAGTCCAGCTGCGCCGACTGCTGCATCCAGGCAAGGTCGGCGCCGGCACTGAAGTGCCGGCCGCGCCCGCGCAGCACCATGAAGCGCAGGCTGGCGTCGTTGCCGATCTGGTCGATGGCAATGATCAGTTCGCGGATCATCTGCGCGTTGAAGGCGTTGTTCTTGGCCTCGCGGCTCAGCCACAGGGTGGCGAAGCCGCGCGGATCGCGGATCAGTTCAAGGGTAGAGAAGTCGCTCATCGGTCACATCCGGAAAATGCCGAAACGGCTCGGTTCGATCGGGGCATTGAGGGCTGCCGAGAGGGCCAGGCCGAGAATCTCGCGGGTTTGCGCAGGGTCGATGACGCCGTCGTCCCACAGCCTTGCGCTGGAATAGTAGGGGTGGCCCTGGTGTTCGTACTGGTCCAGGATCGGCTGCTTGAGCTGCGCCTCGTCCTGCGGGCTGAAAACCTGGCCGCTGCGCTCGCTCTGTTCGCGCTTGACCTGGGCCAGCACGCCTGCGGCCTGTTCGGCGCCCATCACGCCGATGCGCGCGTTGGGCCACATCCACAGAAAGCGCGGGTCGTAGGCACGCCCGCACATGCCATAGTTGCCGGCACCGAAGCTGCCGCCGATGATCACGGTGAACTTGGGCACCTGGGCGCAGGCCACTGCGGTCACCAGCTTGGCGCCATGCTTGGCGATGCCGCCGGCCTCGTACTTCTGGCCCACCATGAAGCCGGTGATGTTCTGCAGGAACAGCAGCGGGATGCCGCGCTGGCAGGCCAGCTCGATGAAGTGCGCGCCTTTCTGCGCGGCCTCGGCGAACAGGATGCCGTTGTTGGCCAGAATCGCCACCGGGTAGCCGTGCAGGTGGGCAAAGCCGCACACCAGCGTGGTACCGAACAGCGCCTTGAACTCGTCGAACAGCGAGCCGTCCACCAGGCGCGCGATCACCTCGCGCACATCGAACGGCTGCTTGGCATCGGCCGGCACCACGCCGTACAGCTCGTCGGCTGCGTACAGCGGGGCGATCGGGGTGCGCACCTGCAGCTGGCCCAGCTTGCGCCAGTTGAGGTTGGCCACGCAGCGCCGGGCGATGGCCAGGGCGTGTTCGTCGTTGTCGGCATAGTGGTCGGCCACGCCGCTGACCTTGCAGTGCACGTCGGCACCGCCCAGGTCTTCGGCGCTGACCACCTCACCGGTGGCGGCTTTGACCAGCGGCGGGCCGGCCAGGAAGATGGTGGCCTGCTGGCGCACCATGATCGCCTCGTCGGCCATGGCCGGCACGTAGGCACCGCCGGCGGTGCACGAGCCCATCACCACGGCGATCTGCGGTATGCCCTGGGCGCTCATGGTGGCCTGGTTGAAGAAGATGCGGCCGAAGTGCTCGCGGTCGGGGAACACCTCGTCCTGGCGCGGCAGGTTGGCGCCGCCGGAGTCCACCAGGTACACGCAGGGCAGGCGGTTCTGCTGGGCGATGGTCTGGGCGCGCAGGTGCTTCTTGACAGTCAGCGGGTAATACGAGCCGCCTTTGACCGTGGCGTCGTTGGCCACGATCATGCACTCCACGCCCTCGATGCGGCCGATGCCGGCGATCACGCCGGCGGCAGGCACGTCTTCGCCGTACACCTCGTGGGCGGCCAGCTGGCCGATCTCCAGAAACGGCGAACCCGGGTCGAGCAGGCGGTCGATGCGGTCGCGCGGCAGCAACTTGCCGCGTGAGGTGTGGCGCTCCTGGGCCTTGGGCCCGCCGCCCTGGTGCACGCTGGCGAGCAGGTCACGCAGGCCTTGCACCTGTTCGAGCATGGCCGCGCTGTTGAGCGCGAATTCGGGCGCGCGGGGGTTCAACTGAGACTTCAGAATCATCGTGGCTCCTGGCGCAGCTTCAAGCGGCAAGCTCCAAGCTGCAAGAGTGGGTCTGCGTTATGGCGGCGTTGCCGCTGAGCGCCTCAGCGCGTCTCGTTGAACAGCTCGCGACCGATCAGCATGCGCCGGATCTCGCTGGTGCCGGCGCCGATCTCGTACAGCTTGGCGTCGCGCAGCAGGCGGCCTGCGGGGAATTCGTTGATGTAGCCGTTGCCGCCCAGAATCTGGATTGCCTCGAGGGCCATCTGGGTGGCGCGCTCGGCGGTATAGAGGATCACCCCGGCGGCGTCCTTGCGGGTGGTCTCGGCGCGATCGCAGGCCTGGGCCACGGCATACAGGTAGGCGCGGCTGGCATTGAGCTGGGTGTACATGTCGGCGATCTTGCCCTGGATCAGCTGGAACTCGCCGATGCTCTGGCCGAACTGCTTGCGGTCGTGGATGTAGGGCACCACCAGGTCCATGCACGCCTGCATGATCCCGGTAGGGCCGCCGGAGAGCACCACACGCTCGTAGTCCAGGCCGCTCATCAGCACCTTCACGCCACCGTTGAGCTGGCCGAGGATGTTCTCCTGGGGCACCTCGACGTTGTCGAAGAACAGCTCGCAGGTGTTGGAACCGCGCATGCCCAGCTTGTCGAACTTGTTGCTGCGGCTGAAGCCGGCCCAGTCGCGCTCGACGATGAACGCGGTGATGCCGTGGGGGCCCTTTTCCAGGTCGGTCTTGGCGTAGATCACGTAGGTGTTGGCGTCGGGGCCGTTGGTGATCCAGGTCTTGCTGCCGTTGAGCACGAAGCGGTCGCCGCGCTGTTCGGCACGCAGTTTCATCGACACCACGTCGGAGCCGGCGTTGGGCTCGCTCATGGCCAGGGCGCCGATGTGCTCGCCGCTGATCAGCTTGGGCAGGTATTTGGCTTTCTGTTCGGCGGTGCCGTTGCGGTTGATCTGGTTGACGCAGAGGTTGGAGTGGGCGCCGTAGGAGAGCGCGACCGAGGCCGAGCCGCGGCTGATTTCTTCCATGGCCACCACGTGGGCCAGGTAGCCCAGGCCCGCGCCGCCGTATTCTTCGCTGACGGTGATGCCCAGCAGGCCCATGTCGCCGAACTTGCGCCACATGTCGGCGGGGAACAGGTTGTCCTGGTCGATCTGCGCCGCACGCGGGGCCAGCTCGGCTGCGACGAACGCCTGCACCTGGTCGCGGAGCATGTCGATGGTTTCGCCCAGGGCGAAGTTCAGGGTCGGATAACGCATGCTGGCACCTTTCTTGTCGATTGTTCTTTGAGTGGCGTGGTGGTTGACCCGCGATCAAGGCGCTGCGATCTGTCACCTTTACGTTAACGTAAACCCCGCGCCGAACACTGTCAATCTCCCCATGACCTTTACGTTAACGTTAATTTGCGCCACATTAGGTCTCGCGTGAATCAGCACCCACAACAATCACAATACGGGGTCGTCATGAATCAACCGAGCTACACCCAGGGTCGCCAGGACAAACCGCTGCTGGCCATGACCATCGGCCAGGCCCTGGACAACACCGTGGAGCGCTTTGCCGAGCGCGAGGCACTGGTGGTACGCCACCAGCAACTGCGCTACAGCTGGCGCGAACTGGCCGACAGCATCGACCTGCATGCCCGCGCCCTGATGGCGCTGGGCCTGAAGACCGGCGACCGCCTGGGTATCTGGGCGCCCAACTGCGCGCAGTGGTGCATCGCCCAGTTCGCCACCGCCAAAATCGGCGTGATCCTGGTCAACATCAACCCGGCCTACCGCACCAGCGAACTGGAATACGTGCTGCGCCAGTCTGCCTGCCAGTGGCTGATCTGCGCCGGCACCTTCAAGACCTCCGACTACCATGCCATGCTCGGCGAACTGCTGCCGGAGCTGGCGCACCAGGCGCCAGGCCAGCTCAATGGCGAGCGCCTGCCCGACCTGCGCGGGCTGATCAGCCTCGACGACGCGCCGCCGGGCGGCTTCCTGCCGTGGGCGGCGCTGGCCGGCATGGCCGAGCAGGTCGCCCCGGCCGAGTACCAGCAGCGCCAGCAGAGCCTGCAGTTCGACCAGCCGGTGAACATCCAGTACACCTCCGGCACCACGGGCTTCCCCAAGGGCGCGACCCTGAGCCACTACAACATCCTCAACAACGGCTACATGGTCGGCGAGAGCCTGGGCCTGACCGAGCATGACCGCATGGTGATCCCGGTGCCGCTGTACCACTGCTTCGGCATGGTCATGGGCAACCTGGGCTGCATCACCCACGGCACCACCATGATCTACCCCAACGACGCCTTCGACCCGCTGCTGACCCTCGAAGGCGTGGCCCGCGAGCGCGCCACCGTGCTGTACGGGGTGCCGACCATGTTCATCGCGCTGCTCGACCAGCCGCGGCGCGGCGACTACGACCTGAGCAGCCTGCGCACCGGCATCATGGCCGGCGCCACCTGCCCGATCGAGGTGATGCGTCGGGTGATCGACCAGTTGCACATGGGCGAGGTGCAGATCGCCTACGGCATGACCGAGACCAGCCCGGTGTCGCTGCAGACCGGCCCGGACGACGAGCTGGAGCTGCGCGTGACCACGGTGGGGCGCACCCAGCCGCAGCTGGAGAGCAAGATCGTCGACGAACACGGCTGCATCGTGCCGCGTGGCACCATCGGCGAGCTGTGCACCCGCGGCTACAGCGTGATGCTGGGCTACTGGGGCAACCCGGCGGCCACCAGCGAGGCGATCGACCCGGCGGGCTGGATGCACACCGGCGACCTGGCGAGCATGGACGAGCAGGGCTACGTGTGCATTGCCGGGCGCAACAAGGACATGATCATTCGCGGTGGCGAGAACATCTACCCGCGCGAGCTGGAGGAGTTCTTCTTTACCCACCCGTCGGTGGCGGACGTGCAGGTGATCGGCATTCCGGATGAGCGTTACGGCGAGGAGATCGTGGCGTGGATCAAGCTGCACCCTGGGCACAGCGCCACCGATGGGGAGCTGCAGGCCTGGTGCAAGAGCCGCATCGCGCACTTTAAAACGCCGCGACATTTTCGTTTCGTCGAGGAGTTTCCGATGACGGTGACCGGCAAGATCCAGAAGTTTCGCATGCGCGAGATCAGCATCGAGGAGTTGTGCAACCGTTGAGCTCGGCGTTTCAGCCATCGCGGGTCAAGCCCGCTCCCACAGGTATCGCGCATTTCTGTAAACCACCGCACTCCTGTGGGAGCGGGCTCGACCCGCGATGGGCACACCGCAGTGCAACTGCCAGATCCCGGTCTACGCTTGCACCTTCACCGGCGGCTCTTCACTGGGCGGATCGCCCACGGGCTCCTGCTCCTTGGGCGGCTCGGGCTCCTTCTCGGGCACCGGTGGTGGCAGATTGGGGTCATCGATATTCGGATCGGGCGTTTCAGCAGGAATAGGAATATTCATGGGCCGAACCTCACATAAAGGGCTGTTCAAAGGCTGACCCATTCTTCGACCGTGGCCGCGCCGCATCGCTCATTTTTTATTGAACCCCCACGCCTGCCATTGCTCTGAACCTTACCGTCACAGCGTAACGGAGCGATGTTCGATGACCCGCGATGAGCCTTTCAGCACCGATGAAACCAGCGAGCACACCCTGACCCTGGCCAGGGCGCTGCTGCTGCCGCGCATAGTGATCGAGAACACCGAACCTGTGCTCGACGCCGGCCAGCACGCGGTCAAGGGTACCGTGGGCGAACAGGTCACCGTTACCAGCAAGGTCTTCGCCGACGGCCACGACGTGCTGGCCGTGCGCCTGAGCTGGCGCCGCCTGCAGCACCCCAACTGGCACGAAGTGCCCATGACGCTGCTGGGTAACGACAGCTGGGAGGGGCGCTTCACGGTCAGCGAGGTGGGCCGCCACCTGTTCATGATCGAGGCCTGGATCGACCAGTACGCCAGCTACTGCTACGAGCTGGAGAAGAAATTCGCCGCCGGCGTCGACGTAGGCCTGGAGCTGGAGGAGGGCCGCCGCCATCTGATGCAGAGCGCAGAGCGCAGCAGCGAGCCGCTGCGTGCGCAACTGGAGGCGGTGGCCCTGCAACTGGCCAGCCTGCCTGCCCAGGCCGGCGTCGAGCTGCTGCTGCACGGCGACACCCGCGCCCTGATGGGCCGCGCCGACCACCGTGCCTACCTCAGCCGCAGCGCCGAGTTCCCCCTTGAGGTGGAGCGCGAGCGCGCACGCTTTGCCAGCTGGTACGAGCTGTTCCCGCGTTCGGTCACCGACGACCCGGCCCGCCACGGCACCTTCAACGACGTGCATCAGCGCCTGCCGATGATCCGCGACATGGGCTTTGACGTGCTGTACTTCCCGCCCATCCACCCCATCGGCACCCAGCACCGCAAGGGCCGCAACAATGCCTTGCAGGCCGGCCCCGACGACCCCGGCAGCCCCTACGCCATCGGCAGCGCCGACGGCGGGCACGAGGCCATCCACCCGCAGCTGGGCAGCCGCGAAGACTTCCGCCGGCTGGTGGCCGCCGCCGCCGAGCATGGTCTGGAAATCGCCCTGGACTTCGCCATCCAGTGCTCCCAGGACCACCCCTGGCTCACCGAGCACCCGGGCTGGTTCAGCTGGCGCCCCGACGGCACCATCCGCTATGCCGAGAACCCGCCGAAAAAATACCAGGACATCGTCAACGTCGACTTCTATGCCGCCGACGCGGTGCCCGCCCTGTGGCTGGCCCTGCGCGACGTGGTGCTGGGCTGGGTGCAGGAGGGCGTGACCCAGTTTCGCGTGGACAACCCGCACACCAAGCCGCTGCCGTTCTGGGAGTGGCTGATCGCCAACGTGCGCAGCCAGCACCCGCAGGTGATCTTCCTCGCCGAGGCCTTCACCAAGCCGGCGATGATGGCGCGCCTGGGCAAGGTCGGCTATTCGCAGAGCTATACCTACTTCACCTGGCGCAACACCAAGGCCGAGCTGCAACAGTACTTCAGCGAACTCAACCAGCCGCCGTGGTCGTACTGCTACCGCCCCAACTTCTTCGTCAACACGCCGGACATCAACCCGTTCTTCCTGCACGACTCCGGCCGCCCGGGCTTTCTGATTCGCGCAGCGCTGGCCACCATGGGCTCGGGCCTGTGGGGCATGTATTCGGGGTTCGAGCTGTGCGAGGCGGCGGCGATACCGGGCAAGGAGGAATACCTGGACTCGGAGAAGTACGAGATCCGCCCGCGCGACTACACCCAGCCCGGCAACATCATTGCCGAGATCGCCCAGCTCAACCGCATCCGCCGCCAGCACCCGGCGCTGCAGACCCACCTGGGCATCCGCTTCTACAACGCCTGGAACGACAACATCCTGTACTTCGCCAAGGGCGATCCGGCCAGCGGCAGCCTGATCCTGGTGGCCGTCAGCCTCGACCCGCACAACGCCCAGGAGGCGCACTTCGAGTTGCCGCTGTGGGAGCTGGGCCTGGAGGACGACGCCGAAACCTTCGGCGAAGACCTGATGAGCGGCCATCGCTGGAGCTGGTACGGCAAGACCCAGTGGATGCGCATCGAACCCTGGCACCAGCCGTTCGGCATCTGGCGCATCACCCCGGCCCGCTAGCCCCCCGCCAACCAGAAGGAGTCGTACATGGCGAAGAAAGCCCGCCCAGCCACGTTCATCAACGACCCGCTGTGGTACAAGGACGCGATCATCTACCAGGTGCACGTCAAGTCGTTCTTCGACTCCAACGGCGACGGCATCGGTGATTTTCCCGGCCTGATCGCCAAGCTCGACTACATCGCCGAGCTTGGGGTCAACACCCTGTGGCTGCTGCCGTTCTACCCCTCGCCACGGCGCGACGACGGCTACGACATCGCCGCCTACAAGGCCGTGCACAGCGACTACGGCACCCTGGCCGACGTGCGACGCTTCATCGCCGAGGCGCACAAGCGCAACCTGCGGGTGATCACCGAGCTTGTCATCAACCACACCTCCGACCAGCACCCGTGGTTCCAGAAGGCCCGGCGCGCCAAGCCCGGCTCCAGGGCGCGGGACTTTTATGTGTGGTCCGACACCGATACCAGGTACGACGGCACGCGCATCATCTTCCTCGACACCGAGCACTCCAACTGGACCTGGGACCCGGTTGCCGGCCAGTACTTCTGGCACCGCTTCTATTCGCACCAGCCCGACCTCAACTTCGACAACCCGCAGGTGCTCAAGGCGGTGATCGGGGTGATGCGCTACTGGCTCGACCTGGGCGTGGATGGCCTGCGCCTGGATGCCATCCCGTACCTGATCGAGCGCGATGGCACCAACAACGAGAACCTGCCCGAAACCCACCAGGTGCTGAAGAAGATCCGCGCCGAAATCGACGCCAACTACCCCGACCGCATGCTGCTGGCCGAGGCCAACCAGTGGCCCGAGGACACCCAGCTGTACTTCGGCGAAGGGCAGGGCGACGAATGCCACATGGCCTTTCACTTTCCGCTGATGCCGCGCATGTACATGGCGCTGGCCCAGGAAGACCGCTTTCCGGTCACCGACATCCTGCGCCAGACCCCGGAGATCCCGGCCAACTGCCAATGGGCGATCTTCCTGCGCAACCACGACGAGCTGACCCTGGAGATGGTCACCGACCGCGAGCGCGACTACCTGTGGAACTACTACGCCCAGGATCGTCGCGCGCGCATCAACCTGGGCATCCGCCGGCGCCTGGCACCGTTGCTGCAACGCGACCGGCGCCGGGTCGAGCTGCTGACCAGCCTGCTGCTGTCGATGCCGGGCACCCCGACCCTGTATTACGGTGACGAGATCGGCATGGGCGACAACATCTACCTGGGCGACCGCGACGGCGTGCGCACGCCGATGCAATGGTCCATCGACCGCAACGGCGGCTTCTCCCGCGCCGTCCCGGCACGCCTGGTGCTGCCGCCGATCATGGACCCGCTGTACGGCTACCAGTCGGTGAACGTCGAGGCCCAGGCCAGCGACCCGCATTCGCTGCTCAACTTCAACCGTCGCCTGCTGGCGGTGCGCAAGCAGCAAAAGGCCTTTGGCCGCGGCAGCCTGACCATGCTCTCGCCCAGCAACCGCCGCATCCTGGCGTATGTCCGCGAATTCACCGGCAGCGACGGCAAGGGCGAAACCATTCTGTGCGTGGCCAACGTGTCCCGCGCCGCCCAGGCGGCAGAGCTGGACCTCTCGGCCTATGTCGACCAGGTGCCGGTGGAGATGCTCGGCGGCAGCGCGTTCCCGCCGATCGGCCAACTGCCGTTTCTGCTGACCTTGCCGCCCTATGGCTTCTACTGGTTCCTGCTCGCGCCCAGGGACCAGATGCCCAGCTGGCATGTGCAGCCCGTGCAGCCGCTACCGGAGTTCACCACCGTGGTGCTCAAGAAACGCATGGAAGAGCTGCTCGAATCGCCGTCGCGCGACACCCTGCAAGACGCCATCCTGCCGCAGTACCTGCCCAAGCGCCGCTGGTTCGCGGGCAAGGGCGCCGCGCTGGAAAAGGTGCGCATCGCCTATGGCGTGCGCTTCGGTGCGGCCACCAGCCCCGTGCTGCTCAGTGAAATCGAGGTCGACAGCGGCGGGCAGACCAGCCGCTATCAGTTGCCGTTCGGCCTGATCGGCGAAGACCAGCTGACCAGCGCATTGCCCCAGCAACTGGCCCTGTCACGGGTACGCCGGGGGCGCCAGGTGGGCCTGATCACCGATGGTTTCGTGCTCGAAAGCTTCATTCGCGCGGTGCTGGCCGGCTTTGCCGATGGCACGCGCCTGAGCTGCAGCGACGGCGAGTTGCAGTTCCAGGCCACCGAGCAACTGGCCGCCCTGGAGTTGGGCGACGAGCCGGCGGTGCGCTACCTGTCGGCCGAGCAGTCCAACAGCTCGGTGGTGGTAGGGGGCAGCCTGGTGCTCAAGCTGATCCGCCGGGTCAATGGCGGCATCCACCCCGAGCTCGAGATGAGCGCCTACCTCACTGCCGCCCGCTACCCGAACATATCACCGCTGCTGGGCTGGCTGAGCCGGGTGGACGCCACCGGGCAGCCGCACCTGCTGATGATCGCCCAGGGCTACCTGAGCAACCAGGGCGACGCCTGGGACTGGACCCAGAACACCCTGGAACGCGCGATTCGCGACGAAATGGAACCCGGCACCCAGGCCCCGCAGGCCCATGCCGATGCCTTGCAGGAGCTGCAGGCCTTTGCCGCGCAGCTGGGCCAGCGCCTGGGCCAGATGCACCAGGTGCTGGCCGCGCCCACCCAGGACCCGGCGTTCAAGCCGCGGGTGAGTAGCGCGCGCGATGGCAAGGCCTGGGGCAAGCAGGTCAGTGCCCAGCTCAACCAGGCGTTCGACCTGCTGGAGCAGCACCGCGATGAGCTGGATGCCGACAGCCAGGCGCTGGTCGACGACCTGGGCAAGCAGCGCAAGGGCCTGCTCGAACAGGTCAGCGAACTGGCCATGCAGGCGGTCGGTGGCCTGCTGATACGGGTGCACGGCGACCTGCACCTGGGCCAGGTGCTGGTGGTGCAGGGCGATGCCTATATGATCGACTTCGAAGGCGAGCCGGCGCGCCCACTGGAGGAGCGACGCGGCAAGCACAGCCCGTACAAGGACGTCAGCGGCGTGCTGCGTTCGTTCGACTATGCTGCTGCGATGGTGTTGCGCAGCGCGTCGGGGGTGGACGTCTCGCCGCCGGCCCGCCAGGCCCGTCAGCGCGTGGCGCGGCGCTACCTGCACCAGGCCCGGCATGCCTTTGTTCAGGCCTACGATCTGGCCACCGCCGACCTGCCGCACGCCTGGGAACAGCCCGGCGGGGCACGCGCGGCGCTGGACCTGTTCAGCCTGGAAAAGGCTGCCTACGAAATTATGTATGAAGCCGAGAATCGCCCGAGCTGGTTGGCCGTGCCCTTGCATGGCCTCCATGGGCTTGTCAGTACGTGGGGAGAATGAATGAGCGCGCACAAGCGGGAACAGGCTGGGTTGGGCACAAGGGATATCGATGACCTGGTCAATGCCAGGCACGGCGACCCGTTCGCGGTGCTCGGGCCGCACCCGGATGGCGCGGGCGGGCAGTGGATACGCGCCTACCTGCCCGATGCCCTGAGTGCCCGGGCGGTGGCCCGCGACAGCGGGCAGGTGCTGCTGGAGTTGGAGCAGGGCAGTGTGCCCGGGCTGTTCAGCGGGCGGTTGCAGCAACCGCAGGCGTACGACCTGCACATCAACTGGGCAGGGGGCGAGCAGGTCACCGAAGACCCCTACAGCTTTACCCAGTTGCTGCTGGGCGAGATGGACCTGTACCTGTTCGCCGAAGGCAATCATCGCGACCTGGCCAAGGTATTCGGCGCGCAGCCCGCGCAGGTGGACGGCATCGACGGGGTGCGCTTTGCGGTGTGGGCACCGAATGCGCGGCGGGTGTCGGTGGTCGGTCACTTCAACAACTGGGACGGGCGCCGCCACCCGATGCGCAAGCGCGTGCCCAGCGGTGTGTGGGAGCTGTTCATCCCGCGCCTGCAGGCCGGCGAGACGTACAAGTACGAACTGCTCGGGCCCGACGGCATCCTGCCGCTCAAGGCCGACCCGCTGGCACTGGCCACCGAGCTGCCGCCCAGCACCGCCTCGAAGGTGGCCGCCGCGCTGGGCCATGTGTGGCAGGACCAGGGCTGGATGCGCGTGCGTGCGGCGCACCAGTCCACCAACGCGCCGCTGTCGATCTACGAACTGCACGCCGGTTCCTGGCAATGCGAGCTGGATGAAAGCGGTGAAGTGGCCCGCTACTACAACTGGCGCGAACTGGCCGAGCGGCTGGTGCCCTACATCCAGGAGCTGGGCTTCACCCATATCGAGCTGATGCCGATCATGGAGCATCCGTTTGGCGGCTCGTGGGGCTACCAGCCGTTGTCGATGTTCGCGCCCACCGCGCGCTATGGCACGGCCGAGGATTTCGCCGCGTTCATCGACGCCTGCCACCAGGCCCACATCGGCGTGATCCTCGACTGGGTGCCGGCGCATTTTCCCACCGACGAACATGGGCTGGCGCAGTTCGACGGCACCGCACTGTATGAGTACGCCAACCCGCTGGAGGGCTTCCACCAGGACTGGGACACGCTGATCTACAACCTGGGGCGCAACGAGGTGCACGGCTTCATGCTGGCTTCGGCATTGCACTGGCTCAAGCATTTTCACATCGACGGGCTGCGGGTGGATGCGGTGGCCTCGATGCTGTACCGCGACTACTCGCGCAAGGCCGGCGAATGGGTGCCCAACCGCCACGGCGGGCGCGAGAACCTGGAGGCCATCGATTTTCTGCGCCACCTCAACGACGTGGTGGCCCAGGAGGCGCCGGGGGCGCTGGTGATCGCCGAGGAATCCACTGCCTGGCCGGGTGTCAGCCAGCCGACCCAGCAGGGCGGCCTGGGTTTCAACTACAAGTGGAACATGGGCTGGATGCACGACACCCTGCATTACATCCAGAACGACCCGATCCACCGTGCGCATCATCACAACGAGATGAGCTTCGGCCTGATCTACGCGTATTCCGAGCATTTCATCCTGCCGATTTCCCATGACGAGGTGGTGCACGGCAAGCACTCGCTGATCGACAAGATGCCGGGCGACCGCTGGCAGAAGTTCGCCAACCTGCGCGCGTACCTGGCCTTCATGTGGTGCCATCCGGGCAAGAAGCTGCTGTTCATGGGCTGCGAATTCGGCCAGTGGCGCGAGTGGAACCATGACGCGGAACTGGACTGGTACCTGTTGCAGTACCCCGAGCACAAGGGTGTGCAGTCGCTGGTGGCCGACCTGAACCGGCTGTACCGCGACGAGAAGGCGCTGCATCAGCAGGACTGCGTGCCGCAAGGGTTCCAGTGGCTGATCGGCGACGATGCGCGCAACAGCGTGTATGCGTGGCTGCGCTGGAGCGCCGAGGGCGAGCCGTTGCTGGTGGTGGCCAACTTCACGCCGGTGCCGAGGGAGGGTTATCGCATCGGGGTGCCGTTTGGCGAACAGTGGGTGGAGGTGCTCAACAGCGATGCCCAGGTGTATGCCGGGTCCAACTACGGCAACCTCGGGGCGGTGAACAGCGAGGCGTTGCCCAGCCATGGGCAGCCGCTGTCGCTGGCGGTGAACCTGCCGCCACTGGCGGTGTTGGTGCTGCGCCCGGCTTGAGACCTTGGGCCTGCTGCGCAGGCCATTCGCGGGTCAAGCCCGCTCCCACAGGGATTGCAGTGTTTTCAGGAACTGCACTGCACCTGTGGGAGCGGGCTTGACCCGCGATTCGATCTACAGGTCCAGCACCAGCCGGGCCGTGCGCGCCCGCGACACGCACAGCATCATGCTCTGCTGCGAAGCCTTCTCTTCATCGCTCAGGTACTGGTCGAAATGCTCGGCCTCACCCTCCAGAATCATGGTCTCGCAGGTGCCGCACACACCCTCGCGGCACAGGCATTCCACCTTGGCCGCCTTGGATTTCTCGATGGCCTGCAAGATGGTCATGCCTTCCTCCACCTGCAACTCCTGCCCCGAGCGCGCCAGCACCACGGTAAACGCCGCACCGGTCACCGGCGCCGCGGCAAACTGCTCCCAGTGCACGCGCTGCTCGGCAATGCCCAGCGATGCTGCGGTGGCGATCACCGCATCGATCAGCGGCTTGGGCCCGCACACATACACATGCGCCGCGTCATCCAGGCCCGCAAACAGCGTGGCCAGGTCCAGCTTGCGCTCCAGGCTGTCGATGTAGAACTGCGTGTTGGCCGCATGCGGCCCGCTACTCAGTTCGGCCTGGAACGCGCCATGCTCGGGGCTGCGAAAGGCATAGTGCAGCTCGTAGGCGGTGCTGCCGGCCTCCAGTTCATGCAACTGCGCCAGAAACGGCGTGATGCCGATGCCGCCGGCGATCAGTACGTGCCGGCCCGCGCTCGGGTCCAGCGCGAACAGGTTGTTGGGGCTGGAGATGTTCAGCACGCTGCCCACCTCGACCTGCTGGTGCATGAACGCCGAGCCACCCTTGGACTGCTCTTCAAGGCGCACGCCGATCTGGTAGCTGCGGGTGTCGCGCGGGTCGCTCATCAGCGAGTAGGCGTTGCTGAACTGGCGCCCGTCGGCGCCCTGCATCTGCACGATCACGTGGCTGCCACCGGTAAATGCCGGCATCGGCGCGCCGTCCTCACGGGCCAGGGTGAAGCGCTTGATCAGCGGCGTCGCCTGCTCGACGGCGGTTACCTGCACACTGAACATCTCGTATTTGTTGGCCATGATTCACCTCGACTGCCACTGGCTCACACGGCCAGGCACAGGTACTTGATTTGCAGATAGTCTTCGATGCCGTAGCGCGAGCCTTCGCGGCCCAGGCCCGACTGCTTGACGCCGCCAAACGGCGCCACTTCATTGGAGATCAGCCCGGTATTGATACCGACCATGCCGTACTCCAGTGCCTCGGCCACCTTGAACACCCGGGCGATGTCGCGGCTGTAGAAGTACGCCGCCAGGCCGTACAGGGTGTCGTTGGCCTGGGCAATCACCTCTTCGTCGCTGCGAAAGCGCACGATGGCCGCCACCGGGCCGAAGATCTCGTCCTGCAGCAGCTGGGTGCCCGGCGCAATGTTGGCCAGCACCGTGGGTGCGAAGAAGTTGCCGCCCAGCGCATGGGCTTCGCCGCCCAGCAGCAGGTCGGCGCCCTTGGCCATGGCGTCGTCGATCAGGCTGCGCACCTTGGCCACGGCCTTGTCGCTGATCAGCGGGCCGACCTGGCTCGCGGCGCTGGTGCCGTGGCCCACGCCCAGGGCGCGCACGCGCTCCACGAAGCGTTCGGTGAACTGCGCATACACGCTGTCATGCACGTAGAAACGGTTGACGCATACGCAGGTCTGGCCGGCGTTGCGGTACTTGGCTGCCAGCGCGCCTTCGACGGCGGCGTCGATGTCGGCATCGTCGAACACGATGAACGGCGCGTTGCCGCCCAGTTCCAGCGACACCTTCTTGATGCTCTGGGCACACTGGCCCATCAGCAGCCGGCCGATCGGGGTGGAGCCGGTAAAGCTCAGCTTGCGCACGGCCGGGTGCCCGGTGAACTGGGCGCCAATGGCCACCGCATCACCGGTGACCACGCTGAACACCCCGGCAGGGATGCCTGCACGTTCGGCCAGCTCCACCAGCGCCAGGGCGCAGAAGGGGGTTTCGTTGGCCGGCTTGACCACGATGGTGCAGCCGGCGGCCAGGGCCGGGGCCACCTTGCGCGTGATCATCGCCGCCGGGAAGTTCCACGGGGTGATGGCGGTGCACACGCCGATGCCCTGCTTGATCACCAGCAGGCGCTTGTCGTTGGAAGGGCTGGGGATGACATCGCCGTAGACGCGCTTGCCTTCCTCGGCAAACCATTCGATGAACGAGGCCGCGTAGCGGATCTCGCCCAGTGCCTCGTGCAGTGGCTTGCCCTGCTCGAAGGTCATCAGCCGGGCCAGGTCGTCTTCGTGTTGCAGCAGCAGTTCGAACCAGCGGCGCAGCACCTGCGCGCGGTCCTTGGCGGTGCGCTCGCGCCAGCCTTGCAGCGCGGCCTCGGCGGCTTCGATGGCGCGTACCGTCTCGGCGCCGCCCATCAGCGGCACGCTGCCCAGGCGCTCGCCGTTGGCCGGGTCGCAGACCTCGACCTGACGACCGTCGTCGGCATCGCACCAGTGGCCGTTGATGTACGCCTGTTGGCGCAGCAGTGTGGGATCGTTGAGTTTCACGCAAGGCACTCCATGCCGCCCCCGGCGTACCGGGGGCGGGCGTTGTCAGTCGTTGAGGTGGGCGACGGCGATCAGGTTGTGGAAGTGGGCGATGCCGTGCTCGCTCATGCCGCTGCGCTCACGGTCGGCCATGATCCGGCCCTGGCCACGGTAGCCGCGGGACTTGAGGCCCTTCTGCACGCTCTCGACCAGGCGCAGGTCCTCGGGGCGGAACACCTCGCGGTACCAGTCGATGAGTTTCTGCTGCTCTTCGGTGATGTCCTTGTTCAGGAAGTACACGTCGTAGTGCTGCAGGGTGGTTTCGGCGTCGACCGGGAACTCGTAGATCACGGTCATGAAGTTCGCGCCTGGCGGCACGTTGAACATGGTGCACGGCCATGCCCAGAAGCCGGCGAAGGAGGGGTCCTTGACGCTTTCGTCGAACTTGAACGACTGCTCCGACGGCTTGGCCAGGCCATATTGCAGGGTCCAGTTGCCGTAGGTGGTGTGGCTGTACTGGCCGACGTCCACCGAGTCGGAGAAGCCCGGGTGCGCCGGGGCGCAGTGGTAGCACTCCAGGTAGTTGTCGACGATGGACTTCCAGTTGGCCGGGGTATCGCTGACGAAACGTGCTGCCAGGTGCAGGTCGTCGATCACCGCGCAGGCCTGGCGCATGCGTGCCTGCAGGCCGGGCAGCTGGTCTTCGACGCTGCCGGCGTCCATGTCCATGTTGATGAAGATGAAGCCTGCGTACTCTTCCACGCGCAGCTGCACCAGGGTGGAGTTCTGCTTGTCGAAGTTGACCACGTTCTCGCAGTTGCGTGCGTGGGCCAGTTCGCCGTCGAGCTTGAAGGTCCAGGCGTGGTACGGGCAGGTGATCACGTTCTTGGCCTTGCCGCTGCCGCTGAGCAGCTGGTGGCCACGGTGCGGGCACACGTTGTAGAAGGCGCGCAGCACGCTGTCGCGACCACGCACCACGATGATGCTCTCGCCGATGATCTCGCGGGTGATGTAGGCGTTGTTCTCGGCCACTTCGCTGCGATGACCCACGCAGATCCAGCTGTGCGCGAAGATGTTCTCTTTCTCGTGCTCGAACACCGCAGGCTGGGTGTAGAACTTGGCCGGAATGGTGAAGGCCTCGTCTGCGCTGGCGCAGAAATCGGCGGGCAGGCGTTTGAAGTCGTTCATTGCTATCTCCTCACGGGGGCGTCCAGCCAGGCCGGCGCACCGTTGTTCAATTGGCTTTTACTTATTGGTTTACGTGTATCTATTGGTTAACAGAACAGGCAAAAAAAAGGACCGTCAGGCCTGCATCCGTGCAGGTGGGTCGGGGTCAGCGACTCAGCGGGCCGTCGCGGTTACCGGGGCCGCTGCGGGTTGTTCAACGGGTTCAGGCTGTTCGGGCTGCTCGCCGGCCAGGCGCGCGGCCTCTTCCTCGATGCGGTGGGCCGGCACGTGGCCGTAGTCCTGCAGCATCCACTTGAAGAAGCCGTAGATCTTGATCAGCAGGATCACCATGAACGGGATCGCGGTCAGCACCACGGCGGTCTTCATGGTCGACAGCGACGCCTTGGCGAACAGCATGGCCAGCGGTACCAGGGTCAGCACCACGCACCAGAACAGACGGTGGGTGGGGGTGGGGTCGTCGCCTTCGCGCAGGTTGCGGGTACTGGTGGCCGCCACGGCATAGGCGGCAGCGTCCATGTGCGAGGCGCAGAACACCGCCATGATGAACAGGTACACGCCCAGGAACACCTTGCCCATCGGCAGTGCTGTCAGCAGGGCACTGACCGCCGATTCGCCGCCTTGCTCGCTGAGGATCTTCGGTACGTCGATGGCGCCGTTGATGAACTGGTGCATGCTGTAGCTTTCCAGCGCGCCAAAGAAGAACCAGCAGCCCACGCTGCCACCGGCGAGCAGGGCGAACACCACTTCCTTGAGCTGGCGCCCACGGGACACACGGGTTACGAACATGGCCACGCCCGGGGCATAGGACACCCACCACAGCCAGTAGAACACCGTCCAGTTGCGGGTGAACGCGCCGTCGCCGGCCGGGTCGGTGAACAGGCTCATGCGCACATAGTTCTGCACCATCAGGCCGATGGAGTTGGCGGTGTTGTTGATGGTGAACTGGGTCGGGCCCACCAGCAGCACCACGCCGGCGAACACCAGCGCGCCGATGCACACCATCTTGCTCAGGCGCTGCAGGCCGCCATCGATGCCGATGTAGGAACTGAGCGAGAACAGGATGGCCACTGCACCGATCACCATCAGTTGCACGGTGAAGGTGTCGGGGGTGCCGGCCAGGTCATGCAGGCCGCGGGTCAGGGTCGAGGCGGTGAGCGCCAGCGACACGGTCAGCGCGCCCATCATGGTCAGCAGGAAGATCAGGTCCACGGTGCGACCGATCGGGCCGGTGGCCTTGAAGCCGGTCACCGCCTCGACGATCGAGGCCAGGTTCAGGCCGCTCTTCTTGCGCACGTGGAAGTGATAGGCCATGGCCAGCGAGGCCAGGGCATAGATCGACCAGGCGCTGATGCCCCAGTGGAAGAACGAGTAGCTGACGCTGTATTCCAGCGCCTGGCTCGATTGCGCGGCAATGTTCAGACCAGGGGTCTGGTAGTAGTAGGCCCATTCCATCACGCCCCAGTACAGGGTCGAGGACCCCATGCCGGCACAGATGAACATGAACACCCAGGTGGGGGTGGAGTACTCGGGCTTGCCGCTGCCGAAGCGGATGTTGCCGTACTTGCTGAACGCCAGGTAAAGCACGGCCAGCGAACTGCCGAATACCAGCACCTGGACACTGGTGCCGAAGGTACGGGTGGCAATCTCGAACAACTGGTTGGCGGCCTGTTCGGCCTGGGAGGGAAACACGGCGAGGCCGATCACGGTGAGCAGCACGGCAATCAGGCTCACGGTAATCAGGAACACATCTATCTGTTTTTTATTCTTGTGCGACATCATCGTCTCCTGGACGTTGGCGTTCTTATCTGTACCCGGCAGGCAATCCGGGGGGTAATGCGGTAAAGCGTCCTCCTTCTGTTAACTATAAGTTAACGTCTATCTTTTGGTTAACAGATTCTGCCTAGAATCTTGTGGGCTCGCAAGAGGTGACGGGCCGGATTGTCTGGCAATTCAGACAACCGGCCCGTTGTTTCACCCTTCGATCAGCGCGGTGATGGCCTGGCCGACCTGTTGGGTGGACTTCTGCCCGCCCATGTCGCGGGTGGTGTCGCCGGCGGCGATCACGCGCTCGATGGCGCCAAGGATGTCGTCGTGGGCGGCGCGGTAGCGCGGGTCGGCGCCGTTATTGCCGAGGAACTCCAGCATCAGCGCCCCGGACCAGATCATCGCGATCGGGTTGGCGATGTTCTGGCCGAAGATATCCGGCGCCGAGCCGTGGACCGGTTCGAACAGCGACGGGAACCTGCGCTCGGGGTTGAGGTTGGCCGACGGTGCGATGCCGATGGTGCCGGCGCAGGCCGGGCCCAGGTCGGAGAGGATGTCGCCGAACAGGTTGGAAGCCACCACCACGTCGAAGCGGTCCGGCTGCAGCACGAAGCGTGCGCAGAGGATGTCGATGTGCTGCTTGTCCCAGCTGATCTCGGGGTAGTTGGCGGCCATCGCGGCGGTGCGCTCGTCCCAGTACGGCATGCTCACGGCCATGCCGTTGGACTTGGTGGCCGAGGTCACGTGCTTGCGCTCGCGGGTCTGCGCCACGTCGAAGGCATACTTGAGAATGCGGTCGACGCCGCGGCGGGTGAACACCGACTCCTGCAGCACGAACTCGTTTTCGGTGCCTTCGAACATGCGACCGCCCAGCGAGGAGTATTCGCCCTCGGTATTCTCGCGGATCACCACGAAGTCGATGTCGCCCGGCTCGCGACCGGCCAGCGGGCAGGGTACGCCGGGGAACAGGCGCACCGGACGGATGTTCACGTACTGGTCGAAGTCGCGGCGGAACTTGAGCAGCGAGCCCCACAGCGAGATGTGGTCCGGCACCTTGTCGGGCCAGCCGACCGCACCGAAGTACAGCGCATCGAAGCCCTTGAGCTGCTCGAACCAGTCATCGGGCATCATCTTGCCGTGGGCCAGGTAATAGTCGCAGCTGGCCCACTCGAAGAATTCGAACTGGATGTCCAGGCCGTGCTTGCGCGCGGCGGCTTCGACCACGCGGATGCCCTCGGGCAGCACTTCGTTTCCGATACCGTCGCCGGGAATGGCGGCAATCTTGAAGGTCTTGGTCATGGCGGCTCACTCGTTGTTGTTTGGGAACAGGTGAGCGCATGCTATAAGCCATCGGGTCAGAGATAATCTCGCCCAACATGAATTCTTTGTGCACATATCGTGAATAGTCTGCCCAACCTCGAAGACCTCAACATTTTTGTCCAGGTGGCCAAGCGCGCCAGCTTTGCCGCGGTGGCCGAGCAACTGGGCATGTCGGCCGCGTTCATCAGCAAGCGTGTGCGCCTGCTCGAGCAGCAGATGGGCGTGCGCCTGCTGCACCGCACCACGCGGCGGGTGTCGCTGAGCGAGGAGGGCGAGCGGGTCTACCAGTGGGCCTTGCAGATCTTCGAGACGGTGCAGCGCATGGGCGACGACATCAGCACCCAGCACCGCGTGCCGGTGGGCCAGTTGCGTATCGCCAGCAGCCTGGGCCTGGGCCGGCGCTTCGTGGCGCCGGCGCTGTCGGAGCTGGCCGAGCGCTACCCGCAGCTGGATATCCGCCTGGACGTGCACGACCGCCTGGTGGACCTGATCGAGGAGGGGGTGGACCTGGATATCCGCGTGGGCAACGTGATTGCCCCGCACCTGATCGCCAAGCCGCTGGCCCACAACCGGCGCGTGCTGTGCGCCGCACCGGGCTACCTGCAACGGCGCGGCACGCCGCGCCAACTGGCCGAGTTGAGCAGCCATGACTGCCTGGTGATCAAGGAGCGTGACCACCCGTTCGGCGTCTGGCAACTACAGGGGCCGCAGGGCGAGCAGAGCGTGCGGGTGACCGGCGGGCTGTCGACCAACCACGGCGAGGTGGCGCACCAATGGTGCCTGGACGGGCGGGGGATACTGCTGCGTTCGTACTGGGATGTGCACGACAGCCTGGCCGATGGCCGGCTGGTGCCGGTGCTGGAGGACTATCACCAGGCGGCGGACATCTGGGCGGTATACACCTCGCCCCTGGCCAGCTCGGCGAAAGTACGCGTGGCGGTCGAGTTCCTGCGCCAGTACTTCGCCGAGCGCTACAGCCTGCCGGCGCTGGGTTAGCCCTTGGCAGGCACGATCTTCTTGATGGTGCCGTTGGTGATTTCGATCAGCACGTAGTTGTCCTGGATCTTGACCCACTGGCTGTCTTCGTCGGGCTGGCTCAGGCCCTTTTCCTTCCAGCCGCGCAGGGCCATGTCGTCGCGCTTGTAGAGGTCGGGGGCCTTGTCGTGCACCTTCAGCTCGCGGGTCGGGGACTCGGGCGCAACCACGCTGGGCTCGGCGGCCTGGGCCGGGAGCTGGACCAGGGCGACACTGCCGAGCAGGGCAAGGGTGGTGAACAGTTTGCGTGCAGTCATGCGGTACTCCTGATGGCTGGGGCTTGAAGAATCGGACTGCGCGCTGCTGCAAACATTCAATCGGCTGTATATCTGCGGCGTTGCCTTCGCTGGCAATGCCAGCTCCCACAGGGTTTTGTGAACGCCCGACACGGTTTCTGTGACACAACCCGCACCCCAGAGCCTTCGTCTGAACTTTTTGAAACGCCCGGGGTTCGAAAGGTCGCATTCGACCCCGAGTGCCTTTCACATAAATGGAGACTGAAAGTGATGTCCAAGCGATTCGGCAACCTGCTGCTCAAGACCTCGGCCCTGGCGGTACTGGCCGCCCCCCTGAGTGCGCTGGCCGCAGCCCCCACCGACCCGATTGCAACCTTTGGTGTTCTCGGCGCCTACAACAAGTTCAAGCTCGAAGGCGGCAGCGAGTCCGATACCGACCGCATGGGTGAAGGCGGCCTGTTCTTCAACTTCGGCAACAAGCTCACCGCTGAATCCGGCTTCATCTACCAGGCCGGTGTCGACCTCAAGTACGGCGACCACAACGACACCAAGCTCAAGGAAGGCCAGGCCGACGTGGACCTGGGCTGGCGCGCCGCGATCGATGCGCGCAACTCGGTCGACCTGATCGTGGGCGGCGGCTACAACTGGTCGCGCTACGAGCTGGAATCCAACGGCTACGACATGAAGCTGACCGGTCGCACCCCCTTCGCCAAGGCCGCGCTGGGCTACAACCACCAGTTCGACGACATGACCCTGCGCCTGGAAGCCGGTGCACGCCGTTCGCTGGACAGCAAGGCCAAGCTGCATGTCGAAGACGTGGGCAACGACACCGTCGACCTCAAGGACCGTACCAACCCCTATGCCGAAGTCAGCCTGCTGATGAACCAGAAGGGCTCGATGCCGGTGATGGCCGGCCTGTACTACACCCGCACCGAGTACAAGCTGGACGAAGACTCGGAAGTGGCCGACAACATCAAGCTCAAGCGTGACGAGTTCGGCATCAAGGTCGGCCTTGCGTTCTAAGGGCTAGCGCCCGCGCTTGCGCGACACCACCGCCTCGATGTTCTTGCGCCCGATCAGCCTTGGCTGTTCGGGCGCAGTCATTTCACCCAGCCACTTGTACATCACCAGGCAGTCGACCAGGCCCAGGCGGGCATGCTGGTAGGCCCTGGGCAGGCGCCCGACGGTCTCGAAGCCCAGCGCGTGCCACAGCGCCACGGCCACCTCGTTGCTGGCCACCACCGAGTTGAACTGCATGGCCAGGAAGCCCTCGTTGCGTGCCAGGCGCTGGGAGTGCTCGCACATCAGCCGCGCCACGCCGCGCCCGCGGGCGGCCTCGGCGACCATGTAGCCGCAGTTGCTCACATGGCTGCCGGGGCCTGCGGCATTGGCCTTGAGGTAGTACGCGCCCAGCAACTGGCCCTCGTCCTCGACCACCAGCGTGTGCAGCGGCACCTCAAGCCACAGGTGCCGGGCCTGCTCCAGGCTCAGGTTCGGGTCGTAGGCGTAGGTCTCCCGCGCTGCGATCACGGCCTGGAAGGTGGGCCAGAAGCGGTCGAAATCGGCGGCGGTCATCGGGCGGATCTGCAGCATGGGAATCCTTGGCGGGCGAAGGGGGCGGGTGGGGCGCCATTCTAAGGGATTGCGCCCCGACCGGCGCAATCAACTGAACGCTGGCGCCGGGGTGGGCTCCAAATTCGACCACTGGTTGCGGATACCCAGACATGTCGAAAATCATCACCCAGCCCTTGCCCGTGCAATCGAGCGACGAAGACGACCCGTTGCTGTTCGGCTCGCCCAAGGAGCGCCTGGACTTCTACCGGCGCGAGATCCAGTACGAAACCAGCCTGCTGTCCAACCGGACCAACGCCTACCTCACGGCGCAGTCGTTCCTGGTGATCGCCTTTGCCTCGTCGATGGCCAACCTCAACCCCGAATGGGGCAAGCTGTTCACCCTGGTGGTGCCGTGCCTGATGGCGCTGCTTGGCATCGTCAGCTCGCTCAACGCCTGGCCGGGCATACGCGCGGCCTACCTGATCATCGATCACTGGCACTTCAAGCAGAGCAACCTGCTGCACAGCAAGCCGGCCATGGGCCTGGCCTACGACGAATCGCCGCTGTTCAACGAGCTGGAATCGAGCCACAAGGGCTTTTGCAAGTCGCTGCTGTTCTCCATGCGCACGCCCTGGCTGTTCATCGGCTTCTGGCTGCTGCTGGGCAGCTTCTGCCTGTACATCCAGTTCACCAACCCGGGTGGTTGAGGCCACCGTGCAGGCCGGCTAGAGTGGCGGCTCATGCATTCACAGGGGAAGGGAACCCATGGAGTCGATCACCTTGCGCGCGGCCCGGGCCGGCGATGGGGCAGCGGTATTTGCGGTGACGCACCAGTCGATCACGCAATTGGCGGGTGGGCGCTATTCGGATGAGCAGTTGCGCGGCTGGATGGGCCAGCGAACCCATGAGGATTACGAGCGTTCCATTGCCAAGGGCTCGATGGTGGTGGCATGTCAGGGTGAGACGGTGGTCGGTTTTGTCGATGCTGAACCTGGCGAAGTCACGCGCCTGTTCGTGCTGCAGCAGGCGGCCGGCCAGCAACTGGGCAGCCGCCTGCTGGAGGCGGGCCTGGCCAAGGCCCGGGCGCCGGGTGTGGAGGTGATCAAGGTCGAGTCCACGCTCAATGCCGAGGGCTTCTATCAGCGTCACGGGTTTGTCGCCAAGGGGCGCGACTTCTTCTCCCACGGGGTGGGCGGCGACCCGATCGAGGTGGTGCTGATGGAGCGGCCTGCGCAGCCCTGAGCGCAGGCCCCAGGCCGGGTTACTCCCCGGCCTTGCCCACCGCATCCAGTGCGCGCGCCGAGTACACCAGGGCGGCGCCGGCGTTCATCGCCACGGCCACGCCCAGGGCCTCGGCGATTTCCTCACGGGTGGCGCCTTGCTTGACCGCCTGCGCCGAGTGCACCGCAATGCAGCCGTCGCAGCGGGTGGTCACCGCCACGGCCAGGGAGATCAGCTCGCGGGTCTTTGCGTCCAGGTGGTTGGTCTTGGCCCCGGCGCCGCTGGCGGTCATGTAGCCGTCGACCGTGCCGGGCGAGAGTTGCTTGAGGTCGCCGATACCGGCCATCAGCTGTTTGCGGTAGCCATCCCAGTCCATCATGCTCATCGTCTTCACCTTTTTGTGTTGCGACAAAATGAACAGTGAAGCTAGTTTTTTCGGCACTGGGGCGCCGTTGGTCGATGGTCGGGGTGGGGGCGTACTTTGGTAGGGGCCGTTTTGCCGCAAGGCCGGCCCCCACAGGCTCACGCGCCGCCGGCAGGAGCCGGCCTTGCCGGCGAAAGGGCCACCTCAGATATAGATGAACACCAGCAGCAACAGCGCCACCACCGCCCACTTCTCCAGGTAGTAGCGCAGCCGGTTGCGCTTCTTCAGCGCCTTGCCGCGCTCGCGGATCTTGTAGATGCGCGTGAACAGCCGGTTGATCCCGCCGGTCTTGTCGCCCGCATCGTTCGGCGCCGCAGCGGCGGCCATCACCTTGCGGCTGAACCAGCGGTTGAACGCCGTCGCCCAGCGGTACTTCAGCGGTCGCTCCACATCACAGAACAGGATGATGCGGTTGTGCTCGGTGTGGTTGGCCGCGTAGTGGATGTAGGTTTCGTCGAACATCACCGCCTCGCCGTCGCGCCAGTGGTAGTTCTCGCCGTCGACGCAGATATAGCAGGCCTCGTCGTTGGGCGTGTCCAGCCCCAGGTGGTAGCGGTAGGAGCCGGCATACGGGTCACGATGGCGCACAAGTTTGGAGCCCGGCGGCAGGGTGGCGAACATCGCCGCCTTGACCGTGCCGATGCCCTGCAGCAGTTCGGTGGTGCGTGGGCACAGCTTCATGGCCGACGGGTGGCTTTCGCCGTACCACTTCAGGTAGAAGCGCTTCCAGCCGCTCTTGAAGAACGAGTTGAAGCCGACGTCGTCATGGCTCTGCGAACTCTTGATTTCGCCCACGTGCAGCAGTTGCTGGGCTTCGGCACGAATTTCCTGCCAGTTGTCCTGCAGCGGCTTGAGCTCGGGGAAGGCCTCCACCGGCAGGTAAGGCTTGGCCGGCAGCCGGGAGAACAGGTAGAGGAACACGTTGATCGGGGCCAGGAAGCTGGAGTGATCGCCCAGCTGGCGGGTGAACTTGTGCCGCACGCGCCCGCGCAGGTGCACGTAGGCGATGGAGAAGACAAACAGTAGAACAAGAAAGATTTTCATGGTCGATTAACAGGTCGATGTGGCTATGCGCCATGGCATGAGCAGGCCAGCATAAACAATCAACCGCGTGCTTTGTACATATTGTTACGTTTTGGGGTGCCGACCTTTGGCTAGGTCGGCGGTCGTTCGGCAGGCATCAGGACGGTTGGTGGCGCCACACCGGCTGGCCATGGGCATCAAGTGCCCAGTGCGCCAGCCCGGCCTGCAGGCGTACACCGCCTACCCAGCGTTCGGGGGCCGCCTGGTCCAGCCAGTAGGCGTCACCTGCCAGTACCCGCTGGCCCAGGGCCGTGAGGGTCAGGCTGCGTTGCGGCCAGGGCAGGTGAACGTCCGCTTCGAACAGCAACGGCGTGGGCGCATCGATCAGCGGGCGCATCAGCGCATGGAACATCTGGTCGCCCAGGTACGGCAGTGGCTCGCGCCTGCCCATGAGCTCTGCGAACACCCGGCCGAACGCCAGGCTGCCGGCTTCGGCGACGATGCCCAGGGCCAGGCGCTCGGTCAGCGACAGGCCGTCGGCCAGCCCCGGCAGTTCCTGCAACTGGCGCAGCAATGCCGGCGCCAGCAAGGGCAGTGCCGGGCTTGGCGCATGGGCCAGCTGCGCCCAGGCCAGTGGCGAGGGCGCGCAGTACGCCGCCCAGGCACGCCGGGCCAGCGCCAGCGCTGCCTCGTCCAGGCGCCGACGCTGGGGCCACAGCCAGGCCAGCAGGTCCGGCGCGAGCTGGCCGATGCCGATGAAACGCTGCACACCCGGCACCTGGCTGATCTCGATCAGTTCCAGGCACTCGGGCAACTGCTCGATGCCCGCCAGCACGCGGATCAGGAACAACTGGTCATAGGCATCCGCCTCGCACCACAGCACGGCGTGCGGGCACCCGTCGAGCTGCGCCAGGGCGGCGTACTCCTCGGCACTGCGCCGCGCCACGTCGGCTTCTGGCATGCCGAACACGCGGCTGATGTAGTCGTTGCGCAGGGCGAGCAACGGTTGCGCCGGCAGTGCCGGTACCGGGCCCATGCACAGCGGGTCGATGAAGGTATGGAAGGCCCCCTTGAAACCGGCCAGGCGCAGGGTATGGGCGATGTCGTTGCCGCACCGCCAATGCACGCTGCGGGCTTCGTCGTCGGCTTCGAAGCCGGGGTTGCGTGCGGCAAAGTCGATGGCGTCGACATGCGCCTTGAGCCTTGGCCAGCTGGCAAAGCCCAGCTCCTGCGCGATCAGCCACTGCGCATCGGCCAGGCGTGGGGCGCGGGTGTGGGGCAGGGGCTTGAAGTGCGCCGGCGCAGTGCCGGCCAGCAGGTGCCTGAGCAGGGTCTTGGCGCGTTTGCGCTGGTGTTCGAGGTTGATTCTGCCGTCATGGCAGATGTGCGGGGGCAGGGCGGCGAGCATACGATCTCCTGGGTCGGGCCTTGTCCGCTTGCAGGCCGGGAGTCGTATCGACGAATGAGGCTGTTCTGTACCGGGGCGTGGCCCTTTGCG
Organism: Pseudomonas sp. VE 267-6A; assembly: GCF_024126555.1. Lineage (NCBI taxonomy): Bacteria > Pseudomonadati > Pseudomonadota > Gammaproteobacteria > Pseudomonadales > Pseudomonadaceae > Pseudomonas > Pseudomonas sp. VE 267-6A. The sequence goes on from NZ_JAMYBY010000011.1 coordinate 186,691, forward strand.
CGGACGGCAGGCGCGGAGAACGCCAGGGCGTGACTATAGCGAAGCCCGCCGGCAGCGACAACGGGCAACCGGCGTGAGCGCACTATGCGGGAGAAATCGTGCCCTCGCCGTGCAGCAGGAGTACCCTGTCGCCTTCGCTCATTCTGGAACCCACTGGGCAAGGACCTTATGCCGATACTCCCTTCCAACAGCGATTTCATGCAACTGGCCCTGATCGAGGGGCGCCGTGCCTTGCCGGCGTGCCGGCCCAACCCGCCGGTGGGCTGCGTGATGGTCCGCGATCACCAGGTGATCAGCCAGGGCCACACCCAACCGCCGGGGCAGCCCCATGCCGAGGCCATGGCGTTGGCGAAATTGCCGGAAGGGGGCCGGGGTGTGACAGCGTATGTGACCCTGGAGCCCTGTTCGTTCCAGGGGCGCACCCCGTCGTGTGCCCTGGCGTTGATCGACAAGGGGGTGGAGCGGGTGTTCGTCGGCATGCTCGACCCGGACCCGCGCAATGCCGGGGCCGGGGTTCGCCTGTTGCGCCAGGCCGGTGTCGAGGTGATCGTCGGGCTGCTGGCCGAAGAGGTCTCCAGGGACCTGCGCACCTACCTGCTGGCCGAGGCCTGAGGCGCCCCACCCACTCCAGCCGCCGGCCTTGCCGGCGAAGGCGCGCCCGCAACCTGGCATGCATAGCCTCATCGCTATGTATTTTTGTATATTGCGAGGGTCTTTCCCCGAAGTGCCATCGCCATGTCCAGCATTCGTCAACGCAACCAGCAGCTGATTCTCGAGGCCGCCAGCGAGGAATTCGCCAGCAAGGGCTACAACGCCGCCCAGACCCGCGACATTGCGGCCCGCGCCGGCGTGCCCAAGGCCAACCTGTACTACTACTTCCAGACCAAGGAAAACCTCTACACCCGGGTGCTGATGGCCTTTCTGGAACCCTTGCTCGCGGCCTCCGCCGTGCTGCGCGCCAGCGATGACCCGCAGGTGGCGCTGCCGGCCTACATCCAGGCGCGCATCCGCATCGTGCGTGACCACCCGTACACCTCCAACGTGTTCAGCAGCGAGCTGCTGCACGGGGCCAAGCAACTGCCAGGGGTGTGCCGCGACCTGCTGCGCGCCGAGGCGCAGCTCAACGTGCACTGCCTGAACAGCTGGATCAAACGCGGCCTGATCGCCCCGGTCGACCCGCAACACCTGATGCTGTTCATCTGGTCGGCCACCCGCACCTACACCAATTTCGGCTGGCGCATGGCCCAGCTCACGGGCGTGCATGTGCCCCAGGGCGACGACTACGCGCTGGCGGCCGCCACCATCACCCGCCTGGTGCTGCAGGGCGCGACGCCTGGCATGCCGGCGCCGCGCCCCATGCGGCCGACCAACTAGAAACAATCCTGCATTTTTTTGTACACGAAACTGTATTAAAGATTTTCACCTCCCCAGCCGAAACAGCGGTGATAGCAAATTGCCAGAACTCACGCTGCACGGGTGACTGGCGCCTCATGCCCGGGGAGGGTGAAGCGCGCGATGAATATAAAAAACAAGCTGGTCCTTGCGTTTGTACTGGTGGCTTTCATCCCGGTGACGGTGGTCGCGGTGGTCAGCGTGATGAATATCCGCACCCAGGCGGTTGAGCAGTTCATCGATGGCAGCACCCGGGAAATACGCCAGATCGACGGCAACATGCGCCAGTTCTTCGACGGGATGCAGCAGAACGTCGATCAAATGTCGGCCGATCCTGTATACAGCGCTGTGCAGACGCTCAAGGACTACCGCGCTGCCGACGCCGCCAGCCAGCCCCTGCCAGCGCCGGCCCAGGGGGTGATCGACGCCTTTGCACGCTTTGGCGCCACCCACCCGGCGGCGGCCATCCTGTCCATCGGCCTGGAAGACGGCACCTACGCCAAGTGGCCGGATGACCCGCAACTGGCCAACTACGACCCGCGCCAGCGCCCCTGGTACAAGGCCGCGATGGCCAGCCCCGGCAAGACCGTGCGCACCCCGGCCTACTACTACGACAAGGACGACGTGGCCCTGGTGGGCACCGCCCGGGCCATGCTCGACGGCGCCGGCAAGCCCCGCGGCGTGTTCGTGGTCAGCGTCTCGCTGAAGAACCTCACCGAACTGGTCAAGAGCATCAAGCTGGGTCAAAGCGGCTACGTGATGCTGATCGAGGACGGTGTGGTGCTGGTCGACCCGCGCGACGACGGGCACAGCTTCAAGCCGCTCAAGGACCTGGGCGAGCCCTACGCCAGGCTCGCGGCCACCGAACAGGGGGCTGCCGACGTCGAGATCGACGGGGTTCGCTACATGGCCAACGTATGGACCTCCCCAGGCCTGGGCTGGCGCTTCGTGGGCCTGATCGAGCAGCGCGAAGTGATGGGCGCCGCCACGCGCATGACCTACCTGGCCGGGATCATCGTGGTGGTGCTGGCGATCTTCTTCGCGCTGATCGGCGCCGCGTTCGCCCGGGTGATCGTCAAGCCCATCGGCCAGGTCAGCACGGGCCTGCAGTCGATTGCCGAGGGCGAGGGCGACCTGGTTGTGCAGGGCAAGGATGAAACCGCCGAGCTGGCCGGCTGGTTCAACCGGTTTCTGGCGGCCATCCGCCAGTTGATCCAGCGCATCGGCGCAGCCTCCACCAACCTGCACGACGCCTCGCAGGTCAACAGCGAGGTGGCCACCAACATGAACCAGGCGGCCGGGCGCCAGCGTGAAGCGGTGGAGCTGGTTTCCACCGCATTCAACGAAATGGTCGCCACCGCCAACGAGGTGGCCCGCTCGTGCAGCAACGCCGCCGATTCCGCCGAAAGCGGGCATCGCCGGGTGGCCGAAGGCAAGCAGCAGATCGAGCTGACCACCGAGAACGTCAACCGCCTTGGCAACCGCCTGAGCGAGTCGTCCCAGGCCATGGTCGAGCTGGAGGAGGGCAGCCGCAGCATCAACCAGATCCTGGGCACCATTCGCGCCATCGCCGAGCAGACCAACCTGCTGGCGCTCAATGCCGCCATCGAGGCCGCCCGCGCCGGCGACCAGGGCCGCGGCTTTGCCGTGGTGGCGGACGAGGTGCGCGCGCTGGCCAAGCGCACCGCCGACTCCACCGGCGAAATCGACCAGTTGCTCGGTACCCTCGCCAGCAAGACCCAGGAGGTATCGCAGAAGATGCAAAGCTGCCAGGACCTGTCCCGGGCCAGTGTCACCTCCATCGAAAGCGCGCGCGACAGCTTCGAGGGCATCCAGCTGTCGGTCAACGAGATCCGCGACCAGAACCTGCAGATCTCGGCCGCCGCCGAGGAGCAGCACAGTGTGGCCGAGGAGATCAACCGGCATATCCAGCAGATCTACGACGAAGCGCGCCTGGTCGAAAGCCTGGCCAGCTCGGCGCAGGAGGACTCCGGACGGCTGTCCACGCTGTCGGCCGAATTGAACGCACTGGTGGGCCGCTTCAAGTCCTGACCACCGACAACGTTACAATTAATGTCAATGTGATATCATGGCTTCACTGCCGCCGAGTGATCCCGCCGGCAGTGGAGCAAGCACTCATAAAGAACACTGCCCTCCCGCTTCACCGCCTTGCCTGCAGAACCTGACCGCGCCGCCTGTCCCGGCGCGGGTTGTACTTTTGCAGCCACAAGGAACACCCCATGCTTCTGCGCTCCCTCAACATTTCCCTGCGTGCCGGCCTCAGCTTCGCGCTGATTGCCCTGCTGGCGATGGCCCTTGGCGGCCTGTCGCTGCTGGAAATGCGTCGAATGAACGAACAGTCCAACCAGGTCGACCAGAACTGGCTGCCCTCGATTGTCGCGGCCAACGGCGTAGCGCTGACCAGCACCCAGATCCGCACCCTGACCCTGCGCCTGCTGGTACTGCGCGACGGCGACGACCTGCAGGACCTGATCACGCGTCTGCACCAGCTCGAAGCGCAGCTGGACACCCAGGAGGCGACCTATGCCGGGCTGATCACCCTGGCGCAGGAACAGGCCGCGTTCGCCCGCTACCAGCAGGCCAAGACGCGCTACCTTGCCGATCAGCACAAGGTCGTCCAATTACTGCAGCAGGGGCGCAAGGACGACGCCATCGCGCTGGTGGACGCCGGCCCGTACCTGACCAATGCCGACGGCATGCTCACCGACCTGCTCGAAATCATTGCGCTCAACGACAAGGGCGGGGAGCAGGCGGCCCAACGCAGCACCGAGGTATTCCATGGCGCCATCAGCCTGGTGCTGGCGATTCTGGCCGTGGTGCTGGCTTTGACCGTGGCGCTGGCAGTGCTGCTCACGCGCAGCATCGTGCGCCCGCTGGGCGAAGCCGTGGGCATTGCCCAGACCATCGCCGGTGGCGACCTGTGCGACGAGATCAGCATCAGCGGCAAGGATGAGCCGGCGCGTCTGCTGCTGGCGCTGCGCGACATGCAGGGCAGCCTGCGCGGCACGCTGCAGAAAATTGCCAGTTCCTCCAGCCAGCTGGCCTCGGCCGCCGAAGAGCTGCAGGCTGCCACCGACGACTCCAATCGCGCGCTGCAGCAGCAGAACGACGAAGTGGAGCAGGCGGCCACGGCGGTGAACGAGATGACGGCGGCCGTGGAGGAGGTGGCCCGCAACGCCGTGAGCACCTCCGAGGCTTCGCGCCAGACCGACGAGACCGCCCACCACGGCCGCGAGCAGGTGCAGCGCACCGTCGACTCCATCGGCCAGCTTACCGACGACGTGACCCACACCTGCGAGCAGGTCGAGCACCTGGCGGACGATGTACGCAACATCGGCCAGGTGCTGGAAGTGATCCGCGCGATTGCCGAACAGACCAACCTGCTGGCCCTCAACGCCGCCATCGAGGCGGCCCGGGCCGGGGATGCCGGGCGGGGCTTCGCCGTGGTGGCCGACGAGGTTCGGGCGCTGGCGCACCGCACCCAGCAGTCCACCCAGGAGATCGAGACCATGATCGGGACCATCGAGCAGGGCACCGGCACGGCGGTCACGGCAATGCGCAACAGCAACCAGCGCGCCCACGCCACCCTGGAAGTGGCGCAGCTGTGCGGTCACGCCCTGGACGAGATCACCCAGGCCATCACCGGCATCAACGAGCGCAACCTGGTGATCGCCAGCGCCAGTGAGGAGCAGGCCCAGGTGGCCCGCGAGGTGGACCGCAACCTGGTCAACATCCGTGACCTGTCGATCCAGACCGCGGCCGGTGCACGCCAGAGCAATGCCGCCAGCCAGGCGCTGGCAGGCCTTGCGGTCGACCTCAACCTGCTGGTGACCCAGTTCAAGGTCTAGCAGTAGCCACCATCACGTAGCGCCCCCGGGTCCCCTGCCTTAGACTCAGGGGCTTGAACCCGGGGGACAACCGATGAACGAACCAGTACGCCTTACCCAGTACAGCCACGGCGCCGGCTGTGGCTGCAAGATTTCACCCAAGGTGCTCGAGGTGATCCTCGCCGGCAGCGGCGCGCAGAACCTCGACCCGCGCCTGTGGGTGGGCAACGCCTCGCGCGACGATGCGGCGGTGTATGCCATCGATGACGAGCGCGGCGTGGTCTCGACCACCGACTTCTTCATGCCCATCGTCGACGACCCCTTCGATTTCGGCCGCATTGCGGCCACCAACGCCATCAGCGACATCTACGCCATGGGCGGCGACCCGCTGATGGCCATCGCCATCCTGGGCTGGCCGGTCAACGTGCTGGCCCCGGAGATCGCCCGCGAGGTGATCCGCGGCGGGCGCGCGGTGTGCGATGCGGCCGGCATTCCCCTGGCCGGCGGGCATTCGATCGACGCCCCCGAGCCGATCTTCGGCCTGGCGGTCACCGGCATCGTCGACAAGCGCCACATCAAGCGCAACGACACTGCCACCGTCGGCTGCCAGCTGTACCTGACCAAGCCGCTGGGCATCGGCGTGCTCACCACGGCGGAGAAGAAGGGCCTGCTGCGCGCCGAAGACGTGGGGCTGGCGCGTGACCAGATGTGCACCCTCAACCGTATCGGCAGCCAGATCGCGCGCCTGGAGGGGGTCAAGGCCATGACCGACGTCACCGGCTTCGGCCTGCTCGGGCACCTGGTGGAAATGGCCGATGGCAGCGGCGTGACCGCGCGCCTGGAAGCGGCGCAGGTCCCGCGCCTGGCCAGTGTCGAGCATTACATCGAGCAGGGTTGCGTACCCGGTGGCACGCTGCGCAACTTCGACAGCTATGGCGAGCGCATCGGCCCGTTGAGCGAGGCGCACAAGCTGCTGTTGTGCGACCCGCAGACCAGTGGCGGGCTGCTGGTGGCGGTGGCGCCCGAAGGGCAGGCGGCGTTTCTCGAGCTGACGCAGGCACAGGGCCTGGCGCTGACGCCGATCGGCACGCTGGTGGCGCGCGGCACCCATGCGGTCGAGGTGTGTTGATGCACGACGACTGCACCGACTACCGTTCGATCTTTCTCGACGATGTGCCCCTGATGGATGTGCGCGCACCGGTCGAGTTCGACAAGGGCGCGTTCACCCACGCCAGCAATCTGCCGTTGATGAACGACGACGAGCGCCAGCAGGTGGGCACCTGCTACAAGCAGCATGGCCAGCAGGCGGCAATGGTGCTCGGGCACCAGCTGGTGTCCGGGGCGCTGCGCCAGGCCCGTATCCAGGCCTGGGCGCAGTTCGCCCGAGCCAACCCCGATGGCCTGCTGTACTGCTTTCGCGGTGGCCTGCGTTCGCAGATCACCCAGCAGTGGCTGCGCGATGAGGCCGGTATCCGCTACCGGCGCGTACGCGGGGGCTACAAGGCCTTGCGCACGTTTCTGCTGGAGGTTGGCGACCAGGCCGTGGCGCAGTGCGATTTCGTGCTGCTGGGCGGCATGACCGGCACCGGCAAGACCGAGGCGCTGGCGCAGCTGGACAATGCGCTGGACCTGGAGCGGCACGCCAACCACCGTGGCTCCAGCTTCGGCCGGCATGCCACTGCGCAGCCGGCGCAGATCGGTTTTGAAAACACCCTGGCGGTGGACCTGCTGAAAAAGCGCAACGCCGGCATCGAGCAGTTCGTGCTTGAGGACGAGGGGCGCATGATCGGCAGCCGCGCGGTGCCGCTGGGCCTGTACCGGCGCATGCAGCAGGCGCCGCTGGTGTGGCTCGAAGACAGCCTGGAATGCCGCGTGCAACGAATCCTGCAGGACTATGTGATCGACCTGTGCGCCGAGTTCGTGCTGGCCCACGGGCCGGAGCAGGGCTTCGAACACTTTGCCGGGCGGCTGCGCGAGAGCCTGTCGGGCATTGTCCGGCGCCTGGGTGGCGAGCGTTACCAGCGCCTGGCGGCGGCGATGGACGCGGCGTTGCAGGTGCAGCGTGCGAGCGGCGCGGTGGAGCTGCACCGTGCGTGGATCGAGGGCCTGCTGAGCGAGTACTACGACCCGATGTACGCCTACCAGCGCGATGCCAAGGCGGCGCGCATCGAGTTCGCCGGCGATCGGGCCGCGGTGCTGGCCTACCTGCGCGAAAGGCGGCTGTAGGCACCTGTGCCGGTGCTGTGGGGGCGGTGCACGCCGGCCCTAGAGCACCAGCAGCGCAACCAGCCCGCTAAGCACCCCCACCAGCATCGTCAGCAGCGCAACCCACACCAGCACCCGCGTATCGAAGGAGGTGCGCAGCATCAGCAGTGACGGCAGGCTCACGCTGGGCAAGGTCATCAGCAATGCCACCGCCGGCGCGGTGCCCAGCCCCAGGGCCATCAGCGTCTGCACGATCGGGATTTCCGCCGCCGTCGGGATCACGAACAGCGTGCCGACCACCGCCAGCGGTACCAGCCACACCAGCCCTGAACCCATGCCGCCCTCGACATGCGGAAACAGCCATACCCGCGCCGCGCCCAGTACCAGCACGGCCAGCACATAGATCGGGATGGTGGTCCAGAACAGCTGCCACAGGGTTTTCATCCAGCGTGCCAGCAGGCTGCCGGGCACCGGGGTACTGGCCACATTGGCCGCGTCCACCGCGGGTTCGGGCAGTACGTCCGGGCGCGAGATGCGCTGGGCGAACAGCGACACCCCCACCACCAGCACCACACCCGCCACCAGGCGCAGGGCACTGAACTCCCAGCCCAGCACGAAGCCCATGAACACCAGCGTGGCCGGGTTGAGCACCGGGTTGGCGATCCAGAACGCCAGCGCCGCGCCTACCGACACATTCTGCCGACGCAGCCCGGCAGCCACCGGTGCCGCGCAGCAACTGCACATCATGCCCGGCAGGGCGAACAGGCCGCCACGCAGGGTCGAGCCCAGCCCGGCCTTGCCGAACAGGCGCAGCAGCCAGTCCCGCGGTATCAGCACCTGAACCAGCGAGCCGAGGATCACCGCCAGCAGCGCCGCCTTCCAGATGGCCAGGAAGTACACCTGGGCATACGCCAGCGCTGCCGTCAGCGGTGCGTACTGGTGATCGTCCAGGATCGAGGCGCCGATGCTGTGGCTGTCGGCGGCAACAAACGACTTGGCGTAGTAGGGCGACCATTTCACGTAGTACAGGCCGATGGCGGCCACCAGCAGGAACGCCAGCGGTTTGCACCACTGCGTCCAGCCACGGGGGGCGGAAGTAGACAGGCCAGGCATGGTGCAACTCCAGGCAGGTGGGCGTTCAGGCAAGAATAGCCGCTGCGTCGGTGGCGCTCAGCGCGAATAGCCGGTCATTTCCAGGTAGCCACGCCCGGCCGTGCTGCCCTGTACCTTCACCGGGCCTTCCCAGTAGGGAAAGCGGGTGCCCATCCAGGCCTGCGGCACCAGGGCGTCGACCTCGATGTCCAGCTGCCGGTCGGGCACCTGCACCCGCCAGCGCGTGGGCACCTGCGGGCCGTCGACCAGTTGGGTGCGGGCCAGCGGCTCAAGCACGATCTGCGCACCGTTGAGCGCGGTGCTGCTGCCGTCGGCGGCAATCCAGGTGCCTGCCCGGTACGGTTGTGCATCGGCCTGACGGACCTGGAACAGCATCAGCCGCGTGCCGTTGTCCAGGTGCAGCGAAAACCAGTCCCAACCATGCTGGTCGGGGGCCAGCGGCTGGCTGCTCCATTCGCGGTCGAGCCAGGCGTTGCCGGTCACCTCGACGCGCCGGCCCTCGTGCTGTACTTCACCGCGCACTGTATAGAACGGCTGGCTGTAGTAATACGACGCCTGGCCCTGGCCGGACTTCTCGCTGTAGCCCTGATCGCCCTGCAGCACCAGGGGCTGCAGGCTGCTCAGTTGCAGGTCGTAGCTGAAGCCCTTGCCGCCTGCGCGCATCTGCAACTGCTCGATGCCTTGGCCGCCCACCGCCTGCAGCGACCAGTCGTCGATCCAGGCCTTGAACGGTTGCGCCTGCACGTCCGCCTGGCCGACACCGCCACGCGCCAGCGTTTCACTGAACTGATGGCCAAACGGCCCGCTCAACGCCGCGTGCCCCAGCCATACGACGGGGCTGGCCCAGCCCGGCTGTTCGGCGCCGGGGCGCAGCGCCGAACGGAACAGGGTCCATTGCGCACCCCAGTCGCGGCCCTGTGCATCGCGCAGGTTGGCGGTCACGTACCACCATTCGATGCGATACCCCGCATGGGCGCCGTGGTCACGCGGGAACTGCAACGGTTGGCCGCGCACCACCGGGGCAAAGGCTGCGGCGTCCTGGCCCAGGCCGGCAAAACCGGCGGGTGGCGGTGGCGAGGGGTCGCAGGCGCCCAGCAGCAGGCACAGCAGCAGGACGCCCCAGTGTCTAGGTTCCATCGGCATAGTGCCTCAGCAGTTCGGCGGGCTGGCGGCGGGCCAGTTGCCACAGGGGGCCGGCGGCGGCGAGCAGGGCGGTGAACAGGCCCAGCAGCGCCAGTTGCAGTAGCTGGCCAGGGAACACCTGCAACGGCAGGCGCCAGCCGAACGCCTGCACGTTGACCACCGCCACCAGGCACCAGGCCAGCAGCAGGCCCAGGGGAATTGCCAGCAGCACGGTCAGGCTGGCCAGCAGCAGCGTCTGCCCCAGCGACAGCCAGGCCAGGTGCTGGCGCCTGACGCCCAGTGCCCATAGCGGCGCCAACTGGCCGAGCCGGCTCTGGCCCAGGGTCAAAAGGCTGATCAACAGGGCCACGCCGGCCACGCCCAGGGTCAGGCTGTTGAGTGCGGCGGTGGCGGCGAAGGTGCGCTCGAACACCTCCACCGACCAGCGCCTTAGGGTGCGCTGGTCCACCAGCCGGGTGGCGTCCAGCGCATAGCGTTGCTGCAGCGCGGCCTTGAGCGTCGCCACCTGCTCGCCCGCCACGCGCAGGTTGAGGGTGTTGAGCGTGGCCTCGGGCCAGGTGCGCCGCAGCCAGTCGGCGTTCACCAGCACCTGCCCGCGCGGGTTGCCGTAGTCGGCGTATACGGCCACCACGTCAAGGGGTGCAGCGCCGGGCAAGCTCACGCGATCGCCCAGGCCCAGCGCCAGGCGCCGTGCCAACTGTTCGCTGAGCATCGCCCCGGCGCCGCTGGCCAACTGGCGCCACGCCTCGCTGCGCTGTTCGAGCAACGGCCAGTGCTGCGCGTAGGCCGGGTGGTCGATCACCCCCTGCACTTGCACCGGGGCGCCGCCTACGCGCACTTCGGTGCGCCACTGCGCGAGCACGGCGCGCACCCCTGGCTGGGTGGGTAGCCAGGCCGCGATGGCCAGGCCCTGGGCGGTGTCATGCGGGGTCACGTACAGCTCGGCCGACAGCCGTTGATCGAGCCAGCCCAGAAAGGTCTGGCGGAACCCGGACGTCATGCTGCCCACCCCGACGCTGGCGGCCAGCGCCAGCAGCAACGCCATCAGCGCCAGTGCCAGGGCCGGCAGTTGCTGGCGGCTGTCGGCCACGAACCACTGCGCCAGCGGCCGGTGGCACAGCCGCTGCAACAGCGCCAGGGCGCCATCGAGCAGCAGCGGCAGCATCAGCGCGGCGCCCAGCAGCAAGGCGGCCAGCAGGGTGAAGGCCGCCGGCAGGCTCGCGCCCCAGCGCCAGCACCCCAGGGCCACGGCCAGCAGCAGTAGCGCCAGCAGTGCCTGGCGTCGCAGCCAGCGCACCTGCGCCTGGCGCCAGGCCTGGGGCTGTGCCAGCGCCAGCAGCGGCAGGCGCGCGGCGCGCAGCAGGCTGCCGGCACCGGCCAGTGCTGCCCCGAGCAGGCTGATGGCCAGCCCGCTCAGCCACCAGTGCAGCGGCAGGCTCAGGTGCCCGGCCACCTGGGCGCCATACAGGCCGCGCAGGCTGGCGGCCACGTCACCCAGCAGCAGGCTGGCCAGCAGGTAACCGCAGGCCACCCCGGCCAGCCCGGCCAGCAGCGCGAACAGCCCCAGTTCGATGGCCAGGGCAGTCACCAGCGCACGCACACTCACGCCGCAGGCACGCAGGGTGCGCAACAGGCTGCGGCGCTGCTCCAGGGCCAGGCCGATGGCCGCATGCACGATGAACAGCCCTACCAGGAAGGCCAGCAGGCCCAGCGCAGTGAGGTTGAGGTGAAAGCTTTCGGTCAGCCGTTGCAGGTCGTCGGTGTCGCTGGCGGCCTGCACCACCAGTAGCTCGTTCAGGCCCTCGGGCAGCGCGGGCGGGGTGTAGCCGGCGGGTATCAGCAGTCGCGAGAGCTGTTGCGGTGCCTGCAGCAGGCGTTGGGCCTGGCCGATGTCGACCACCATTACCCCCGGGGCCAGCTGCGCCTGTACCTGCAACGGCGGCAGACGCTGGCCGTCGCCGCTCAGCGGTTCGGCACCGGGCGCCAGGCCAAGGCGCTGCAGGGTGTCGGGTGCGATCCATGCCTGGCCCGGTGGGCCGATGAAGGCGGCGGGGTCGATGCGTTGGGCGGCCTGGCCGGCGATGGCGCTGCCGGGTGGCAGGCTCAGCGGCTCGATGCCCAGCAGCTTCACGCTGACCGGTTCGGCGCCGGCAAAGCGCAGGCGGCCCTCGAGCACCGGCGACACCGGCCAGCCGGCCCGGCGCAATTGAATGTAGGCGTGCTGGTCGAAGCGTTCGCCGTGGCGCGGGCTCACCTGCGCCTGCGCTGCGCCGGTCAGCAGCGCGTTGGCCCGCGCGTAGTCGGCGCGGGCCTGCTGGTTGAGCGCCTGGACCCCGGCCCACAGGGTGGTGGCCAGCCACAGCCCAGTGAGGATGCTGGCGCATTGCAGGGGGTGGCGCCGCCAGTGGCTGAGCAGCGCCTGCAGGCACAGGCCGATCATGCGCGTACCCGGCCCAGGTGCAGGGTCAGGCGCTGGTGCAGGCGGGTGGCCAGGTGGGCGCTGTGGGTGACCATCAGCAGGCTGCTGTTGCTTGCCCCGACCAGCTCCAGCAGCAGGTCGAGCACGTTTTCGCTGCTGGCTTCGTCGAGGCTGCCGGTGGGTTCGTCGGCCAGCACCAGCGCGGGGCGCGAGGCCAGTGCGCGGCCGATTGCCAGGCGTTGCTGCTGCCCGCCGGAGAGTTGCTCGGGGTAGCGTTGCAGCAGCGGCGCCAGGCCCAGGCGCTCGGCCAGGTGGGTGACCCAGGCCGGGTCATGGCGGCCGGCCAGGCGCGCCTGGAAGGCCAGGTTGGCGGCCACGTCCAGGCTGCTGATCAGGTTGTATTGCTGGAACACCAGGCCGATGCCTTGTCGGCGCCAGTGGGCGAGCCCGGCTTCGGTGCAGGTGTGTAGCGGTTGGCCGTCGAACAGAATGCGCCCGCTGTCGGGGCGTTCGAGGCCGGCTATCAGGTGCAGCAGCGTGCTCTTGCCGCTGCCGGACTCGCCCATCAGCGCCAGGCTGGTGGCGGCGGGCAGGTGCAGATCGACACCGCGCAGCACCGGCAGGGTGCCTTGGGCGGTGGTGAAGGTCTTGTGCAGGTTTTCGACGATGAGCATGGGTGAAGGGTAGGCCAGGTTGGGGCAGGTGGGTACATCGGGTTGTGCCATGGCGATTCTGCGGGCCAGGGTGGTTTTAAAAATGTGGGAGCCGGCCTTGCCGGCTCCTACATTGGTTGCAACGCACCCTGGCCTGCAGGATCGCAGTTGTCAGCCCTGGTGGCTCGACACCCGATTGCCGCGTCGCCTCTACTTGCGCGCCTCCAGTATCAGGTTGAACGGCGTCTCGCACGCCCGGCGCATGTGGCTGAACCCCGCCTCTTCAAGCACACCCCGAATGCGCGCCTCACCCGCCTGCGCGCCAAGCCCCAAACCCACCTCCTGCGACAGTGAATTGGGCGTGCACAGAAACGTCGAGACCGCATAGAACAAACGCCCCACCGGGTTGAGGTTGTCGTCCAGCCGATCATTCGAAAACGGCTCCACCAGCAACAGCGTGCCCCCCGGCTTGAGTGCCTGCCAGGCATGTCGGGCCGCACCCACCGGGTCGCCCAGGTCATGCAGGCAGTCGAAGAAGCACACCAGGTCATAATCGCGGCCAGGGTAGTCCTTGGCGCTGGCCTGGGTGAAGCGCACCCGTTCGGTCAGGCCGCTGTCCCTGGCCCGTTGACCGGCAGTGGCCACCGAGGGCGCGTGGTAGTCGATGCCGTCGAAATGCGAAGCCGCAAAGGCCTCGGCCATCAGCAGCGTCGAGGTGCCAAGACCACACCCGATGTCTGCCACCAGGGCCCCGGCGTGCAACTTGTCCACCACACCCTCCAGTGCCGGCAGCCAGCTGCCGACCAGATGGTTGCGGTAGCCAGGCCGGAACAGGCGCTCGACGCCACCGAACATGCACGCATGATGGTCGCCCCATGCCAGGCCACCGTCGCCGCGCATCGCCGCCACCAGCTTGTCCTTGTCGAGCACCATCGAGGCGATGGCCTGGGTGCCGCCAGCAATGTAGGTGGCGGAGTCCTCATGGGCCAGGGCCTGGGCCTGCTGCTCGTCAAGGCTGAAATGTTCGTCGTTGTGCTGCATGTAGCCAGAGGCGGCATGGGCGTTGAGCCATTCGCGAAGCAGGCGGGCATTGCAGCCAGTGCGTGTGGCCAGGGTCTGGGCGGTCACCGGCTGGCCGTCGGCCATGGCCCGGTACAGGCCCAGTTCTTCGCCGAGCATGATGTTGGGCAACATCGCGGCAGCGCCGAGGTCGTTGATAAGGGTATGGATGAAAGGGGTCGATGCAGGTTTGCTCATTGCCACTACTCCGTTAGTTGGCTTCCTTGAACGCGTAGATAACGTCGCCTATCTGCAGCCATCTGTCCTTGATGGGCAGCCTTTGACTCTAGTTCAGGGGGGCAGCAGGTCAAGTGCCAAGGGAATTTCGCCAGCAGGGGCGGTCAGCCGCGCCGCCCGTAGTAGTTCAGCATCGGTTGCGTGCTCAGGCCATGCACCACGATGCTCAACGCCACCACCGACAGCGTGATGTTCAGGCACTGCGCCGAAAGCGTGCCGCCAAGGCCGTGGCTCAGGGCGTAGAACAGGTAGAACAGGCTGCCGATGCCACGAATGCCGAACCAGCCGACCATCAGCCGCTGGCGTAGGTCGAGCAGGCTGCCCCAAGGCATCAGCAACACGCTCAACGGGCGCACCACGCAGAACAACGCCAGGCCAAAGCCCAGTGCGCGCCAGTCCCAGTGGCTGGCCAGCGCCACGCCGAGCACGGTTACCAGGAACACTTCCATCACCCGCTCCACCAGGCTGCCGAAGGCAAGCATGTCGCCCATCATCACCCCGGCCGCCACCTGGGTGTCTTCGAGGTTGTCCAGGTCGCCATGCACCGCATTCTCCGGCGCGGCTTCCAGGTGCCCGGCCACCGGTTGCGCCAGGTGCTCGGACGGGGTCTGCGAACCGCCGGTGAAGCTCACCTCGGCCTGGCGCAGCCCCAGCCCGGCGGCAAACACCGCCAGAAACCCATAGGCGTGCAGGGTGTCGGCCACCACATACGCCAGTGCAATCAGCGCCAGTGCCAGGTAGTCGTTGGGGGTGAGCGTGCTGTCGGCATGGCTGATGCGCAGGGTCAGGGTCAGGCGCCCCAGCAACTTGCCCATCCAGTAGCCCACCAGCAACCCCACCGGCATCGCCCACAGCAGGTCGCGCCACAACCAGGTGAACAGCGCCGAGCCGTCGACGGCCTGGCCCTGCACCAGCAGCAAGCCCAGCAGCACGAAGGGAAAGGCCACGCCGTCGTTGAGCCCGGCCTCGCCCGACAGGCCGAAGCGCAGCGGGTCGTGGTCCTGCGCATCGTTGACCTGCACCAGCGCTGCCAGCACCGGGTCGGTGGGCGCAAGGATGGCGCCGATCAGCAGGGCCGGCGCCCACGCCATGTCACCCAGGTAGTGCAGCACCACGCTGAAGCCACCGATGCTCAGCAGCATCACCGGGCCGGCCAGGCCGAATGCCACCCGCCAGACACGGCTGCGCAGCGGCAGGCGCAGCTTCAGGCCACTGATGAACAGCGAGAACAGCAACGCGACTTCGGTCAGGTGCTTGAGCCAGCCGGCGGCGTGGTCCAGGTCCAGGTGCAACAGGCCCAGCCCCAGCGGGCCGATGCCGATGCCCAGCAGCAGGCACACCGCCGAGGTGGTCACCGGCATCCAGCGCAGGTACGACGAGGTCAGGGCCAGGATCAGCAACACGGCGCCGAACACGGCGATCCACAGGGTAAAACTCATCGAAGGCACCGTCGCATGGGGTCGGGCCAACGCTGGCCCCTGAGCATTCGAGGGGCGCGGTGCGGCAGAGGTTCACTGCACGCAGCATCAGGGCGCCGGGCTGTCGACCTGCTGCAGGCTGAAGGTGCCGGTGAGCGGGTTGCCCTGCAGCCTGTAGCACTGGTTGTGGTTCTTGCGCAGCCATGCAGTGCCCGCGTCGACCGGGCCGCAGTTGGAGGCGGGCATGGCATCGACGATCAGGGCGTACTCCAGGCCCTCGTCAAGCTGCTGCAGGGCAAACCCCGCACAACAGACCAGGGCCGCGGCAAAGAAGGGTTCGAACGTCGGCACTTTCTGCGCCGGGGCCGGGGCGGCGCCGGGGCGTAGTCTGCCAGCCGCCCTGCGCAGCCACTGGGGCAACAGCAGGTAGACCCCCAGCAGCATCAGCGAGAACGGGATGGAATAGAGCGCCCCATATACCACCGCCGCGTTGTCCAGGTAGTCCACCTCGATGCCAAAGCGCGCATTGAGCATCCGTTGCGCAGACAGCTTGCACAGGTACACCACGACCACGCTGTACAGCAACGACCCTGGCCAGTAGCTGAGAAAGGCGAAGAGGCGCGACAGGTTCAGCAGCGCATAGATGCCGCCGGCCGCCAGCCCGCCGACCAGTATCAGGTTAGCGCCGAGGCTCGGCGGCAGGCGCGCGAAGCCCCACAGCCCGGCCAGCAGCAACAGCAGCTTGAGGGTGTCGCGTACCGGTTTGCTCACGGTCAGTGGCTACCTTCGTTCAAGGCGCCGAGGATCTGGTAGGCCAGCTTCACCCGCGCCTCGTTGGGGTAGTTCTTGTTGGCCAGGATCACGATGCCGATCCGCTGCGAGGGCACGAACGCCACGTAGCTGCCAAAGCCGTTGGTGGAGCCGGTCTTGTTGATCCACACCGCCTGCTGCGGGGCCAGCGGGGGTTGCAGCGGCGTGACGTCGAGGGTTTCAAGGGCCATGCGGCTGGCATTGCCGTCGAGCAGGGTCTGCAATGCGACCGGGTAGGGGTACTGTTCCCAGATCAGGTCCTGGGTCATGGGGCCCACCTGGTAGTAGCCGGTATGGGTGGCGGCAATGGCCTGCTTGAGGGGCGTATCGAGTTTCTCCAGGCCCATGTTCGCCTCGACAAAGCGCAGCAGGTCGTCACTGCTGGACTTCACCCCGTAGGCTTCGTCGGCCAGCACCGCAGGGCTCAGCCGGGCGGGGACGTTGTCGCGGGTATAGCCCTGGGCGTACATACGCTGCCAGTTGGCAGGTACCTGCAGATGGGTGTTGTTCAGGCCCAGCGCCGGAAACAGCAGGTCCTGCAGGGCGGACCGGTAGCTCATGTCCAGTTGGCGGGCGCTGATCACCCCGAGCAGGCCGATGCTCGGGTTGGCATAGGTACGCCGGGTGCCTGCCGGGTAGCTCGGGGTCCAGTGCTTGAAGTAGCGCATCAGTTGCCCGTTGTCGTGCACGCTGTCCGGCAACTGCAGCGGGAAGCCGCCGGCGGTGTGGGTCGCCAGGTTCAGCAGGGTGGTGTTTTCCAGGGCCCGGCCGCGCAGTTCGGGCAGGTAGCTGGCCGGGCTGTCGGTCAGCTTCAGCTTGCCGGTGGCCTGGGCATAGGCCGCCAGGGTGACGTTGAAGGTCTTGCTGATCGAGCCCAGTTCGAACAGGGTGTCGCGATCGACGGCCTGGCCGCTGTCGCGCGAGGCCACACCGAAGTCGTAGTAGTGGTGCTGGCCATTGACTGTCAGGGCCACGGCCATGCCGGGTATCGCGTGCTCCTGCATCACGGCCTGGCTGGCGGCCTCCACCAGGTTGTCGAGGTTGTCAGGCACGGTGGCGGCCCAGGCGGCAGGGCTGGCCAGCAGCAGGGCGCTCAGCAGGTGATGCGGTTTGAACAGGTTCACGTAATGGGTTTCCGGTGGGTCTGGAGGAATTCGCCCGGTGACAGGCCGAACTGTTTGCCAAAGGCGGCGATAAAGGCCGAAAGCGATTCGTAGCCGCAGGCCAGGGCCACGTCGGTGACGCGCTCGCCGCGGCTGAGTGCTGGCAGCGCACTGAGCAGGCGCATGCGCTGGCGCCAGGTACGAAAGGTCATGCCGGTGTCACGCAGAAACAACCGGCTCAGGGTCTTTTCCGAAACACCGTACTTCAGGCTCCAGGCTGCCAGCCCGGTGCTGTCCTCGGGGTGTGCCTGCAGGCGCCGGCACAGCGCACGCAGGCGGGTGTCCTGGGGCAGCGGCAGAATCAGGTCTTCCTGTGGGGCGCTGGCCAGCTGGTCGAGCAGCACGGCGACCAGGCGCCCGTCTGCGCCCTCGGTGTCGTAGGCCACCGGCAGGCCGCTGAAGGTGCGGATCAGCTCGCGCAGCAAGGCATTCACGCCGATCACCCGGCACTGGGTGCCCGGCCACACGCTGTGCTCGATGTACAGGCTGCGGATGCAGGTGTCGTCGGCGCAGCTGACCTGGTGGGGGGTATGCGCCGGGATCCACACCGCGCGCTGCGGCGGCACCACGTAGCGTCCGGCGCCGGTGTGCACATGCAGCACGCCCTGGGCCGCATACGACAGTTGCCCCCAGGCATGCTTGTGGCGAAAGCCCAGGGCGATGTTGGCCAGCGACTGCGCCTGCCCGTACAGCGGGCGCGGCAGTACCTTGAGCTCGCTCAGGGGCGGGATGCGCGGGGCGTGGGGTTGTCCTTTGGGCGACACTCTTGGGGTTCTGTCGTTAGTCGGAAAAGAAAAGAAACCTTACCGTCTGCGCCATCTCAATAACAAGACAGGACGTGACATGAAACACCTGCGGTTGCTGTTCGACAATTTCACCCTGGCCCTGCTCGGCGTGATTGCACTGGCCACTTTGCTGCCCTGCGAGGGCCAGGGCGCGGTGGTGTTTGGCTGGCTGACCAACCTGGCCATCGGGCTGCTGTTCTTTCTGCACGGCGCCAAGCTGTCGCGCGAGGCGGTGGCGGCCGGGGCAGGGCACTGGCGCCTGCACCTGCTGGTTTTTGGCTGCACCTTCGTGATGTTTCCGCTGCTGGGCATGCTGTTCAAGCCGCTGTTCCTGCCGCTGGTGGGCGACGAGCTGTACCTGGGCGTGCTGTACCTGTGCGCGTTGCCGGCCACCGTGCAGTCGGCGATTGCCTTCACCTCGCTGGCGCGGGGCAACATCCCGGCGGCGATCTGCAGCGCGGCGGCCTCCAGCCTGCTGGGCATCGTGCTGACGCCGCTGCTGGTGATGGTGCTGATGGGCGTGCAGGGCGATACCGGGTCCAACCTCGATGCGGTGTTGAAGATCGTGCTGCAACTGCTGGTGCCGTTCGTGGCCGGGCAACTGGCGCGGCGCTGGATCGGCGCCTGGGTGGCTCGCAATGCACGCTGGCTGAAGACCGTCGACCAGGGCTCGATCCTGCTGGTGGTGTATACCGCGTTCAGCGACGCGGTGATCAGCGGGTTGTGGCAGTCGGTGCCGCTGGTGCGGCTGCTGGGGCTGGCGCTGGTGTGCTGCGTGTTGCTGGCGGTGGTGCTGTGGTGCACGCAGTTGCTGGGCAAGCGGCTGGGGTTCAACGTGGAAGACCGCATCACCATCCTGTTTGCCGGCTCCAAGAAAAGCATGGCCACCGGTGTGCCGATGGCCCAGGTGCTGTTTGCCGGGGGGGCTATTGGCGCGATGATTCTGCCGCTGATGCTGTTCCACCAGATCCAGCTGATGGTGTGTGCGGTGCTGGCGCAGCGCTATGCGGCGCGGGAGGAGGTGAGCGCCTGATTCAGGTGCTGTGGTGACCACTTCGCCGGCAAGGCAGGCTCCCGTAGGAGCCGGCCTTGCCGGCGAAGCGGCCTGAGCACTCACCGCAAGGCACGGCGCCTGCGCGAGTAGCACAACCACGCATAGACCCCCGCATTCACCACGAACACCAATGCCCCCAGCCACAGCTGGATGCCTGCCGTCAGCTTGGCCGGGTAGATCAGCGGTATCAGGTAATGCTCCACAAAACTGTCGGGGTAGCCGGTGTCACCCGCCGCTGCACGCAGGCGGTTTTCCCATTCGGTCAGCGGGCAGGGCAGGTGCAGCACCTCCACCAGCACGCCCCAGGTCACGGCCGGCAGGTGCAGCCAGCACAGCCGCGGCCACCTGAGCACCAGCAACCCGCCCAGCATCACGAACACGATGAACGTCAGATGAAACAGTACCAGCCCGTCGGCGGCCAATCGAAAGAACATGGCGTGGTCTCAACCCTGGGCGAAGCTGCGCAGCGTTTCACCTTCCATGCGATAACGCACCCACTCGTCCTGCGGCTGCGCGCCGATGGACTTGTAGAACTGGATGGCCGGTTCGTTCCAGTCCAGCACGCTCCACTCCAGGCGCCCGCAGCCCTTGGCACAGGCCTCCTGCGCCAGGTGGCGCAGCAATGCCTTGCCCGCACCCGTGCCGCGGGCCTGGGGCGTGACGTACAGGTCTTCGAGGTAGATGCCCTGGGTGCCGAGCCAGGTCGAATAACTGAAGAAGTACACCGCAAAGCCGATGGCCTGGCCGTCACGCTCGCAGATCAGCGCCTGGGTGCTGCTGCCTTCGCCGAACAGCGTGCGCTCGATATCGGCGACCGTGGCGATCACCTCGTGGCGGGCACGCTCGTACTCGGCAAGCTCGGTGATGAAGGTGAGGATCTGGCTGGCGTCTTCGACGCGCGCGGGGCGGATATGTACGGGCATGGCGGGGCTTCTGTTCCGGAAATCGAGGAGGGTTATCCTAAGGCAATTGCCCCTCGAGGGCACGGGAAGCCTGGAGGGTGGTGAGGGCTCGCCAAGTGTAGTGCCACAATTGCCCCCAACTGTATCGCAGCGCTGCGCACCGACTTGGTTAGTGTCACTTCACAACAACACACCGCCGGACACCCGCCATGCTCACCTCGCTCAACCTGCTGATGGCCTTCGTGCTGTTCGCCTTCGTCTCCTCGATCACCCCCGGCCCCAACAACACCATGTTGCTGGCCTCCGGCGTGAACTTCGGTGTGCGTCGCACCATTCCCCACGCGCTGGGCATCAGTATCGGCTTCATGGTGCTGGTACTGGCGGTGGGCCTTGGCCTGGGCGAGCTGTTCAAGGCCTATCCGCTGGCCTACGGCGTGCTGCGCTACGTGGGCGCCAGCTACCTGCTGTACCTGGCCTGGAAGATCGCCAATTCCGGCCCGCTGACCAGCGCCGAGCCCGGCACGCGCAAGCCCCTGGGTTTCTGGGGCGCGGCAGCCTTCCAGTGGGTCAACCCCAAGGCCTGGGTCATGGCCGTGGGCGCCATCACCACCTATGCACCCAGCCAGGGCTACCTGACCAACGTGATCGTGATCGCCGCGGTGTTCGCCGTGGTCAACCTGCCCAGCGTGTGCGTGTGGGTGATGTTCGGCAGCGCGCTGCGCACCGTGCTGCAGGACCCACGCTGGCTCAAGCTATTCAATTGGCTGATGGCCGCGCTGCTGGTGCTATCGCTGTATCCACTGCTGTTTGTAGAATCCGGTTTTGTGTAACCCCCACAGCGAGTCCCGATGGAACTGATCCCCTGGTCGCATGACTGCGCCGAACACTTCACCCTGCGCGGCTGGCGCTCACCTGCCAGCGGCAAGCCGCTGCTGCATTTCATCCACGGCACCGGGTTCTGCTGCCTGGCCTACCAGCCGCTGCTGGAGCGCCTGGCCGAGCATTTCGACCTGTGGCTGTGCGATGTGCAGGGCCATGGCGACAGCGATCATGGCGGCGCCTTCGTGGGCTGGAACCGCAGCGCCGCGCTGGCGATCGAGGCCTTCCAGGCAGGCCGCGGCGAATACGGGCAGGTGGCGTGCTTTGCCATGGGCCACAGTTTCGGCGGGGTGCTGACCGGCTTGATGCTGGCGCTGGAACCGGGCCTGTTTCAGCGGGCGGTATTGCTTGACCCTGTGGTGTTCAGCCGCTCGATGCTGGGGGTGATGAGCGTGGCCACGCTGTTCGGCATGCACCGTCGCCACGGCCTGGCACGCAAGGCCGCCACCCGGCGCAGCCACTGGCCCGACCGCGAGGCGGCCTACGCCGCGCTGCACGGGCGCGGCATTTTCAAGGGCTGGCACGACGAGGCGCTGCAGGCCTATGTGGACCACGCCATCGGCGACTGCGGCGAAGGGGTAGTGCTCAAGTGCCGGCCTGCGCGCGAAGTGGACGTGTTCAGTTCGTTCCCGCGCGGGCTGTGGGCTGCCCTGGCCCAGGTGCAGACACCCGCACGGGTGCTGCATGGCATCACCACCTATCCCTTCGTACCCGTGTCGCTGGCGCGCTGGGCGCGTCTGAACCCAAGGGTCGGGCTGCGCGAGGTGCCCGGCGGGCACTGCTTCATGCAGGAAGATCCGCAGGCCTGTGCGCACGAGGTGCAAACCTACCTGCTAGGCTGATGGCAGGTTGTCCATTTCGCGACGAATACTGGCCTGTACGCTAGCGAACGCCAACCGCTGACCCCCTTAGAGTGCATCCTTGAACAACAACAGGGAGCACGAACATGAACCAGGCGGTCAGCCCCGAACCACCGGTTACCCAAGCCACCGAGCGCGTGCGCGTGATAACGCTGCGCCGCGCCCTTGGCGCAGCCGGCACGCTGGCGGTACTAGGGGTTGCCTTGTATGTGTGGCACAGCGGGCGCTTCAACGAACAGACCGACGATGCCTACGTGCGCGCCGACTGGGCGCCGATCAGTGCGCGGGTGGGCGGCTATGTGGCCCAGGTCAGCGTGGCCGACAATGCCGTGGTCAAGGCCGGCGACCTGCTGGTGCAACTGGACGACCGCGACTATCGCCAGCAGGTGCGCCAGGCCCGTGCGGCGCTGGCCGCCAGTACCGCTTCGGTGCAGGCGCAGCAGGCCGTGCTGGTGACCCTGGCGGCGCAGCTGGAGGGGCAAGGGCAGGCGATTGCCCGTGCCGCCGCCGAGCGCGAGGCGGGCGGTGCCGAGGCGCGGCGCGCCGAACTCGACTGGCAGCGTTACCGCCAGTTGATCGGCATGAACGCGGTGAGTGCCCAGCGTGCCGAACGCGCCAGCACCACACGCACCCAGGCGCAGGCCACGCTCAAGGGCGCGGACGCTGGCTGGGCCATGCAGCGGGCCCGGCACCAGGTGCTGGCCAGCCAGCAGCGCGAGGCCCGGGCCGAACTGGTGCGCCGCGAGGCCGAGCTGGAACAGGCCGAGGCGGCCCTGGCCCTGGCCGAGAACGCCCTGGCCGACACCCAGGTACGGGCGCCCTTCGACGGCGTGGTGGGGCAGCGCAAGGTGCGTGTGCAGCAGTACGTCAGCCCCGGCCTGCCACTGCTGGCAGTGGTGCCGGTGGAGCAGGCCTACGTGGTGGCCAACTTCAAGGAAACCCAGCTCGAACACATGCGCCCGGGGCAGCGCGCGACCCTGGAGGTGGACACCTTCGGCCGGCACTGGCAGGGCACGGTCGACAGCGTCTCGCCCGGCTCGGGGGCGGTGTTCGCGCTGTTGCCGCCCGACAACGCCACCGGCAACTTCACCAAGATCGTGCAGCGCTTTGCCGTGCGTATTCACCTCGACCCGGTGGAACCCGGCACGCCGCGGCTGCTGCCGGGCATGTCGGTGATCGCCACCATCGATACGCGCACGGCGCAGGTGCGCGATGAGCACTGAAGACAAGGTATCGCTGCGCGCGTGGGTGGCGGTGATCGGAGGCTTGTTCGGCTGCTTCATGGCGGGCATGAACGTGCACGTCACCAGTGCCGCGCTGCCGGAAATCGAGGGCGCGCTGGGGGCGACGTTCGAGGAAGGCTCGTGGATCTCCACCGCCTACCTGGTGGCGGAAATCACCATGATTCCGCTCACCGCCTGGCTGGTGCAGGTGTTCTCGCTGCGCCGGGTGATGCTGGTGGGCTCGCTGGTGTTCCTGATCAGCTCGGTCAGTTGCGCGCTGGCGCCGAACCTGCAGGCGATGATCGCCATCCGCGTGATCCAGGGCGCTTCGGGGGCGGTGCTGATCCCGCTGTCGATGCAATTGATCATCACCGAGCTGCCGCCGAGCAAGATCGCCCTGGGCATGGCCTTGTTCAGCCTCTCCAACAGCGTGGCCCAGGCCGCCGGGCCGTCGATCGGCGGCTGGCTGACCGACGCCTATTCATGGCGCTGGATCTTCCTGCTGCAACTGCTGCCCGGGGTGGCGCTGCTGGCGGCGGTGGCGTGGTCGATCCCGGCGCAGGCCGGCGACCGCGCCCAGTTGCGCGGCGCCGACTGGCTGGGCATCGCGGCCATGGCGCTGGGGCTGGGCGCGCTGCAGATCGTGCTGGAGGAGGGCGGGCGCGAGGACTGGTTCGATTCGGCGTTCATCGTCACCTTCAGCGTGATTGCCGTGGTGGCGCTGGCGCTGTTCGTGCAGCGCCAGCTGTGGGGCGCGCGGCCCTTCATCAACCTGCGCCTGCTGGCCAGCTACAACTTCGGTGTGGCCAGCCTGGCCATGGCGGTGTTCGGGGCGGCGACCTTCGGGCTGGTGTTTCTGGTGCCCAACTACCTGTCCCAGGTGCAGGGCTACAACGCCCGCGAAATCGGCATCAGCCTGATCGCCTACGGCATGGTGCAGTTGCTGCTGGCGCCACTGCTGCCGCGCCTGATGCGCTGGCTCAACGCCAAGGTGCTGGTGGCCAGCGGCTTCGCGATCATGGCGCTGGGCTGCTGGCTGGGGGCGCACCTGTCGGCGGACGCGGCGAAGAACGTGATCATCCCCTCCACGGTGGTGCGCGGGCTGGGCCAGCCGCTGATCATGGTGGCGCTGTCGGTGCTGGCGGTGAAAGGGCTGGACAAGGCCCAGGCCGGCTCCGCCTCGGCGCTCATATCGATGCTGCGCAACTTGGGCGGTGCGGTGGGCACGGCGCTGCTGACGCAGCTGGTGTCGTTGCGCGAACGGTTTCACGGGCAGCGTATCAATGAGAGCCTGACGCTGTTCGATGCACCCGTGCAGCAGCGTCTGCCCGGCGGGGTGCTCGATGCACAGGCCCCGGCGCACCTGCAGGTGCTGGCGCAGCTGGACCAGACGGTGCATCAGCAGGCCTACCTGATGGCGTATTCGGATGCGTTCTATGTGTCGTGCGTGGCGTTGGCGGTGTGTGCGCTGGCGTCGCTGCTGCTGCGCCAGCATGCACGCTGACTAGTCGGCGTCGGGCTGGCCGTAGGCCGGGGTCTTGCCGAAGTAGGCACTGGGCGAGACCCCCAGGGTGCGGCGGAACATGGCGCTGAAGGCGCTGGGGCTGTCGTAGCCCAGGTCCAGCGCCACGTTCAGGATCGAGTGCCCGGCGGCCAGCGCGTCGAGGCTGGCCAGCAGGCGCAGGCGGCGCAGCCACTGGATGAAGCTCAGGCCGGTTTCGCGCTGGAAGGCGCGGGTCAGGGTGCGTGCGTTGAGGCCGCTGTGGGCGGCGGCGCGCTGCAGGCTCCAGGGGCTGGCCGGGTCGTCGCGCAGGGCCTGGCACAGCGCGGCCAGTTGCGGGTCGACCGGCAGCGGCACGTACAGGGCCAGAATCGGCAGCACGCGGATCTCGTCCAGAATCAACTGCATCACCCGCTCGTCACGCCCGCCGGGCGGGTAGTCGGCGGGGATGAGCATGGCGCTGATGATCAGTTGGCGCAGCAGCGGCGGGATGTCCACCACGCGGCAGGTCAGCGGCAGGTCGGGGCGCGCGTCGGAGGCGACGAACAGGGTGCGCATGCGGACCTGGCCGGCCATCTTCAGGTCGTGTTCGACGGCGGCGGGCACCCATACGCCGCGCCCTGGCGGAACCACCCAGCAGCCCTGGCTGGAGTTGACCGTGATCACCCCGCTCAGGGCATGGATCAGCTGGGCGCGGTTGTGGCAGTGCGGGGCGATGCGCTCGCCGTGGGGGTAGTTTTCTGCCAGGGGGACAATCGGCTGCATGGCGGTGCGTTGGGGTTGAGGGTGGGGGGGCAGTATGCCTGATGATCGGTGGGTGCAGGTTCAGCGAATGCTGTGCATTCGATCGCGGGGCAAGCCCGCTCCCACAGGTACAGCGCCTATTCAAAGAGTGCCGCAATCCCCGTGGGAGCGGGCTTGACCCGCGATCTGGCGCATAGCGCCAGCAAACCCTGGCACATCAATCGATCCCGCTCTGGGCAAACTCCTGGGCCAGAAAATCCAGCAGGTGCCGCACCGAAGGCAGCAGCCCGCGCCGTGAGGCAAACACCGCGTGCACCAGCCCGCATTGCGGCGCCCAGTGCGGGGTGGGCTGCACCAGCTCGCCACGGGCAAGCTCGTCGCGGATCACCACCAGTGGCAGGTGCACCACCCCCACGCCCGCCAGCGCCGCCTGGCGCAATACCACCAGGTCGTCGGTCACCAGCCGCGGCGTGTGCCGCAAGCTGGCCGTGGCGCCGTCCGGGCCATTGAGCTGCCATTGATAATCGCGCTGCGGGTTGCCCCAGTGCAGGCTCGGCAAGGCGGCCAGGTCGGCGGGCACGATGGGCCTGGGCAACGACGCCAGCAAGCCGGGCGCGGCCACCAGCAACTGCGTGCTGTTGGCCAGCACCTTCATCACCAGGTCGCTGCTCTCCAGCGGCGGCACCCGCACCCGCAGCGCAATGTCGATGCCTTCCTGGATCAGGTCCACATGGCGGTTGGTGCTCTCGATATGCAGCTGCACCAGCGGGCACTGCACCATGAAGCGCGACAGCATCGGCCCCACCCAGAAATCCAGCAGCGCCGTGGGGCAGCTCAGGCGCACGATGCCCTGGGGCTCGGCACGGTGGCGCTCGATCAGCTCGGCCGCACCCTCGGCCTCCACCAGCATGGCCACGCAATGGCGGTGGTAGGCCTGCCCGATGTCGGTTACCGAAAAATGCCGGGTGGAGCGCTGGATCAGGCGTACCCCGAGGCGCTCCTCGAGCCCGGCCACCCGCCGGCTGAGTTTGGACTTGGGCATGTCCAGGGCACGGCCGGCGGCGGCAAAGCCACCGTGCTCGACCACCTGGGCGAAGTAGTACAGGTCGTTGAGGTCTTCCACCACTGTTCTCCAAATGGAACGCTGAGGGCACTTTACGCTATCTACCGCCCTCAGCGTTGCGCCCTTATCGTTGGCTTCATGCACGAGAGGAGGTAGCTCATGAAAAAGATCCAAGGCGTCTACAGCAGTCCGCACCCGCATTGGGTGGGTGACGGCTTCCCGGTACGCAGCCTGTTCACCTACGACAACCTGGCCCAGCACATCAGCCCGTTCCTGCTGCTCGACTACGCCGGGCCCCATGCCTTCACCCCCACCAGCGCCCGTCGCGGCGTCGGCCAGCACCCGCACCGCGGTTTCGAAACGGTGACCATCGTCTACCAGGGCGAACTGGAGCACCGCGACTCCACCGGTGCCGGCGGCCTGATCGGCCCGGGCGATGTGCAGTGGATGACGGCCGCGGGCGGCATCCTGCATGAAGAGTTCCATGCGCCGTCGTTCGCCCGCAGTGGCGGCACCCTGGAGATGGTGCAGTTGTGGGTCAACCTGCCGGCCCGGCACAAGTCTGCCCCTGCCGGCTACCAGACCCTGCTGGCCGCCGACATCCCCAGCGTGGTGCTGCCCGGCGGTGCCGGCAGCCTGCGGGTGATTGCCGGTGACTACCACGGCCATTGCGGCCCGGCGCGCACCTTCACGCCGATGCAGGTGTGGGCCATGCAGCTCAAGCCCGGCAAGCCCGTGCGGTTGCCTGCCCAGGCCGGTCACAGCAGCGCCCTGGTGGTGCTGCGCGGCCAGGTCACGGTCAATGGCGAGCGTTCGGTGGGCCCGGCACAGCTGGTGCTGCTGGAGCGTGCCGGCGACGAAGTGCTGCTGCAGGCCGACAGCGAGGCGGCGGTGCTGTGGCTCAGCGGCGAGCCGCTGGATGAACCCATCGTCGGCTACGGCCCGTTCGTGATGAACAGCGATGCCGAGATCGAGGCGGCGTTCGCCGATTTTCGCGCCGGGCGCTTCGGCCAGATGACCAATGGCGGCGGCACTGTCACACGCGCCGACTAGGGTCTGTATGCAACTCACGTTTGTCCCAACTCCGGCGCCACGGCGCCGGACCACCCCTGCAAGGAGTATGACCATGAGTGTTCCCTACACCCGTCTGGACAAGAACAACGCCGCCGTGCTGCTGGTCGACCATCAGGCCGGGCTGCTCTCGCTGGTGCGTGACATCGAGCCGGACAAGTTCAAGAACAACGTGCTGGCGCTGGCCGACCTGGCCGAGTACTTCAAGCTGCCCACCATCCTCACCACCAGCTTTGAAAGCGGCCCCAACGGCCCGCTGGTGCCCGAGCTCAAGGCGCAGTTCCCTGACGCGCCGTACATCGCGCGCCCCGGCCAGATCAACGCCTGGGACAACGAGGACTTCGTCAAGGCGGTCAAGGCCACCGGCAAGAAGCAGCTGATCATCGCCGGTGTGGTCACCGAGGTGTGCGTGGCGTTCCCGGCGCTGTCGGCGATTGCCGAAGGCTTCGAGGTGTTCGTGATCACCGACGCCTCCGGCACCTTCAACCCGATCACCCGCGACGCCGCCTGGGACCGCATGTCGTCGGCCGGTGCGCAACTGATGACCTGGTTCGGCGCAGCCTGCGAACTGCACCGCGACTGGCGCAACGATGTCGAGGGGTTGGGCGCGCTGTTCTCCAACCACATCCCCGACTACCGCAACCTGATCACCAGCTACAACACCCTCACCGGCGCCAACCAGTAGCCCGCCTCACTGCGCGTCGCCGCGCCTGCCCCCGGTTTCATCGGCGGGCAGGTCGGTGGCGCGGTCTTCGCCGATCTCCCGGTACTCCTTGAGCAACTGCTTGAGCTGGCTGTTGTCCAGCTGGTCGAGGTTCATCAGCGCGTTGTGCGCCGCCTTGGTCGAGCGCAGCAGTTCGTCGAGCTTGATGTGCAGCACGTCGTTGTCGCGGTTCTGGGTGTTCTGGATGACGAACACCATCAGGAAGGTGACGATGGTGGTCGAGGTGTTGATGATCAGCTGCCAGGTGTCGTTGTAGTCGAACCACGGCCCGGTGACGGCCCAGACCACGATCAGTACCAGTGCGATGAGGAAGGTGCGCGAGCGACCGGCCTGTTTGGCCAGGCCCTGGGCGAAGCGTTCGAATTTCATGGCAGACTCTTGTGTGGGGATCTACTGGGTAGACCCTGCGGCGTTGCCGAAATTCTTTGTAACATCAGGGGAAGACGACATGGGGCAGGACCACGGGGCACCGACGCACCTGGTGCGGGTGATACCCACCGATTACGGCCAGTTCGTGCTGGAGCTGAACAATGGCGAGCACCGCTTGCTCAAGGGCCTGGTGCTGACCCGCGAGCTGGGCTGGAGCGAGCTTGCCAACCCACGCAAGGCGCGCCAGCGAACCTTCAGTGCCACCCAGCTCGGTTGGCCGGGTGGGCGTACGCTGGGGCTCGACTACCTGCTCGCGCAGGCACAGCCGATGAGCGAGCGCGAGCTGGGCTGGCAGTCGGTGGACTTCTCCCAGTGCAACCGCGCGCCCACCCCGGAGCACGACACCCACCACGTGTACTACGTGAGCCTCAAGCCCTTCGACCCGCAGCCATTCGGCCTGGGCGAGTCGATTCACGGCGGCCATGGCGAGCGGGGCGGCATGTTTTCCTTCGACCTGGCCGGGCTTGTGGCGTGGCCCAACTGGCGCGAACACTTCGAGCTGGCCGGCTGTGGCTGGGCCATTGCCCTGGTCGACGCCAACACCACGGATGCGCAGGCATTGCTGGACGTATTGATAGACGCCTGGTGCCAGCGTGAGGCCTGAGCTCAGCCCAGGGGCATCAGGCCCAGGCCATTGAGCAGCAGCGCCGCGACGAACAGGCTGACCCCGAACGCCGTGTGCGCTGCCAGGCTACGCAGGCGTGCCACCTTGGGGTTGGGGGTGCGACGGGCCAGTACGCCTGCGCCCATGCCCGGCTGCAGAATGAAGAACGGCGCCACCAGTGTGCCGATACCGATCGCCAGCGCCGGCAGCAGGGTAGGGCTATGGGCCCAGCCGATGCCGAAGATCGCCAGCAGCAGCCCGGCGTACAGCACCCCGATCGCATAGTGCGTCGCCCAGCCGAGCAGGGCTTCGCCCGGTACGGGCGGCGCCTTGGCGATGCTGTCATGAGTGAACTGACCATGGCGCAGGTGCGCCACCCAGCGCCCGACCATCGGCCAGCTGGGCGTGGGCACCTTCAGCACCCGCTTCTGTGTTTCGGCCCACAGGTCGGCCAGCGCCGTGCCCAGCAGGCCGATCAGGCTGGCACTGGCGATGAAGTGAAGCAGAGGGGACATGGCGTTGCTCCTGAATAAAACATTCAATTAATTGATTGAATGATTGGCGAATGATAGCTTCCTGTCAATGACCGACCTTCCTCAGCAACACTTCATCGATATCGCCGAGCTGGCCCGCACCCTGGGCCATGCGCATCGGCTGCACCTGCTCGAACACATCGCCCAGGGCGAGCGTGCGGTCGAGCGCCTGGCCGAACTGTGCGGATTGTCCGTGGCCAACACCTCCCAGCACCTGCAGCACCTGCGACGCGCGGGCGTGGTACAGACCCGCCGCGACGGCAAGCGCGTGCTGTACCGCCTGGGTGGTGGGCCGATCCTGGAGGTGCTGGCGGCACTGGGGCAGTTCGCCGAGCACAACCGCCTGGCGGTGCGCGAGCTGCTGGCCGACAGCATGAGTGCGCAGGAGCGCCTGGAGGCGATGTCGCGCGACGAACTGGTGCAGCGCCTGCACGAGCAGAGCATCACCCTGCTGGATGTGCGCTCCCACGAGGAATACGCCCTGGGGCACTTGCCGGGGGCGATCAGCATGCCACTGGACGAGCTGCAGCAGCGCCTGGCCGAACTGCCGCAGGACCAGGAGATCGTTGCCTACTGCCGGGGCCCCTGGTGCGTGCTGTCGAGTACCGCCACCGTGGCCTTGCGCGAGCACGGCTTCAAGGTGCGCCGGCTCGACAGCGGCCTGCCGGACTGGCAGGCGGCAGGGCTGCCGGTGGAGGCCTGAGCCTCTGCGGCGGCCCCTGGCGCTTTCGCGCGCGGGCCTGGCAGCGTTAACATCGACGGTCTGACTTTCCATAAAAACAATCAGGAAGCCTATGAACGCCCAAGCCTTACCCCTGCAAGACCTCGCCGCGCCAGAGGGCGTGTGCTACGGCTGCGGTACCTCGCACCCCAGCGGCCTGCACCTGAAAAGCCACTGGGCCGAGGACGGCAGCCACGTGCTGTGCCGGCACGAACCCGATGCCACCTTCACCGGCTGGCCGGGGCTGGTGTACGGCGGGTTGCTGGCGATGCTGGTGGACTGCCATTCGAACTGGACCGCCATGGCCTGGCACTACCGCGCCGAAGGCCGCGAGCCGGGCAGCCTGCCGCGCATCGACTGCGTCACCGGCAAGCTTTCGCTGACCTACCTCAAGCCCACCCCGATGGGCGTGGAGCTGGTGCTCAAGGCGTGGGTCGAGGGTGAGGTGGGGCGCAAGAGCCGGGTCATCTGCGAAGTCTGGGCCGGCGACGTGCTCACCGTGACGGCCGACTCGGTGTTCGTGCGCGTCGACACCGAACGCCTCAAGCAACAGGCCCACGCGACCGTGTAACCCCGGGGGCGATGGCCTTGGACATGTCCCTGGCCGTCGCCCCAGCCAACTCAGAACGGCATCGCCAGCGTCACCTGGCTGTACAGGTTGGTGCCATTGCCGCCCACCTGATTGCCCCCCGTGTTCTCGTCCTTTTTCGGCTGGTACAGCCCCACCAGCGGGCTAACGATCAGGTGCGGGCTGACTGTCCATTCCACGTACAGGTCCAGCTCGCGGGCACCTAGGTTCAGCGCGTTGCGTGTGTGCAGGGTATCGAAGTCGAAATACAGCGCGCCCAGGGTCAGGTTTTCCAGTGGCTTGGCCACCAGGCCCAGGTGATGCACCCCGGTATTGCTGTTGAACGGCCCCGCGTAGTTGGCCGCCACCTCACCCTGGAACCAGGTGCCGTAGCCGGTGCTCAGCCCGGTGAACAAGGCATCCCAGCCTTCGGAATAGCGGGTGTAGCGGTAGGTCAGGCTCGGTGCCCAGGGCAGCTCGGCGAAGGTGTAGCCGGCCTCGGCGTACCAGGCCTTTTCCGGGCCGGCCTGCTTGTCCTGCCAGGCGTATTCGAAGGCGAAGCTGGCGTTGTCGATACCGGCGTTGCCTTCGCCGCGCAGGCTGTAGGTGTCCATGCCGTCGCGTTGGCGCTGGAATTCGCTGGCCCATTGCTCGGTGACGCCCAGGCCGTGAATCCAGGTCAGCCCCAGGGTGCCGGCCGCGGTGGTGTAGTCCAGGGTGCCGGCGGCCAGTTCGGTCTCGGCCTGGGCGCGGTTGTCGGACTTGAGCCACAGCACGCTGGCGTGCACGCCACGCTCGCCGCCCAGGCGCAGCACGGCGGTGCGGTCGAACGCGTGGCGCGCCGCCAGGTAATAGGCGCCGCCACGGTTCAGCGCGCCGTCGGCGGGGCCCTTGCCGAGGTTGGGGCCGTCGTCGTTGATCAGAAAGCCGCGGCCCAGCTTGACCACCTGACGGCCGAACGAGGCATCCACGCCATCCTTGCCCAGCAACGGGAACAGCTCGCCGGAGCGCCAGCCGAGGTAGGCGTCCTCCAGCTTGGTGGTGCGCTCGGTGCCGTCGGTGTTGCCGGCTGCGTCGCCATCGCCCCAGGTGGCGGAACTGACCCAGCTGAGTGCGCCGTAGGCACTGCCGTTGCCGGCCAGGCGCTGGTCGCCGCTGATTCCATACTTGATGAAGCCCTCGCGCCAGGTCGAGCCGCCGGGCGTGGCGTCGTAGTTCTTGCGGCTGTTGAACAGGCCGTACACCGCCAGGATGTCGGCATTCAGGTGGGACTCGTCATCGGCGTAGAGCTCGATGGCCTGGGCTGATGGCTGGGCCAGCAGCGCAGCCAGGCTGAGGGCGGCAAGCAGGTGAGGGTGCAGGTTCATGGTGGTGGGGTCCCCGGGTTGGCGTGAGTGGTGGCCATTTAGGGCGGGGACGGTGGGGGCTGTCTTTGATCTGGCTGCCACATGGATTGATTGTGGGCGCCAAGCGGGTAGGTGCCGGGGTGCTTGCCAGAAGCAGGTTGCTTGGGGCTGTGAGGTCGGCTTCTGCCCGCAGGGTGTGGGAGTTGGCTTGGCCGACGATCGAGCGCGAAGCGGTCGTAAAACCTGAGTGCAGGGTGTGTCAGGCAAACCGGGTGCGCTGGTTTTGCTGCCGCTACGCGCCAGATCGCGGGGCAAGCCCGCTCCCACGGCCTTGCGGCCAGAAGCAGGTTGTTTGGGGCTGTGAGGTTGGCTTCTGCCCGC
>NZ_JAMYBY010000012.1:0-204488 GCF_024126555.1 Pseudomonas sp. VE 267-6A
AACAAAACGCCCGATGCGGTGCATCGGGCGTTTTGAGGCCTATCGGCCTACCTGAACAGGTGTAAACCTATTTCAGGACTAGACAGGCGGTGTTCAGCGTCGACGGAACAGCGGCTGCGGCTCGTCGGTGGCGGCCTGGTAGGTCACCGAGAAGTCCTGCAGGCTCTGCAGCGCTTCGACCGGGTCCTTGTCGGCCCGCAGGGCGAAGGCGTCGAAACCGCAACGCTTCATGTAGAACAGCTGGTCGCGCAGCACGTCGCCGATGGCACGCAGCTCGCCGGTGAACTTGTAGCGGTCACGCAGCAGGCGCGCATTGGAGTAGTTGCGCCCGTCGGTGAAGGCCGGGAAGTTCAGCGCGATGACCTGGAAGCTTGCCACGTCATCGCCGATTTCCTCGGCTTCCTCGTCGGCATCCAGCCACACGCCCAGGCCGCCGTCGCGGGCCTTGAGGGCATGGGCGTGCTCGCGCCACAGGTGCAGCGGCACGATGTAGTCGTCGCAGTTGGTCAGTTCGTCCAGGGTGACGTCCTTGGGCAGCAGGTGCCAGGTTTCGTCGACGATCTGGTTGCCTTTAATGATTCGCTGCATAGACGCGCTCCTTGAAAGGGTCGATGCCAATACGTTGGTAGGTGTCGATGAAGCGCTCGTCTTCAGTACGTTTTTCGACGTACACATCGATCAGCTTCTCGATCACGTCCGGCATGTCGTCCTGGGCGAACGAGGGGCCGAGGATCTTGCCCAGGCTGGCGTCGCGGCTGGCGCTGCCACCCAGGGACACCTGGTAGAACTCCTCGCCCTTCTTGTCCACCCCGAGAATGCCGATATGGCCGACGTGGTGGTGGCCGCAGGCGTTCATGCAGCCGGAGATGTTCAGGTCCAGTTCGCCGATGTCGAACAGATAGTCCAGGTCGTCGAAGCGGCGCTGGATGGATTCGGCGATCGGGATCGACTTGGCGTTGGCCAGCGAGCAGAAGTCGCCACCCGGGCAGCAGATGATGTCGGTCAGCAGGCCGATGTTCGGCGTGGCGAAGCCGTTTTCACGCAGCTCCAGCCACAGCGCGTGCAGCTGGCGCTGCTCGACGTCGGCCAGGATGATGTTCTGCTCGTGGGAGGTGCGCAACTGACCGAAGCTGTAGCGTTCGGCAAGGTCGGCCACCGCGTCCAGCTGCTTGTCGGTCAGGTCGCCCGGCGCCACGCCGGTCGGCTTGAGCGACAGGGTAACGGCCACATAGCCCGGCTTCTTGTGCGCCAGGGTATTGCGCGTGCGCCAGCGGGCGAAGCCCGGGTGCTGCTGGTCGAGCTCGGCCAGCTGGCTGTCGAGGTTGTCCAGCGCCAGGTAGTCGGGGTCGACGAAGTGCTTGGCCACGCGATGCACTTCGGCATCGGTCAGGGTGGTGCTGCCGCCGCGCAGGTGCTCCATTTCGGCGTCGACCTTCTGGGCGAACACCTCCGGCGTGAGGGCCTTGACCAGGATCTTGATGCGCGCCTTGTACTTGTTGTCACGGCGACCGTAACGGTTGTACACGCGCAGGATCGCGTCCAGGTAGCTGAGCAGGTCCTGCCAGGGCAGAAATTCGTTGATGAAGGCGCCCACCACCGGGGTACGGCCCAGGCCGCCGCCGACCAGCACGCGAAAGCCCAGTTCGCCGGCCGCGTTGTGCACCGGCTCCAGGCCGATGTCGTGCACTTCGATGGCCGCACGGTCGCTGGCCGAGCCATTGATGGCGATCTTGAACTTGCGCGGCAGGTACGCGAACTCGGGGTGGAAGGTGGTCCACTGACGCACGATTTCACACCATGGGCGCGGGTCGATCACTTCGTCGGCGGCAACGCCGGCGAACTGGTCGGTGGTGACGTTGCGCAGGCAGTTGCCGCTGGTCTGGATCGCGTGCATCTGCACCGTGGCCAGCTCGGCGAGGATCTCGGGGATGTCCTCCAGGGCTGGCCAGTTGTACTGCACGTTCTGCCGGGTACTGATGTGCGCGTAGCCCTTGTCGTAGTCGCGAGCGATTTTGGCCAGCATCCGGGTCTGGCGCGACGTCAGCTGGCCGTAGGGCACGGCTACCCGCAACATCGGGGCAAAACGTTGAATATAGAGGCCATTTTGCAGGCGCAGGGGGCGGAACTCTTCTTCGCTCAGCTCACCGGCCAGGTAGCGTCGGGTCTGGTCTCGGAACTGCTTGACGCGGTCCTCGATGATCCGCTGATCGTACTCGTCGTATACGTACATAGGGGTCCTGTTCTCAGGCTGCTTGCAGCTAATCGCGCGCACGGCCGCGCACTCCGGGGCGGAGCCGAGGCAAGATAGCAGTTTGCGTTTATGCGCAAAAGTGATGTTTTTGCATATGAAAAGAACTATATGGACTAAGTGAGACTGGCTAGCGTTTGGCTGTCACCTGAGCGTTGCCCGTGCCGTCGCGGTTATACTCGGCGCTTTGCGTTGCAGGAGCGTACTCGAATGCTCAAGGCCTTGTGCCTGTCGGTGTGGCTGGGCCTGTCGCTGGTGAGTGGCGCCCAGGCGGCCTCGGTGGTGTTTCTCAATCCGGGCAATGCCGACGAGACCTTCTGGGTCAGTTACTCGCGTTTCATGCAAGGCGCCGCGCAGAACCTGGGCATGTCCTTGCGTGTCGAGTACAGCGGGCGTGATCGCCAGCGTGTGTTGCATCAGGCGCGACAGGCGCTCCAGGGGCCGCAGCGGCCGGACTACCTGGTGCTGGTCAACGAGCAGTACGTGGCGCCGGAGATCATCCGCCTGTCGCGCGGCAGCGGGGTCAGGCTGTTTCTGGTCAACAACGGCCTGACGGTCGACCAGGCGCGGCAGGTGCACGAGTATCCGGACCGTTATCCGCCGGTCCTCGGCACCCTGACCGGCAACGACGAGGAGGCCGGCTACCGCATGCTCAAGACGCTGGTCGAGCAGTTGCCGCCCGCTGCCCTGCAGCAGGGCGTGGACCTGCTGGCGTTCTCTGGGTTGAAGCACACCCCGGCGGCGCAGTTGCGTGAGCAGGGCATGCACCGGGCGTTGGCCGAGTTGCCCGGCGTGCACCTGCGCCAGCTGGTGTATGGGGAATGGAGTCGCCAGCGCGCCTATGAACAGGCGCAGTTGCTGGGTGCGCGTTATCCGCGTACGCAGCTGGTGTGGTCGGCCAATGACGAGATGGCGTTCGGCGCGATGCAGGCATTCGAGGAGGCCGGGCGGGTGCCGGGCCGGGATGTGCTGTTCAGTGCGGTGAACAGTTCGCCGCAGGCCCTGCAGGCGCGAATCGAGGGTCGATTGAGCGTGTTGATGGGCGGGCACTTTTCTCTGGGCGGGTGGGCCATGGTGCTGCTGCACGATGATGCGCAGGGCGTGCCGATCGGTCAGTTGCTCGCCCGGCCGCGGCCGGTGCCGGTGCTTCAGCTGATCGATGCGGTCAAGGCACGGCGCTGGCTCACGCTTGAACAGCAGGGCGACTATGGGCTGGATTTCAAGGGGTTCAGCGCCGTTGGCAAGGCGCCAGGGTATCGATACCCGTTCCTGAAGGACGCGATGGACTACTAACCGACGAGCTGTACAAAAACCCTGCTTGAGCAAAGGGCATTGCTGGACTTAACTGCATCAGGTGCAGTGCATTCCCATAACCACAACAAGAGGCAATGCAATGGGAAATCCAAGCAAGGCAAGCAAGCCGGACAGCAGTGTCGATGCGTGGGCGATACTCTGCCTGATTGTGCTGGTGGTCGTGACGGCGGTTTACTGGGTCAGTCATCAATAGGCGACGCCGCAAGAGCGAATCAACCCGCTCTTGCGGACATGCCGGTGCAGCACCACCCTCAAGCCTTCAGCAAGGCCTCCGGTGCCTCGGCAGGCACCGGTCGCCCGATGGCCTGCTCGACCCGGCGCGCCACCACCGGGTCATCGGCAAAGGGTATGAGGCTTGCCTGGTCATCCACCTGGTCGCTATGGCGCCTCAGGCAGGCGCTGGTGATCAGGTAGAAGAACACCAGTCCGGTCACGCAGTACAATCCATATGCCCAGCCGTTCATTCGCTGCCCCTTACGCCATCTGCGCGTTGTCCAGTGCCAGTTTCGGGTCTGCCACGCGTACCGTGCGCCAGGTGTTCCAGGCCATCAGCAGCATCCCGCTCAGGAAGCACACGCCACCGACGAAGCGCACGATGAAGCCCGGGTGGCTGGCCACCAGTGCCTCCACGAACGAGTAGGTGAGGGTGCCGTCGTCGTTGATGGCGCGCCACATCAGGCCCTGGGTGATGCCGTTGACCCACATCGAGGCGATGTACAGCACGGTACCGATGGTGGCCAGCCAGAAGTGCAGGTTGATCAGCCCGATGCTGTACATCTTCTCGCGGCCGAACACCTTGGGAATCATGTGGTACAGCGCGCCGAAGGTGATCATCGCCACCCAGCCCAGCGCACCCGCATGCACGTGGCCGATGGTCCAGTCGGTGTAGTGCGACAGGGCGTTGACGGTCTTGATCGCCATCATCGGGCCTTCGAAGGTCGACATGCCGTAGAACGCCAGCGACAGCACCAGGAAACGCAGGATCGGGTCGCTGCGCAGCTTATGCCAGGCGCCCGAGAGGGTCATCATGCCGTTGATCATGCCGCCCCAGCTCGGGGCCAGCAGGATGATCGACATCGCCATGCCCAGCGACTGCGCCCAGTCGGGCAGGGCGGTGTAGTGCAGGTGGTGCGGGCCTGCCCAGATGTACAGGGTGATCAGCGCCCAGAAGTGCACGATCGACAGGCGGTAGGAATACACCGGCTTGCCGACCTGCTTGGGCACGAAGTAGTACATCATCCCCAGGAAGCCGGTGGTCAGGAAGAAGCCCACCGCGTTGTGGCCGTACCACCACTGCACCATCGCATCGGTGGCCCCCGCGTACACCGGGTAGGACTTGAACCAGCTGACCGGAATCGACAGGTGGTTGACCACGTGCAGCATCGCGATGACCACGATGAAGGCCCCGAAGAACCAGTTGCCGACATAGATGTGCGTGCCCTTGCGGCGCAGCAGGGTGCCGAAGAACACCACGCCATAGGCCACCCACACGATCGCCATCCACACCGCGCCGGTGAATTCGATCTCGGCGTATTCCTTGGTGGTGGTAAGGCCCAGGGGCAGGCTCAGCAGCATGATCACGATGGTTGCCTGCCAGCCCCAGAAGGTGAAGGCGGTCAGCCAGTCGCTGTAGAGGCGTACCTGGCAGGTGCGCTGCACCGCGTAGTAGCTGGCGGCAAACTGCGCGCTGCCGGCGAAACCGAAGATCACCAGGCTGGTGTGCAGGGGGCGCAGGCGGCCGAAGGTGGTCCAGGGCAGGTCCAGGTTGAGCTCCGGCCAGACCAGTTGCGAGGCGATCCATACGCCCATGGCCATGCCGACGATGCCCCACACCACCGTCATGACCACGAACTGCCGGACCACCTTGTAGTTGTAGGCCTGTGCCTGTTGATGAGTACTCATGGCTGTTTATCCGCGTTTCCTTCCTAGCCCACCCCCCGACGGGACGAGCACAGGCGCTGACTCTAGAAAGCCTGCCGTAGACAAAACAGACTCAGAAACAGGCCTTATATACGGATCAGATAAAAGCCCTGTATTCATTGGGCAAAAGCGCTACTGATCTGTAACAGGTGCGACATTTGAACGCTGTTATGCGGCCTAAATCGCAGTCAACGGGGTGACCATCGGCCGCAGCCAGGGTTCATTGGAATTATCTTGACATCACCGCGAAACGCAGTAGAGAATTTCACAAACTTTGCGCGCAAAGTTTTGCAGGCAGGGGCTTTCTGTCGTTGTTGCAGGCGTTGCGCGATCCGATACGACACTTAACGCGCCAGGGCTAACGGGACGACGCAGGTGCGCATCCCGCGCACGCATTCGGCACCGGAAAATATAATAACGAAGGGAGCAACAGATGAAGCTTTCCAAAGAATTGGTCCTCCAGGCAAAGGCGACATTCGGTACGCCTACCTACCTGTATGACGAGGCGGTGCTGCGCAGCAGTTTCAATGAACTGCGCGACGCCTTGCCCGACTGCGTGGACATCTTCTACGCGCTCAAGGTCAATCCGAATCTGTCGCTGGTGAAGCTGATCCGTTCGTACGGCGGCAACACCGAGGTCTGTTCGCTGGGCGAGCTGGAAATCGCCCTGAAGGCGGGCGTTGCACCCCAGGACATCATTTTCCTGGGCCCCTACAAGAAGCCCGAGGAACACCGCCGGGCGCTGGAAGTGGGGGTGTACGCCATCGTCGTCGAATCCGAAACCGAACTGCGCGCGCTTTCTGCCCTGGCCGGCTCGCTGGGCTGTACCGCGCCGGTGGCCATTCGCATCAATCCCAATTTCTCGGCCTCGGGCTCGCCCTGGAAGATGGGCGGGCGCCCGACCCACTTCGGTATCGAGGAAGACACCGCAGTGGCCAATTTCGGCCAGTACCTGGCGCTGCCCAACCTGCATATCAAGGGCATTCACGTCTACAACGGCACCAAGATCCTCGACGCCCAGTCGGTGTATGACAATGCCAGCTACATCCTCGACCTGTACCGCAACCTCACCCTTCGCTACGACCTGGACCTGAGCATGGTCGACGTCGGCGGCGGCCTGGGCATCAAGTACTACGAGAACGAAAAGGAACTCGACACCCGTCAGCTCAAGCAGCTGCTGGCCCCGCTGTTCGACAGTTTCCATCGCCAGTTCCCGCGTACCCGCATCATCGTCGAGTCCGGCCGTTTCGTGGCCGGCAAATGCGGCGCGCTGCTGGTCACCGTCGACAACATCAAGCACAACCACGGCAAGACCTTCGCCGTGACCGACGGCGGCACCAACTGCCACGGTGCTGCGGCGGGCAGCGGCCAGGTGCTCAAGCGCAACTTCCGCATCGTGCACGCCACCGGCGGCAATGGCGCGCCGCTGCGCGAGTACCATATCTCCGGCCCGCTGTGCAGCCCCGACGACCTGCTGGGGCGTGACGTGCGCATCGAGACCCTGAGCGAAGGCGACCTGCTGGCGGTGACGGCCTCCGGTGCCTATGGCCCCACGGCCTCGCCCACCCTGTTCCACAGCCATGGTCACCCGGCCGAGGTGATCGTCAGCCACGGCCGCCTGTTCCTGGCCAGGGCCCGTCAGACCGCACTGGAGATCCGCGACAGCCACGCCGACGTGGCGCTGGACGACATGCTCGCCGCCCCGGCCAGCGCACCTGCTGCCAGCAGCGCACCGGGCGTGACGGCCAGCGGCGCCACGCAGGCGCAACTGATCGAGATCCTGCGGGTGGTGCTCAAGCTGCCAGCCAGTACCGAGGTGCGTGCCGACTCGCACCTGCGTGACCACCTGGGGCTCGACTCGCTCACCTCGATGGAGCTGCTGGTCAGCCTGGAGGACGAGATCGAAGGCTTCTTCGTCAACCCCGACACCATTGCCCCCGGGCACTTCAATACCGTGACGACGCTGGCGCAGTACATCGACGCCAACCGCCAGAACGCCCCCGAAACCGCCTCGCAAGGCCAGCCAGAGGTACAGTATGAGCCGGTCTAGCGTGCTCCTGCAGCAGGTACTGGAGGCCAGCAACGGCCTGTACCCGCGCAAGGCGGCAGTCATCTATGCCGATGAAACCTACACCTATGCCGACCTCGACGATTCCAGTTCGCGGCTGGCCTCGGGCTTGCAGGCCTGTGGCCTGCAGCGTCAGGAACGGGTGGTGCTGTGCCTGGGCAACCGGGTAGAAACCATCTGTGCCTTCTGGGGTGTGCTCAAGGCCGGTGGCGTGGTGGTCAATGTCGGCCTGGAGACTCATGCCGAGGGCCTTGACTACATCGTGCGGGACGCCGAGGCCTCGGTGCTGATCACCACCTCGGAGAAGTTCGCCAGCCTGTCGGTGGACACCCCGAGCCTGCCGTACCTGCGCACCATCGTGCTGCTGGACGGCGAGGCCGACTCGGCGCTGACACGCACCTTCGAGGGTGTGCTGATGCAGGGCAACGGAGCTCCGGTGCCTTGCGGCACGCTGGACCTGGACCTGGCCGCGATCATCTATACCTCCGGGTCCACCGGCGAGCCCAAGGGCGTGATGCTGACCCATCGCAACATGCTCGCGGCGCTGTCGTCGCTGCACACCTACCTGGGCTACAACGACAGCGACCACGTGCTCTGCTCGTTGCCGCTGTCGTTCGACTATGGCCTGTACCAGATGATCATGGCGCTGAGCGCGGGCGCCACCCTGGTACTGGAAAAGGAATTCACCTGGCCGATCTTCCTGATCAAGAAGATCCGCCAGTACCAGATCACGGTCATCCCGTTCGTGCCCACCATGCTCATGCTGCTGCATGAGTACGCGAGCAAGCGCAACGCCAGTTTCGAGCACGTGCGCATGGTCACCAATACCGGCGCGGCGCTCAAGCCGCCGCACATTGCGCAGATGAAGGCGCTGTTTCCGCAGGCGCAGATCTTCTCCATGTACGGCCTGACCGAGTGCAAGCGCTGCACCTACCTGCCGCCAGAGGACATCGACAGCAAGCCGGGCAGCGTCGGCATCGCCATTCCCAACACCGAGTTGTGGCTGATCGACGAGCACGGCCAGCGCATCGACCAGGCCCACCAGGTGGGCCAGTTGGTGATTCGCGGCGCCACGGTCATGGCCGGCTACTGGCGCAACCCGCAGGCCACGGCGAAAAAGCTCAAGCCCGGCCCCTATCCCGGGGAGAGCGTGCTGCATACCGGCGACTACTGCCACCTGGACGAAGACGGCTACCTGTATTTCGAAGGCCGGATGGACCACGTGATCAAGTCCCGCGGCATGAAGGTCAGCCCGGCGGAAGTGGAAGACTTCTTCTATGCCATGGCAGGCATCGACGCGGCAGCGGTGGTCGGTGTCGAGGATGCTGCGGCCGGCGAAGGGCTGTGGGCTTTCGTGACCTTGAGCCAGGGCGTCACGCTCAGCGCCGAGCAGTTGCTCGAACGCTGCCGCGCCGGGCTCGAGCCGCACAAGGTGCCACTGGCAATCAGTATCGAGCTCACCTTGCCGCGCACCGCCAACGGCAAGTTCGACCTCAAGCAGTTGCAACACACGGCACGCTCGGCGCAGCTGGCGGCCGCCGGCTGACAGGCGCTGCGGGTGTTGCCCGTTACCTCGAAACAGTGCTTACGCAGGGAGTATCTACATGCGTCTTGGCAATAAAGGCAGGGACCAGACCCTGGAC
Source organism: Pseudomonas sp. VE 267-6A (assembly GCF_024126555.1). Taxonomy (NCBI): domain Bacteria; kingdom Pseudomonadati; phylum Pseudomonadota; class Gammaproteobacteria; order Pseudomonadales; family Pseudomonadaceae; genus Pseudomonas; species Pseudomonas sp. VE 267-6A. Next base: position 9,194 of record NZ_JAMYBY010000012.1, read on the forward strand.
GTCAACGGGCAGACGTTTGCCCTGCGGGTCTGGGGCGAGGAGGGGGCTCATCCGGTATTGGCCGTGCATGGCTGGCTGGACAACGCCGCCTCGTTCGAACAGGTGGCGCCGTACCTGAAGGATTGCTTCGTGGTGGCACCGGACCTCGCCGGGCACGGACGCTCGGACCATCGGCGTGCCGACAGTGGCTACTATCTGTGGGAACATGCCGACGACATGAATACCCTGGTCGAGTGCATGGGCTGGAAGCGCTTTTCGGTGATCGGCCATTCCATGGGCAGCGGCATCGCGTCGATCCTGGGGGCGATGAACAAGTCCATCGACAGCATGATCTTCCTCGATGGCATGGGCGCTCCGTTCACCATCGCCGAAGAAGACACCGTGGAGCACCTGAAGAAGGCCCATCGCCTGATGCGCCTGGCCCTGCGCACCCGCCTGCATGGGTTCTCGGCCCCCGACAGTGTGCAGTTCAGCAGCGTCGAGGCGGCTGTCAACGAGCGGCGCAACAGTATCGACGGCCTGCTCTCGCCGGCCTCGGCACGCCTGCTGGCCATGCGCGACCTGCTCAGCGTGGGGGATGGCTACCGCTGGCGTCACGACCCGCGGCTGGTGCTGCCCGAACCGATGCAGCTGACCGAGCGTCAGGCCTGCGACTTCCTGCGCCAGATCAGTTGCCCGCTGCATGTGATGCTCGGGCGCCAGGGCCTGTTTGCCGGCCCGGAATTCGACAAGCGCAAAAAAGCGTTGCCCTGGGCCAGCCGTGTGCACTGGCATGATGGCGGGCACCATTTTCATCTCGAAGCGGCAAGTGACAGCCTGATCGCACAGATCAACACCGCCCTTGCGCAAAACGAGCAGGGCCCGGTGCGACGAATAGCCAATGAGTAACGGAGTAGGCGTGTGAAAGAGTTCTGGATTGCCCCGTCGATGCTGGCGGCCGATTTTGCCCGGTTGGGCGAGGAAGCCGAGCGGGTTCTGGCTGCCGGTGCCGACGTCATCCACATCGACGTGATGGACAACCACTACGTACCCAACCTGACCATGGGGCCGCAGTTCTGCAAGGCCCTGCGCAGCTACGGCATCACCGCGCCGCTGGATGTGCACCTGATGGTCACCCCCGTGGACCCGATGATCCAGGCATTTGCCGAGGCGGGTGCCGACTACATCTCGATTCACCCCGAGGCCACCGTTCACCTGGACCGCTCCCTGCAACTGATCAAGGATCTGGGGTGCAAGGCGGGCCTGGCCTTCAATCCGGCCACAGGGCTGGAGGAATGCAAGTATGTGTTCGACAAGCTCGACCTGTTGTTGCTGATGTCGGTCAACCCCGGCTTCGGCGGGCAGTCGTTCATCCCGGCGGTCTTGCCCAAGATCGAAGCAGCGCGCAAGCTGATCGATGCCAGTGGCCGTGACATCCGCCTGGAAGTGGATGGCGGGGTCAACCTTCACACCATCGGCCAGGTCGCTGCGGCCGGTGCCGACATGTTCGTGGCCGGTACGGCGATCTTTTCCCAGCCCGATTACCGCGCCACGCTCCACGCCTTGCGCAGCACGATTGCCGATGCCGCCCCGCGGCGCCAGTCATGAGCTGTGCAGTGAATTTCGCGAACCAGCATGAGTTACCCGTCCTTGCACAATAATACGTTTATCAAGGCCTTGCTGCGCCAACCCACGGCGCATACGCCTGTCTGGCTGATGCGCCAGGCCGGCCGCTACCTGCCCGAGCATCGTGCCCTGCGTGCCAGGGCCGGCTCGTACCTGGACCTGGTGAAGAACCCGGACCTGGCCACCGAGGCCAGCCTGCAACCGCTGCGCCGTTTCAGCCTGGACGCCGCCGTGGTGTTCGCCGACATGCTCAGCCTGCCCGACGCCATGGGGCTGGGCCTGTACTGCGTGAACGGCGATGGACCGCGCTTTCGTCACCCCTTGCGTGACGAGGCGGCCATCGAGCGCCTGCGCGTACCCGAACCCGAGGCGCTGGAGCACACCTACCAGACCCTTGCCCAGGTGCGTCACGAACTGGAGGGCAAGGTGCCGGTGGTGGGCTTTGCCGCAAGCCCCTGGACCCTGGCCTGCTACATGGTCGAGGGTGGCCCGTCGGGCGACTGCCAGTTGATCAAGAAGATGCTCTACCGTCGCCCGGAACTGCTGCACCGGTTGCTCAAGGTGCTCGGTCACGCGGTGGCTGCCGACCTCAATGCACAGATCGAGTCCGGCGCCCAGGCGGTGATGCTGGTGGACAGCTTCGGCGGTGTGCTGGCCGACGCTGCCTATCGGCGTTTCTCCCTGTATTACCTGCGTGAAGTGCTGGCGCGCCTGCACAAGACCCAGCATGGCGTGCGCATTCCCTCCATCGTGCATACCCGTGGTGGCGCCCAGTGGCTCAGCCCGCTGGCCGACAGCGGCGCCGATGCGCTGGGCCTGGACTGGACGTGTGACCTGGCGCTGGCTCGCCAGCTGGTGGGCAACTGCGTGGCGCTGCAGGGCAACCTCGACCCGGCCGTGCTGCTGGCAGACGAGGCGAGCATTCGCCGCGAGGTGCGACGCACCCTGCAGACGTTCGGACCACCGGCGGCCGGTTTCGGCCACGTGTTCAACCTGGGGCAGGGCATTTCGCCGGCCACTTCGCCAGAGGCGGTTGCAGTACTGGTCGACGCGGTGCATCACTACAGCCGCGTCGCGGGAGGTGTGCATGCTTGACCCGACGTTCGACTTCGACAAGATGCTGTGTTTCTCGCTGTATTCGACAGCCAACGCCATGGTTCGGGACTATGCCGAACCGCTCAAGCGACGTGGCGTCACCTACCCGCAACTGCTGGTGATGGCCGGGTTGTGGGGCAAGGATGATGTGTCGATCAGCGCCTTGAGCGAGCTCACCCTGTTCGACCTGGGCACGTTGACGCCAATCGTCAAGCGCCTGGCGGATGCGGGGTTCATCACCGTGTACCTGGACCCCAGCGACCGACGCCGACGCAACCTGCTGCTGACCGACAAGGGCCGTGAGCTCAAGGCCGAGGCGGCGCAGGTGTTCAGCAACATGGCGTGCAAGATCGACCTGGGCGAGGGCGAGGTGGAGCAGGTGCTCAACGTGTGCCACCGGATCCGTACCCGCCTGCGCTGACCCGCACCCATTCGCCAGCAAGGCCTGCTCCTGTAGGAGCCAGCCTTGCTGGCGAACAGCCACACCACCCACCACATTGGCACACTCGCCAACCACCCTGGCAGCCAGCGAAACACCCCACCTTCAGCAGCGCCATACACTCTCCTGGGATGTTCCCAACCATAACAAAAGGAGTGTTCATGACTGCCGGCACCGTACCCCTGCTAGCCAGTGTCCAGCGTTTTCTCGGACGCCAACACGGCCTGTACATCAATGGCGGCTGGCGGCCGTCCACCTCCAGCCAGACCCTTACCGTCTTCAACCCGGCCAACGGCCAACCCATTGCCGTGACCCCCGATGCCAGCGCCGAGGATGTCGACCAGGCCGTGCAATCGGCGCATCGGGCATTCGTCAGTGGCGTGTGGGCGCGCCGCGCCCCGGCCGAGCGCGAGCGTATCCTGCTGCGCTACGCCGACTTGCTCGAACAGCACGGTGAAGAGCTGGCCCAGCTCGAAACCCTGGAACAAGGCAAGTCGATCAACATCGCCCGCGCCTTCGAAGTCGGCAGTACCCTGAACTGGATGCGCTACACCGCCGGCCTCACCACCAAGATCTGCGGGCGCACCCTGGATGTGTCGATCCCGGTGCCCGAAGGTGCCCGCTACACCGCCTATACGCGCAAGGAGCCGGTCGGCGTGGTGGCTGGCATCGTGCCGTGGAACTTCCCGCTGATGATCGGCATGTGGAAGGTGATGCCCGCCCTGGCGGCCGGCTGCTCGATCGTCATCAAGCCCTCCGAGATCACCCCGTTGACCCTGATGCGCATGGCCGAGCTGGCCACCGAGGCCGGCATTCCGGACGGCGTGTTCAACCTGATCACCGGCAGCGGCAGCGTATGCGGCAGCGCCCTCACCAGCCACCCGCGGGTGGCGAAGATCAGCTTTACCGGCTCTACCGCCACCGGCAAGCACATTGCCCGTTCGGCAGTCGACCGCCTGACGCGCCTGTCACTGGAGCTGGGTGGCAAGAACCCGGCCATCGTGCTGGCCGACGCCGATCCGCAGCAGGTGATCGAAGGCCTGATGATGGGCAGCTTCCTCAACCAGGGGCAGGTGTGCGCCGCCAGTTCGCGTATCTATGTCGAGGCGCCGCTGTTCGACCGCCTGGCAGCGGACTTCGAGCAGGCGATCAAGGGGCTGAGCGTAGGCCCGGGCCTGGACCCCAGTGCGCAGATCAACGCCCTGGCTTCCGGCGCGCACCAGCAGTCGGTGCAGGCCTACCTGGCCGATGCCCGCGAGCAGGGCGCGCAGATCATCAGCGGTGCCAGCGCGCCGGATGCCAATGGCTACTACGTCAGCCCGTCATTGATCCTCAACCCCGACGACAACCTGCGCCTGACCCGCAGCGAAGTGTTCGGCCCGGTGCTGAGCCTGACCCGCGTGGCCGATGTGGAAGAAGCGCTGGCCCGCGCCAACGACAGCGACTATGGCCTGACCGCCAGCCTGTGGACCACCAGCCTCAAGTCGGCCATGGACCTCACCCCGCGCATCGAGGCCGGCACCGTGTGGGTCAACAGCCACACCCTGATCGATGCCAACATGCCGTTTGGCGGCTTCAAGCAATCCGGTACCGGGCGTGATTTCGGCGTCGACTGGCTGGACGCCTTCACCGAGACCAAGTCGGTGTGCATCCGCCACTGAGGCGGCTGGCAGGCCGCAGGCGCTCAGCTGTAGCGCTTGCGGTACTCGCCGGGCGACACGCCAAAGCGCTGCTTGAACGCGGTGGTGAAGTAGCTGCTGTTGGAGAAGCCCCAGGTGTACCCCAGCGCCGACAGCTTGAGGGTCGACTGCGGGTTGCGCAGGGTTTCGGCGCAGATGTCCAGGCGCCGGTTCTTGATGTACTGCGCGATCACCAGGCCCTTCTTGGCGAACACCCGGTACAGCCCGCGCATCGACACGCCGATGTCGCGCGCGATCATCTCCGGGCACAGCGCCTCGTCGGCAATGTGCGTCTCGATCAGCGCCAGGCTTTTGCGAAAGATGCGTTCATGCGGGTCGGGGTTGCTGTCGCTGCCGCACAGTGCCGGGCGCATCAGGCTGATCAGCGCATCGATCACCGCTTCGCTTTCGGCCAGGCTCACCTCGTCCAGCTGGGTCGAGGACAACAGCATCTGCTGGGCGAGCAGGGCGACCGGCGAGCCGGCCGGGATCTTGCGCCCGATCTCCACCGGGGTGAAGCGCAGCAGCTGGTCGACCCGGTCGTGGGGCAGTATCAGCGAGATCTGCTGGGAGGCATCGCCAAAGGTGAAGTCGCTGGGGCGTGCACTGTCGATCAGCAGGATGTCCCCCGGCATCAGCACTTCGCGGGCGTCGTCCTGGGCCATGTTGGCCATGCCCTTGAGCTGGAACACCGCAAAGTACTTGTGTTCGCTGCTGCGCTGCACCTCGCGCGGCGTGCGCAGCAGCCGCGCGTGAGAGCTGCTCACGTGACTGAAGCGCAGGGCGCCCAGCTGGCGGGGGCGAATCTCACCGCTGAACGCATCCCCCAGCGCGGCACCGTCGAACTCGCCGCAGGCATGGTTGATGTCGGCCAGCCATTGCTGGAAGTGCTGCTGGGCAGTAGCGGTATTCATGGGTCACACCTCACACCTGGCATTGTTGTTAGGGTGCATGTGATGGCTGGGGGCACGCGCTGCAGGTTAGCGCAGCCCGCCGAAGCGCCGGTAGAAGTTTTCGCTGGCATCGGGCAGCGGGCCGTCTGCGGTTTCCATCGCACTGCTCAGCCACTGTTCGGCCGGGGCACAGGTCAGTCGATACAGGTTGCGGCACAGCTGGCGTGCGGCGCGGCCCTCCCAGTCGCCCGGCAGCAGTTCGTCGGGCAGGTGCGGGTCGCGCAGCAGCAGCTTGCGGTACTCGTGAGTCAGCAGCAGGCGCACCATGAAGCAGTCCATCGGCTGCAGGCTGTCCTGCTCGCGCAGCGCCTGCCACACCGGGCGAAACAGCTGGATGAACTCGCTGTACTGCGCCCCCAGTTCCTCGATACGCCAGCTTTCGCGCACCTGGGCACGCAAGGCGCGGGAGGCCATCACGTCCTGGCCGGTGGTCTCGAACAGGATGGTGTCTTCCAGCGCGTCCAGGTCCAGCAGGGTGGCGTTGATGTCGGTGCGGTCGGCCCGCGGGCTGGCCAGCACCACCGGCGAGATGGCGCCAAAGCCCTGCCATTCGAGCTCTTCGCGTACCTGCTTGCGCTTGTCGGCAGACAGCTGGGTGAGCATCGCCAGGTGCCAGGAGCCATCCCACTGCGGCACCACCGAGCTGTACACCCGCTTGAAGGCCTTGTCGAAACGCCGCCGCCCGGCACCGGTGAGGCTGTAGTAGCTGCGCCGGCCGACCTTTTCGGCGGTCAGCCAGCCTTCCTTGGTCAGGCGGAACATCGAGGTGCGGATCAGCCGCTCGTTGATGCCGAAGGGCTCGAGCAACTGGATCAGGCTGCCCAGCCACACGGTGCCGCCGTGGGGTTCGATGGCATCGCCATACAGGGTGACGATCAGCGAACTGGCACGGATCGGGATCTGTTCCTGGAAACGGGTGACGAGCTGATTGAGGGGCGCGAGCGACGACATGGAGGATCCGCTGGGTGAAACCCCGGAATATAACTGCCGTTTGTCCTTCAAGGCCAGCGTTGCCGCCGGCACTTCAGGCCGTGTGGTTTTTCGGGCGGAACGTACTGTCGCTGACACGTCTGCGGTCCTGTTCGGGTTGGCTCAAGGGGCTGCATTCCACCATCTGCTCCAGGCAGCGACGGGTCAGTGCGTGGTACTCGCCCGTGCCGCCCTGCTTCCAGTGCACTTCAGCGTCGCTCAGGCTGCGTTTTACCTGGGCCGGCGAGCCCACCACCAGCGAGCGGGGCGGGCAGTCGAAGCCGGCCTTGACGAAGGCGGTGGCACCGACGATCGAGCAGGCACCGATCACGGCGCCGTCCATGACCACCGCATTCATGCCCACCAGCGCATCGGCACCGATGCGGCAGCCGTGCAGCACGGCGCCGTGGCCCACGTGCCCGTTGCGCTCGATCACCGTGTCGCTGTCGGGGAAGCCGTGCATCACGCAGGTGTCCTGCAGGTTGGCGCCCTGTTCGAGAATGATGCGTCCGAAATCGCCACGCAGGCTGGCCAGCGGGCCTACATAGCAGTCGGGGCCGACGATCACGTCGCCAATCAGCACCGCCGAAGGGTGCACGTAGGCGCTGGGGTCGATGACCGGGGTGATTCCGCCAAGGCTGTAGCAGGTCATGTCGGTTTCCTGTGGACGGGGATGACAGCGAATATAACGTATTGTTACTTGTTTGCAATGCTTCTATGTATCGCTTCTTGGCGCTGTTCTCGCGATAAACACAGTATTTACAGGGTTTGTTTGGCACGGATGGAAAACAAATAGACACAGACAAGCCACAGTAATGTTGATTTTGTGTATCGTTTTGTGGCTATACTCTGCCGCAATCGGCCTCGACCCAACAATAACAGCCAGCCTCGACTGGCCCGTGCGGTGACCGTCATGCCTGACACCCTGTTGCTTGATAACTCCCACGCCGGCATCTGCCTGGTGACGCTGCACCGCCCCGAGGTGCTCAATGCCCTCAACACCCGCCTGCTCGGCGAGCTGGCAGCCGAACTCGAGCGCCTGGAGCGTGACGACAGCTGCCGCGCCGTGGTGCTCACCGGCAGCCGCAAGGCGTTTGCCGCCGGCGCCGACATCAACGAGATGGCCGAGCGCGATGCGGTGGGCATCCTCAACGACCCGCGTGTTGCCTGTTGGCAGCAGATCAGCCGCTTCAGCAAGCCCCTGGTGGCGGCCGTCAACGGCTTTGCCCTGGGCGGTGGCTGCGAGCTGGCGATGCACGCCGATATCATCGTGGCGGGCGTGGATGCGCGCTTCGGCCAGCCGGAAATCAACCTGGGCATCATGCCTGGCGCCGGCGGCACCCAGCGTCTGCTGCGCGCGGTGGGCAAGTCCATGGCCATGCAGATGGTGCTCACCGGCGAGCCCATCGATGCGCGCACCGCGCAACAGGTCGGCCTGGTCAGCGAAATCACCCAACCCGAATTCACCGTCGAGCGCGCCGTGCAGATCGCCCAGGCCATCGCGCGCAAGGCCCCGCTGGCCGTGCGCCTGGCCAAGGAATCGCTGCTCAAGGCCATGGACACCGACCTTGCCAGCGGCCTGCGTTTCGAGCGCCACGCCTTCACCGTGCTGGCCGCCACCGATGACCGGCGCGAGGGCATCAGTGCCTTTCGCGAAAAACGCGCCCCGGTGTTCACCGGCCGCTGAGTGCGCCGGCCCCTTTTACTTCAACCTTGCGAGCGGTACTGGTCATGACCTTCGAGCACATTCTTTTCGACATAGACGACGGCGTGGCCTTTCTGCGCCTGAACCGTCCCGAGCAACTCAACAGCTTCAACGCGCAGATGCACGCCGAAGTGAAGGAGGCGCTCAAGCAGGTACGCGCCAATGCCCAGGTGCGTGTGCTGCTGCTTACCGGTGAAGGGCGCGGCTTCTGTGCCGGGCAGGACCTGTCCGACCGCAACGTCGCGCCCGGTGCGCAGATGCCCGACCTGGGCGAGTCCATCGAAAAATTCTACAACCCGCTGATTCGCGCCCTGCGCGATTTGCCGCTGCCGGTGATCTGCGCGGTCAACGGCGTGGCCGCCGGCGCCGGGGCGAACATCCCGCTGGCCTGCGACCTGGTGCTGGCGGCGCGTTCGGCCAGCTTCATCCAGGCGTTCTGCAAACTCGGCCTGGTGCCCGACTCGGGCGGTACCTGGTTCCTGCCGCGGCTGGTCGGCGTGGCGCGGGCCAAGGCCCTGGCGCTGCTGGGCAACAAGCTGTCGGCCGAGCAGGCCGAGCAGTGGGGGCTGATCTACCGCTGCGTCGACGACGAGGCCCTGCGCGACGAGGCCCTGGGCCTGGCGCGACAGCTGGCGACACAGCCCACCTCGGGCCTGGCACTGATCAAGCGCGGGCTCAATGCCAGCCTGGACAACAGCCTTGACCAGCAACTGGACCTGGAGCGCGACCTGCAGCGCCTGGCCGGGCGCAGCGAGGACTACCGCGAGGGCGTGGCCGCCTTCATGGCCAAGCGCGCCCCCGTGTTCAAGGGGTGCTGAGCATGAGCGCACTGGACACAAGCGTTGTGGTGGCGGTGATCGGTGCCGGGGCCATGGGCGCCGGCATTGCCCAGGTGGCGGCGCAGGCCGGGCATCCGGTGCTGCTGCACGACAGCCGCCCGGGGGCGGCGAGCGCGGCCATCGAGGGGCTGGGTGTGCAACTGGGCAAGCGGGTGGAGAAGGGCAAGCTCGACCCCGCGCAGCGCGAGGCCACTTTGGCGCGCCTGCACGGGGTGCTGGCGCTCGACGAGCTGGCGGATGCGGGGCTGGTGATCGAGGCCATCGTCGAGAACCTCGACGCCAAGCGCGAGCTGTTCGCTCGCCTGGAAGCAATCTGCACGGCCGACTGCGTGCTGGCCAGCAACACCTCGTCGCTGTCGATCACCCGCATCGCGGCCGGCCTGGCGCGGCCCGAGCGGTTCGTGGGTGTGCACTTCTTCAACCCCGCGCCGGTCATGGCGCTGGTCGAGATCGTCTCGGGGCTGGCCACGGCGCCGCAGGTAGCGGCCAGCTTGTATGCAACGGCCAGGGCCTGGGGCAAGGCGCCGGTGCATGCCAGCTCCAGCCCGGGCTTCATCGTCAACCGCGTGGCGCGTCCGTTCTATGCCGAAAGCCTGCGCCTGTTGCAGGAGGGTGCGGCCGAGTGTGCCACGCTGGATGCGCTGATGCGCGAGGCCGGCGGCTTTCGCATGGGTGCGTTCGAGCTGACCGACCTGATCGGGCATGACGTCAACTACGCGGTCACCTGTTCGGTGTTCGATGCCTATTACGGCGACATGCGCTTCCAGCCGTCGCTGATCCAGGCGGCGCTGGTGGATGCCGGCCGGCTGGGACGCAAGAGCGGGCAGGGGTTCTATGACTATGGGCCCTCGGCCGCGCGCCCGGTGGTCAGCGAGCTGCGCAGTGGTTTGCGCATCGAGGCCTGTGAAGTCGAAGGCGACCTGGGCATTGCGCAGGGCTTGCTGGCGCGTATCGAGGCGCACGGCATCAAGGTGTCGCGGGCCCCGTCGCGGGTCGAGCCCGCGCCCACCGGTCGTTGTGGGAGCGGGCTTGACCCGCGATGCGGGCACGCAGTCATACGCGTGGGCGACGCCGTGCTGGCCCTGACCGACGGTCGCCTGGCCAGCCAGCGTGCCCGCGACGAAGGCTTGCACAACCTCGTGCTGTTCGACCTGGCGCTGGACTACGCCACCGCTGGGCGCATCGGCATCAGCTGGTCCGCCGACACCACCCCCGCTGCCCGCGACCAGGCTGTGGCCTTGCTGCAGGCCGCGGGCCTGGTGGTCAGCCCGCTGGCCGACGTGCCGGGGCTGCTGGTGATGCGCACCGTGGCCATGCTTGCCAACGAAGCCGCCGACGCGGTGCTGCAGGGCGTGGCCACGGCGGCGGATGTCGACCTGGCCATGCGCAAGGGCGTGAACTACCCCCAAGGCCCGCTGGCCTGGGCCGACGCCATCGGCCCGACGCAGGTGCTGGCGGTACTCGACAATCTGCAGGCCGCCTACGGCGAAAGCCGCTACCGGCCATCACTGCTGCTGCGGCGCACGGTCGCCGAGGGGAGGGCATTGCATGACTGACCTGAACGCCACCGAGCTTGCCAGCCAATGTGCCCAGGCCATGCTCGCCCGTGACCGCGCCAGCCTCGCGCTGGGCATGCAACTGCTGAGCGTCGCGCCGGGCAGGGCGCGCCTGAGCATGCCGGTGCGCGCCGACATGATCCAGGGCCATGGCACCTGCCATGGCGGCTACATCTTCACCCTGGCCGACTCGGCGTTTGCCGTGGCCTGCAACACCTACAACCAGGTCACCATCGGCCTGGGCTGCAGCATCGACTACATCGCCCCGGCACTGATGGGCGACACGCTCAATGCAAGTTGCGTCGAGCAGAGCCGTGGTGGACGCACCGGCAACTACGACGTGCGTGTGGAAAACCAGAACGGGCAGCTGATCGCGCTGTTCCATGGCAAATCTTACAAGGTGCAAGGCACAGTGCTTGCCCAGGAGACCGCAGATGAATGACGCCCTTATCATCGACGCCGTGCGCACCCCCATCGGGCGCTATGCCGGCGCGCTGAGCACGGTACGTGCCGACGACCTGGGCGCGGTGCCGCTGCGTGCGCTGATGGCGCGCCACCCGCAGGTGGACTGGTCACAGGCGGACGACGTGCTGTTCGGCTGCGCCAACCAGGCCGGCGAAGACAATCGCAACGTGGCGCGCATGTCGGCGCTGCTGGCCGGCCTGCCGATAGAAGTGCCGGGCACCACGGTCAACCGCCTGTGCGGCTCGGGCATGGACGCCATCGGCCTGGGCGCACGCTCGATCCGCAGTGGCGAAGCCGGCCTGCTGCTGGTGGGCGGGGTGGAGTCGATGTCGCGCGCACCGCTGGTGATGGGCAAGGCCGAACAGGCCTTCTCGCGCCAGGCGCAACTGTACGACACCACCATTGGCTGGCGCTTCGTCAACGCCGCGATGGAAAAGGCGTATGGTATCGACTCGATGCCGGAGACTGCCGAAAACGTCGCCGCACAGTTCGGCATTTCCCGTGCCGACCAGGACGCCTTCGCCCTGCGCAGCCAGCAACGTGCGGCGGCTGCCCAGGCCAGCGGGCGCCTGGCGCAGGAGATCGTGCCGGTGTCGATTGCCCAGCGCAAGGGCGAGCCCAGGCGCGTCGAGCACGACGAACACCCGCGTGGCGACACCACGCTGCAGATGCTGCAACGCCTGGGTACGCCGTTTCGCGAGGGCGGCAGTGTCACGGCGGGCAATGCCTCGGGGGTCAACGACGGTGCCTGTGCGCTGCTGCTGGCAAGCCCGGCGCAGGCTGCGCGCTTCGGGCTCAAGGCCCGTGGGCGGGTGGTGGCGATGGCCACGGCTGGCGTCGAGCCGCGCATCATGGGCATCGGCCCGGTGCCGGCCACGCGCAAGGTACTGGAACTGGCCAACCTGAACCTGGCCGACATGGATGTCATCGAGCTGAACGAAGCCTTCGCCGCGCAGGGCCTGGCGGTGCTGCGCGAGCTCGGGCTGGCTGACGACGACCCGCGGGTCAACCCCAATGGCGGCGCCATCGCCCTGGGGCATCCGCTGGGCATGAGCGGCGCTCGCCTGGTGACCACCGCACTGGTGGAACTGGAGCAGCGCGGCGGGCGGTACGCGCTGTGCACGATGTGCATCGGCGTGGGGCAGGGTATCGCGATGATCATCGAGCGAACCTGAGCCGGCAACACAGCGGGAGCCGTGCAGCTCCCACACTCGGGCCCGTCAGGGGCTGAACCATAAAAAGAATCAGAGTGAACACATGAACATGGCCGCCTTGAACACTGCTGTACTCGACCCGCTGGAGACCGCCAGCATCGATGAACTGCGCCAGCACCAGCTTGACCGCCTGCGCTGGAGCCTGTCCCACGCCTACCAGAACGTGCCGCTGTACCGCCAGCGCTTCGACCAGTTGGGGGTGCACCCCGACGAGGTGCGTTCGCTGGACGACCTGGCCCGATTCCCGTTCACCACCAAGACCGACCTGCGCGACAACTACCCCTACGGCATGTTCGCCGTGCCCATGCATGACGTGGTGCGGGTGCACGCCTCCAGCGGCACCACCGGCAAGCCGACGGTGGTGGGCTACACGCAGAACGATATCGACACCTGGGCCAACGTGGTGGCGCGCTCGATCCGCGCCGCGGGCGGGCGCAAGGGCGACAAGGTGCATGTGTCGTATGGCTACGGGCTGTTCACCGGCGGGCTGGGCGCGCATTACGGCGCCGAACGCCTGGGCTGCACGGTGATCCCGATGTCGGGCGGGCAGACCGAGAAGCAGGTGCAGCTGATCAACGACTTTCAGCCGGACATCATCATGGTCACGCCCTCGTACATGCTCAACCTGGCCGACGAGATCGAGCGTCAGGGGCTGGACCCGCACAAGCTGGCGCTGCGCCTGGGGATCTTCGGTGCCGAGCCGTGGACCGACGAGCTGCGCCGCTCCATCGAGCAGCGCATGGGTATCACCGCGCTGGATATCTACGGGCTCTCGGAAATCATGGGCCCGGGCGTGGCCATGGAGTGCGCCGAGACCAAGGACGGGCCGACCCTCTGGGAAGACCACTTCTACCCCGAAATCATCGACCCGGTGACCGGTGTGGTGCTGCCTGACGGGCAGATGGGCGAGCTGGTGTTCACCTCGCTGAGCAAGGAGGCGCTGCCGATGATCCGCTACCGCACCCGCGACCTGACGCGACTGTTGCCCGGCACCGCGCGGCCAATGCGGCGCATCGACAAGATCACCGGGCGCAGCGACGACATGCTCATCGTGCGCGGGGTCAACGTGTTCCCGACCCAGGTCGAGGAACAGGTGCTGAAAATAAAACAGTTTTCAGAGTGCTATGAGATTTATCTGTATCGCGATGGAAATCTCGACACGGTGGATGTGCACGTGGAACTGCGCGCCGAATGCCAGCACTACGACGAGGCGCAGCGCAGGCTGCTGACTGCCGAGCTGGGCAAGCAGATCAAGACCTACATCGGCATCAGCACGCGCATCGTGCTGCAGCCGTTGGGCACGCTGAAACGTTCGGAAGGCAAGGCCTGTCATGTGTATGACAAGCGTCTGGCCAGCTGATAGCTGATGGCTGCCGAAGCCCCGACCTGGTCGGGGCTTTTTTTTGTTTTTGGGTAAAGCGTGTTCCTGTGGGAGCGGGCTTGACCCGCGATGGAGCGCGTAGCGGTCCGCTTTCAGTGCAAAGCGATACAAAAAAACATTAGATACACTAAAAAGCTGTTTGATATTGAATTGTGTATCGCTTATAAATACTCCCATGCCCAACCAGCCTTGAGGCGGGAGCCCGAACATGTACGCACAGCTTGTCGAAACCGGCGTCAAACGCATCAAGTCCCTGGACGAGATGTCGCCCCAGGAACGTGCCTTCCAGGAAAAGATCGACGCCGAAATCAAGATCGAAGCCAAGAACTGGATGCCCGACGCCTACCGTCAGACCCTCATCCGCCAGATTTCCCAGCACGCCCACTCCGAGATCGTCGGCATGCTGCCCGAGGGCAACTGGGTCACCCGTGCCCCGACCCTCAAGCGCAAGCTGCAGCTGATGGCCAAGATCCAGGACGAAGCCGGCCACGGCCTGTACCTGTACAGCGCCATGGAAACCCTGGGCGCCGATCGCGACGAAGAGATCGCCAAGCTGCACAGCGGCAAGGCCAAGTACTCCAGCATCTTCAACTACCCGACCCTCAACTGGGCCGACATGGGCGCAGTGGGCTGGCTGGTGGATGGCGCGGCCATCGTCAACCAGGTGGTGCTGCAGCGCACCTCCTACGGCCCCTACGCACGGGCCATGGTGCGCATCTGCAAGGAAGAGAGCTTTCACCAGCGCCAGGGCTACGAGATTCTGCTGACCATGATGCGCCACGGCACCCAGGCCCAGAAGGACATGGTGCAGGACGCGATCAACCGCCTGTGGTGGCCGGCGCTGATGATGTTCGGCCCCAGCGACGACAACTCGCCCAACAGCGCGCAGTCGATGGCCTGGAAGATCAAGCGCCAGAGCAACGACGAACTGCGCCAGCGCTTCGTCGATCAGACCATCCCGCAGCTCGAACTGCTGGGCTGCACCGCCCCCGACCCCGACCTGAAGTGGAACGCCGAGCGCGGCCACTACGATTTCGGCGCCATCCAGTGGCAGGAATTCTTCGACGTGCTCAAGGGCAACGGCCCGTGCAACCAGGAACGCCTGGCCACCCGGCGCAATGCCATCGAAAGCGGCGCCTGGGTGCGTGAAGCCGCCGTCGCCTACGCCCGCAAACAACAGAACAAGAACGCCGCCTGAACCGGCGACTGATGGGAGATACACGATGTCTGTCTGGACCCTCTACGAAGTGTTCGTGCGCAGCAAGCACGGCCTGAACCACAAGCATGTGGGCAGCGTGCATGCCGCCGACGACGCCATGGCCATCGAGAACGCCCGCGAGCTGTACACCCGCCGCAGCGAAGGCGTAAGCCTGTGGGTGGTGCCCTCGGCGCTGATCGTGGCCTCCTCGCCGGACGAGAAGGACCCGCTGTTCGACCCGGCCGACGACAAGGTCTACCGGCACGCCAGCTTCTACGAGCTGCCCGACGAAGTCGGACACATGTGAGGTCGACCATGAACAGCACCCAAGACGATCTGATCCATTACCTGCTGCTGCTGGGCGACAGCGCCCTGATCCAGGGCCAGCGCCTGTGCGAGTGGTGTGGCAAGGCGCCGGCCATCGAGGAAGAGCTGGCGCTGATGAACGTCGGCCTGGACCTGGTGGGCCAGGCGCGCAACTGGCTGGACTACGCCGCCGAGCTGCTGGCCGACGGCCGCGATGCCGACGACCTGGCGTTTCGCCGCGACGAGCGCGCCTACCGCAACCTGCTGCTGGTGGAGCAGCCCAACGGCGATTTCGCCGTGACCATGGCCAAGCAGTTCCTGTTCGACGCCTGGCACCTGCAGGTGCTCAAGGGCCTGTGCGACTCCACCGACCTGCGCATCGCCGGCATCGCCGCCAAGGCGCTCAAGGAGGTCACCTACCACCTGCGTCGCTCCAGTGAATGGGTGCAGCGCCTGGGTGGCGGCACCGACGAAAGTCGCCGGCGCATGCTCGCGGCCATCACGCAGGTGTGGCGCTTCACCGTGGAGCTGGCCAGCGGCAGCGAGGCTGAAACCCGCCTGGCCGCAGCGGGCATCGGCGCCGACCCGGCGCAGGTCGGCGCGGCATGGCTGCACCAGGTCGAGGTCACCTTCGCCTCGGTCGAACTGCCGCTGCCGCCTGCGGCCAGCCACTTCTACCTCAGCGGACGTACCGGCATGCACACCGAGCACCTGGGCATCCTGCTGGCCGAAATGCAGTTTTTGCCACGGGCCTACCCCGATGCAACCTGGTGAGCTGATCGCCAGCGACCACGGTGCGCGGGCACTGCGGGCCGATGACCTGAGCCACGCCTGGACGGTGCTGGAGCAGGTGATGGACCCGGAAGTGCCGGTGGTCAGCGTGGTCGACCTCGGGATAGTGCGCGACCTGCACTGGCAGGCCGGCCACCTGCACCTTGTGGTCACGCCGACCTATTCGGGCTGCCCGGCCACTGAGGTGATCGAGGGCGATATCCGCCAGGCGCTGGAGCAGGCCGGGTTCGCCGCGCCGTGCCTGGAGCGGCGCCTGACGCCGGCCTGGAGCACCGACTGGATCACCGAGCAGGGGCGCGAGCGCCTGCGTGCCTATGGCATCGCGCCGCCCGTGGGCAGTGCCAGCAAGCGCAGCCTGCTGGGCGAAAGCCCGCAGGTGCTGTGCCCGGTGTGCGCCAGCAGCCACACCGAGCTGCTCAGCCAGTTCGGCTCCACGGCCTGCAAGGCCCTGTACCGGTGCCGCGAGTGCCTGGAACCTTTCGACTATTTCAAATGCATCTGAGCGCGCTGGCGCCGTGCAGCGGGAGAACAGCATGAGTCAATTTCACAGACTGACCATCAAGGATGTGCGCGCCGAGACCCGCGATGCGGTGTCCATTGCCTTCGAGGTGCCGGCGCACCTGCAGGACGATTTCCGTTTCACCCAGGGCCAGTACCTGGTGATGCGCACGCAACTGGACGACGAGGAAGTGCGCCGTTCGTACTCGATCTGCAGCGGCGTGGAAGACGGCGAGCTGCGCGTGGCGATCAAGCGCGTGGCCGGCGGGCGCTTCTCGGCGTTTGCCAACGAGGTGCTCAAGGTCGGCCACAGCCTCGAAGTGATGCCGCCTTCGGGCAGCTTCCATGTGCCACTGGACCCGACCCGTCGCGGCAACTACCTGGCGGTGGCGGCGGGCAGCGGCATCACGCCGATCCTGTCGATCATCAAGACCACCCTGGAGCGCGAACCCGACAGCCGCTTCACCTTGCTCTACGGCAACCGCTCAAGCTCCGGCGCGCTGTTTCGCGACAAGCTCGAAGACCTGAAGAACCGCTACCTGCAACGCCTGAACCTGATCTTCGTGTTCAGCCGCGAGCAGCAGGACGTGGACCTGTACAACGGGCGCATCGACGCCGACAAGTGCGGTCAGCTGTTCTCGCGCTGGCTCGACCCCAGGGCGCTGGACGCCGCATTCATCTGCGGCCCGCAGGCGATGACCGAGACCGTGCGCGACAGCCTCAAGGCCAATGGCATGGCGGGGGAGAAGATCCATTTCGAGCTGTTCGCAGCGGCGGGCGACGAACGCAAGCGTGAAGCCCGCGAGGCGGCGCGCCAGCTGGACGCCGCCGTCAGCCAGATCACCGTGATCAGCGACGGTCGGGCGCTGGCCTTCGACCTGCCGCGCAACACCGTCAGCGTACTGGATGCCGGCAATGCCATCGGCGCCGAGCTGCCGTACTCGTGCAAGGCCGGGGTGTGCTCGACCTGCAAGTGCAAGGTCATCGAAGGGGAGGTGGAGATGGACAGCAACCACGCCCTGGAGGACTACGAAGTGGCGGCGGGGTATGTGCTGTCGTGCCAGACGTACCCGGTCAGCGACAGGGTGGTGCTGGACTTCGATCAGGTCTGATACCGCGTCGACTCAATCGCGGGTCAAGCCCACTCCCACAGGTACAGCACGGGTCTTGAGGAGAGTGCAGACCCTGTGGGAGCGGGCTTGACCCGCGATGAGGCCCGCCTGAACACCGCAACACCTGTGTGCCCTGAAAACTAAAACAACAACACCAAGAGAGCGCCCCAATGACCCCCGAAGACATCGACAGCATCTGCAAGCACCCCGACTTCAAGCAACTGGTACGGCGCAAGCAGCGCCTGAACTGGTCGCTGACCCTGGCCATGCTGGTCATCTACTACGGCTTCGTGCTGCTGGTGGCGTTCTCCCCCAGCACCCTGGGGCAATCGCTCAGCGGCGGCGTGACCACCGTCGGCATGCTGGTCGGCGTGCTGGTGGTGCTGGTGTCCTTCGGCCTCACCGGGATCTACGTGTACCGCGCCAACAACGTGCTCGACCCGCTCAACGACAAGGTCCGCCAGGAGTGCGCGAAATGAACTGGACAGCCATCAGCATGTTCCTGCTGTTCGTCGTGTTCACCCTGGGCATCACCCGCTGGGCCGCACAGCGCACCCGCTCGGCCAGTGACTTCTACACCGCAGGCGGCGGCCTTACCGGCTTTCAGAACGGCCTGGCCATCGCCGGCGACATGATCAGCGCCGCCTCGTTCCTGGGCATTTCCGCGATGATGTTCCTCAACGGCTACGACGGCCTGCTGTACGCCCTGGGCGTGCTGGCCGGCTGGCCGATCATCCTGTTCCTGATTGCCGAGCGCCTGCGCAACCTGGGCAAGTACACCTTCGCCGACGTGGTGTCGTACCGCCTGGACCAGACCCCGGTACGCCTGACCTCGGCCCTGGGCACCCTGACCGTGGCACTGATGTACCTGGTGGCGCAGATGGTCGGCGCCGGCAAGCTGATCGAGCTGCTGTTCGGCATCAGCTACCTGTATGCGGTGATGCTGGTGGGCGTGCTGATGGTGTTCTACGTGACCTTCGGCGGCATGCTCGCCACCACCTGGGTACAGATCATCAAGGCCGTGCTGCTGCTCTCGGGCACCAGCTTCATGGCGTTCATGGTGCTCAAGCACTTTGGTTTCAGCACCGAGGCGATGTTCAGCGCCGCCACCGAGGTGCACGCCAAGGGCACCGCGATCATGGCCCCGGGCGGGCTGCTGTCCAACCCCATCGACGCGATTTCCCTGGGCCTGGGCATGATGTTCGGCACCGCCGGGCTGCCGCATATTCTTATGCGCTTCTTCACCGTGAGTGACGCCAAGCAAGCGCGCAAGAGCGTGTTCTACGCCACCGGCTTCATCGGTTACTTCTACCTGCTGCTGATCATGGTGGGCTTCGGCGCCATCGTGATGGTCGGCACCGACGCAAGCTACCGCGACGTCAACGGCGCGATCATCGGCGGCGGCAACATGATCGCCGTGCACCTGGCGCAGGCCGTGGGCGGCAACCTGTTCCTGGGCTTCATCTCGGCCGTGGCCTTCGCCACCATCCTGGCGGTGGTGGCCGGGCTGGCGTTGTCCGGCGCCTCGGCGGTGTCCCACGACCTGTACGCCTGCGTGATCCGCAAGGGCCAGGCCACCGAGAAGGAAGAGATGCGCGTGTCGCGAATCGCCACCCTGGCCATCGGCGTGCTGGCGATCATCCTGGGCCTGATGTTCGAGTCGCAGAACATCGCGTTCCTGTCCGGGCTGGTGCTGGCGATTGCCGCCTCGGTGAATTTCCCGGTGCTGTTCCTCTCGATGTACTGGAAGGGCCTGACCACCCGTGGCGCGGTGATCGGCAGCATGAGCGGGCTGGTCTCGGCCATTGTGCTGCTGGTGCTCAGCCCGGCGGTGTGGGTCAACGTGCTGCACAACGAAACGGCGCTGTTCCCCTATAGCAACCCGGCGCTGTTCTCCATGAGCCTGGCGTTCCTGGGCGCCTGGGTGTTCTCGGTCACCGACACCTCGGAGCGGGCGGCGCAGGAACGCGGCCGCTACCTGGCGCAGTTCATCCGCTCGATGACCGGCATCGGTGCCGCAGGCGCAAGCAAACACTAATAAACCAAAACGATTGTCGGGTATAAAAATAATGAACCACATTCGCTTCATGCCGGCTTCGCTGCTGGCCGGCTTTGCCTTGCCCCTGGTCGCCGCGCCGGCCCTGGCCGACTTCATCGACGACAGCCATGCCAAGGTCGAGTTGCGCAACCACTACATCAATCGCGATTTTCGCCAGAGCAACGCGCCGCAATCCAAGGCCGAGGAGTGGGCCCAGGGTTTTACCGTGAAGTTCGAGTCCGGCTTCACCGATGGCCCGATCGGGGTAGGCGTCGACGCCATGGGGCAACTGGGCATCAAGCTCGACTCCAGCCGTGATCGGCGCGGCACCGGGCTGCTGCCGTTCGGGCCCGACAGCCTGGAGCCGGCCGACGACTACAGCGAGCTGGGCCTGACCGCCAAGCTGCGCGCCTCAAAGAGCGTGCTGCGCCTGGGTACCTTGCAGCCGATCCTGCCGGTGGTGGTGTACAACGACACCCGCCTGCTGGCCGCCAGCTTTCAGGGCGGCCTGCTGACCAGCCAGGAGATCGACGGCCTGACGTTCAACGCCGGGCGGCTGACCAAGGCCAACCTGCGCGATTCCTCCAGCCGCGACGACATCGGCTACGGCGCGGCCAGCAGCGACCGCTTCGATTTTGGTGGCGGCACCTATGCCTTCACCCCGCAACTGAACCTGACCTACTACTACGCCAAGCTCGACCAGATCTACCGTCAGCAGTTCGTCGGCCTGGTGCACACCCAGCCGCTGGGCGAGGGCCTGAGCCTGCGCAGCGACCTGCGCTATTTCGACAGCCGTGGCGACGGCGCCGAGCGGGCAGGGCGCATCGACAACCGCAACTTCAACGGCATGTTCACCCTGGCCAGCGGCGCGCACAAGGTCAGTGCCACCTTCCAGCAGATGTCGGGCGACAGTGCCTTCCCGTTCCTCAACGGCGGCGACCCGTACACCGTCAACCTGGTGACCTACAACACCTACACCCGCGCCGGGCTCGACTCCTGGCAACTGCGCTACGACTACGACTTCGTCGCCCTGGGCATTCCGGGCCTGAGCTTCATGACCCGCTACACCGACGGGCGTCATGCCAGGACCGCGACCGTGGACAACGGCCGCGAGCGCGAACGCGACACCGACATCACCTACGTGGTGCAGAGCGGCCCGTTGAAGAACGTCAGCCTGCGCTGGCGCAACGTCACCTTCCGCTCAGGCAACGGCTTGACCAACAGCCTGGACGAGAACCGCCTGATCATCGGCTACACCCTGGCGCTGTGGTAAGCGCGCCCCTTAAAAGAACCGGAGGACACCTCATGTCTGTTGCCCCAACCTTGCAAAGCTTCATCGCCGGCCGCTGGCTCGGCCAGCATGGCGCGCAGCCGCTGCGCAGCGCCCTGGACGGGCACGTATTGGCGTACAGCCATGAAGAGCGGCCCGACTTTGCCGAAGCCATCGAGCATGCGCGCCGTGACGGCCTGCGCAGCCTGATGGCGATGGACTTCCAGCAGCGTGCCGCGCGGCTCAAGGCCCTGGCGCTGTACCTGGCCGAGCGCAAGGAACAGCTCTACGCACTGTCCCACCACAGCGGTGCGACCCGCGCCGACAGCTGGATCGACATCGAGGGCGGCAACGCCACGCTGTTCGCCTATGCCGGCATCGGCAGCCGCGAACTGCCCTCGGGCAACCTGCTGCACGAAGGCCCGGCCATCCCGCTGGGCAAGCAGGGCACCTTCGCCGGCAGCCACATCCTGGTGCCGCGTGCGGGGCTTGCGGTGCACATCAACGCGTTCAACTTCCCGATCTGGGGCATGCTCGAAAAGTTCGCGCCGACCTTTCTGGCCGGCATGCCGTGCATCGTCAAGCCGGCCACCTCCACCAGCTACCTGACCGAGGCGGTGGTGCGCCTGATGGATGAGTCCGGCCTGCTGCCGGCCGGCAGCCTGCAACTGGTGGTGGGCAGCACCGGCGACCTGCTCGACCGCCTGCAAGGCCAGGACGTGGTGACCTTCACCGGTTCTGCCGACACCGCGGCCAAGCTGCGGGTGACCCCGAACCTGATCCGCCACTCGGTGCCGTTCACCGCCGAGGCCGACTCGCTCAACTGCGCGATCCTGGGCCCGGACGTGAAGCCGGACGATGCCGAGTTCGACCTGTACATCAAGGAAGTGGTGCGCGAGATGACCACCAAGGCGGGGCAGAAGTGCACCGCCATCCGCCGCGCCATCGTGCCGGCCAAGCACCTGGACGCCGTGGCCACGCGCCTGCGCGAGCGCCTGAGCAAGGTGGTGGTGGGCGACCCGTCGGTGGAGGGCGTGCGCATGGGCGCGCTGGCTTCCCATGACCAGCAGCGCGACGTGGGCGAGCGGGTGCGCAGCCTGCTGCAGAGCTGCGACCAGCTGTTCGGCGCCAGCGATGGTTT
The DNA here is from genome assembly GCF_024126555.1 of Pseudomonas sp. VE 267-6A. NCBI lineage: Bacteria > Pseudomonadati > Pseudomonadota > Gammaproteobacteria > Pseudomonadales > Pseudomonadaceae > Pseudomonas > Pseudomonas sp. VE 267-6A. The sequence goes on from NZ_JAMYBY010000012.1 coordinate 31,449, forward strand.
CGAGCCACGGGGCGAGGGCGTGAGCGAAGGGGCGTTCTTTGCGCCGACCCTGCTGCAGGCACGCGACCCGCACGCCGACGGCGGTGCCCACGACATCGAGGCCTTCGGCCCGGTGAGCACGCTGATGGCCTACCACGACCTGGACGAAGCGCTGGCGCTGGCCGCGCGCGGCAAGGGCAGCCTGGTGGCCAGCCTGGTGACCGCCGACCGCGAGGTGGCAGCCAAGGCCATTCCGGTGGCTGCGGCCTGGCACGGTCGGTTGCTGATCCTCGACAGCGAGGCGGCGGCGGAGTCCACCGGGCACGGTTCGCCTTTGCCGCAGCTCAAGCACGGCGGCCCTGGGCGTGCCGGTGGCGGCGAAGAGCTGGGCGGGCTGCGGGCGGTCAAGCACTACCTGCAGCGTGCGGCAGTGCAGGGTTCGCCGAGCATGCTGATGGCGGTGACCGGCGAGTATGTGCGCGGTGCCCAGGTTTACGAGAGCGAGGTGCACCCGTTCCGTCGTCACTTCGAAGAGCTGCGCATCGGCGAGTCGCTGCTGACCCATCGGCGTACCGTGACCGAGGCGGACCTGGTGAACTTCGGCTGCCTGTCGGGGGATCATTTCTACATGCACTTCGACGACATTGCGGCCAGGCAATCGCAGTTCGGCAAGCGCATTGCGCATGGCTACTTCGTGCTGTCGGCGGCGGCGGGGCTGTTCGTGTCGCCGGGCGAGGGGCCGGTGCTGGCCAACTATGGCCTGGACACCCTGCGTTTCATCAGCCCGGTGGGCATTGGCGACACCATCCAGGCGCGCCTGACCTGCAAGCGCAAGATCGACCAGGGCAAATCCAGCCCGCTGGGCCAGCCGCAAGGGGTGGTGGCGTGGGATGTGGAAGTGACCAACCAGCTGGGTGAGCTGGTGGCCAGCTACGACATCCTGACGCTGGTGCTCAAGCGCCCGGTGTAACGCCGAGCGCTGCGCGCTCGATCGCGGGTCAAGCCCGCTCCCACAAGGATTATCGCCATCCCTGTGGGAGCGGGCTTGACCCGCGATGGGCTACGCAGCAGCCTCCGCAATATGGCACGCACACAAAAATACCTGGCACACACGCAAGCGCTTTACCCCCTCCGACTTTGCTCTAATCCCGTCATGGCCTGCCACGCCACTCATTGATCCACCCAGAACGGGATAACAATAAAAAATGAAACGCTTGATGCCGCTTGCCGTGCTCTACGTGTCAACGCTCGCCCACGCCGGCACGCCCGGCAACATCGACGCCAACCGACTGCTCAACGCCAACCAGGACGCCGCCAACTGGCTCGCCCACGGGCGTACCTACGACGAACAACGCTTCAGCCCGCTGACCCGCATCAACGACCAGAACGTCGCTGGGCTTGGCCTGGCCTGGACGCAGAAGCTCGACATCGATCGCGGTACCGAAGCCACCCCCATCGTGGTCGACGGCGTGATGTACACCACCGGTGCCTTCAGCATCGTGTATGCCTTCGACGCCGCCAGCGGCAAGCCGCTGTGGAAGTACGACCCCAAGATCCCCATGGAAAAACTCAGCCAGGGCTGCTGCGACGTGGTCAACCGCGGTGTGGCCGTGTGGCAGGGCAAGGTCTACGTGGGCAGCTTCGATGGGCGCCTGATCGCCCTCGATGCGGCCACCGGCAAGGAGGTCTGGAGTGTCGACACCGTTCTGGACCCCAACAAGAGCTACACCATCACCGGCGCCCCGCGCATCGTCAAAGGCAAGGTGCTGATCGGCAACGGCGGCGCCGAGTTCGGCGTGCGCGGCTATATCACCGCCTACGATGCCGATACCGGCAAGCAGGCCTGGCGCTTCTTCACCGTGCCCGGCGACCCGGCGCTGCCACCGGAAAACGAGGCCATGGCCAAGGCCATGAAAACCTGGAAGGGCAATGGCTGGGTCAAGTGGGGCGGTGGCGGCACCGTTTGGGACTCGATGTCCTACGACCCCGAGCTGGACCTGCTGTACGTGGGCACCGGCAACGGCTCGCCGTGGAACTACCAGTTCCGCAGCCAGGGCGAGGGCGACAACCTGTACCTGTCGTCGATCGTCGCGCTGCGCCCGGAAACCGGCGAATACGTGTGGCACTTCCAGGTGACGCCCGGCGATCGCTGGGACTTCACCGCCACCCAGCAGATCGTGCTGGCCGACATCCAGATCGACGGCAAGACCCGCAAGGTGCTGATGCAGGCACCCAAGAACGGTTTCTTCTACGTGATCGACCGCACCAACGGCGAGTTCATCTCGGGCAACAACTTCGTGCAGGTGAACTGGGCCAGCGGCCTGGACCCCAAGACCGGGCGCCCCATCCTCACCGACCAGGCCGACTACGCCAAGGCGCCGAAGGTGATACAGCCAAGCTTCCTCGGCGGCCACAGCTGGCACCCGATGTCGTACAACCCCAACACCGGCTATGTGTACATCCCGGCCCAGGACACCGTGGCCGAACTCAAGGCCGCCGACAAGCCGCTGTTCCTGCCGACCAAGTCGGTGGTCAACTTCGGCCTGGACGTGCCCGACCTGCCGGAAGACCCGAAGGTGTTCAACCAGATCCGCAGCGCCTGGCGCGGGCACCTGATTGCCTGGGACCCGGTCAAACAGCAGGCCGCCTGGACCCACGACTATGTCGAGTCCGGCAACGGCGGCACCCTCAGCACCGCCGGCAACCTGGTGTTCCAGGGCACCTCGGACGGCCGCGTCATGGCCTTCAGCGCCGACAAGGGCAAGCAGTTGTGGGAGCACCGCGCCAACTCCGGCGTGCTCGGCGGGCCGGTCACCTATGAGGTCAAGGGCGAGCAGTACGTGGCGTTGATGGCCGGCTGGGGCGGCATCATGCCGCTGATCGCAGGCGGCCTGACCGACAAGGGCAAGGTCCAGCCAGAGTCCCGCGTGCTGGTGTTCAAGCTCGGCGCCAAGGGCGAACTGCCGCCGCCGCGCAAGGCGCCGGTGCTGCCACCGCAGGTGCCCGCGCTGACCGCCTCGGCGGATGAAATCGCCCAGGGCCGCACCCTGTTCAACGGCATGTGCGGCGCCTGCCACGGCCTCAACGCCGCCAGCGGCGGGGTGATCCCCGACCTGCGCTACCTGAGCCCGGACAAGCACCAGGCCTTCGTCGGCATCGTCAGCGGTGCGTTCATGAGCAAGGGCATGCCGAGCTTTGCCGGGGTGCTGGACATGCCGCAGATGCAACTGATCCAGCAATACATCATCAAGCGCAGCCTTGACCTGCGCGCCGCCGCCGACGCCACTGCGGCGCAGTAAGCCACCCCTCGACCCCGCTCGCCAGGCGTGCGAGCGGGGCAGCCTCAACCCGTTCCAATAACAATTAACCGGTAGACAGGTGATCCCCATGAAAGCGCTTTTGCACAAAGGCGGCGCATTGCCGTGCTCGCTGTTCCTTGCCCTGTGCGCCAGCCCCGCGCTGGCCGATGTACGCCCCGACTCCGGCGACTATGCCGCGCTGCCACCGGGCACCGACCTGGCCTTGCTGTACCAGCAGAACCCGCGCATCGACCGCTCGTACATGGGCGGCAAGCGCGCCGCCGACAACCTCGACCTGGACCTGACCGTGGGCGTGCTGCGTCTGGTGCACTTCACCGAGTTCTTCAACACCGGCCTGATCTGGGACCCGCAGATCATCATCCCCTACGGCCATCAGGAAATCGGCGCCACCGGCCAGAAGAACAGCGGCCTGGGCGACATCACCTTCGGCGCCACGGTGTGGAGCCTGGCCGACATGGAGCGCAACCGCCACCTGGGCTGGTCGCTGTTCGTCACCGCGCCCACCGGCGCCGACAAGAACCAGGGCTTTGCCCTGAGCGGCAACCGCTGGGCGGCGGACTTCCAGGTGGGCTATGTGCACGGCTTCAACGAGCGCTGGACGTGGGACGTGATCGCCGAGACCGAGTTCTACCAGGAGCAGCGCGACACCGGTGCGCACCGTGACCCGCTGATCCAGTTGCACAACCACCTGCGCTACAACTTCACCCCGGCCACCTCGGTGGCGCTGTCGTACCGGCACAACTGGGGCTCGCGCGAGACGCTGGACGGGCAGACCCTGGAAACCAGCCACAACAACGGCACGGTCGGCCTGTCGGCGACCACCATGCTGGGCAAGCAGTGGCAGGTAATGGGGCAGTACTGGCGGGATGTGGACGTGCGTTCCGGGCCCATGACCGACCACTCGCTGCAGTTCAGGTTGGCGTATATCTACTGAGGCGAGCCTGACGCACACCGGGTGAGGGGCACCCGGTGTGGTCACACGCCATGGCCGGGCTTAGACTGCGTGGATTGGGCCTGTCAGTCGCCACGCGCCGGGCCGGACACTTGAACTGTGACGTGAACATGAAGCTCAAACTGTGCCTGCTGCTGCTTGTCTGCCCACCGCTGTTGGCCCAGGAGTTCGCCTGCCAACTGGGTGGCAAGATCGTTCCCGTTGCCGAGTATCGGCAGCCGACCCCTGTCTTCACCCGGCTGAAAAATGACGGGCATCCGATGACGGCCTTCGGCTTTTCAATTGCGCACAGTCAGGTGCTGGGGGCCGACAAAGCCGCGCGTGACTATTGCCAGTCGCTGATCGCAACAACGCGCACCGTTCTGTTGTCAGGTCAGTACCCGGCTGATCACTTTCACCCGGGCCAGACCCTGTCGCTCAAGCATGTGCATCGCGACCGCCATGTCTGGCCCTACTGGCCAGACTATTACTGGCTCGCAGATAGCCCCCAGGGCCGCTGACCGACTCTTCGCTGCCGTGTCGCCTGGCGTGTATCGACCGAGGGGAGGGCGGCGCCCAAGGCGCGATCGCGGATCGGCGCCGCAGAGCTGAATCATCAGTGGCGTGCAGACCGGTTCAGCACAGCGGCCTCTACCGAAGGAACTCGCACCCGCAGTGCAATCAGCAACGCGGCCAGCAGCATCAGCACGGCCGCCGCCACGAATACGCCTGCGCTGCCACCGAGGCTGAACATTGCCCCACCCGCGGCTGCGCCTGTGGCGATGGCCGACTGTACCGACGCTACCACCATGCCCCCGGCGCTTTCCGCCTGGTCAGGGACCGCGTTGGCTACCCAGTTCGACCACGCCACCGGCACACCGCCAAAGGCCAGGCCCCACACCGCCAGCAGTACGGCCTGCCCTGGCACCGACGCCGGCAACAGGACCAGCGCCAGTGCCGCAACGCCCACCAGCGCGGGCATCGACACCAGGGTGGCCAGCGGGTAACGAGCAAGCATCCACCCGGCCACCAGGGTGCCGACAAAGTTCGCCACACCAAAACCCAGCAGCATCAGCGACAGCCCCTGCGGGCCAATGCCGGTCGTGCCTTCGAGAAATGGCCGAACATACGTGAACATCGCGAAGTGGCCGCTGTGCACCAGCACACAACCGAACATCCCCATGGCAATGCCTGGGCGCAGCAATACTTCAAGCACCGTGCGCAGGCGTGCCGGGCGGCGCGGCGCAAGGCTCGGCAGCGTGATTGACTGGAACGCCAGGGTCACCACCCCCACCGCCGCCGCTGCAAAGAACGCGCTGCGCCAGCCATATAGCCCACCCAGATAACTACCCAGCGGAACCGCAACCACCGTCCCGACGGCGATGCCACTGAAAATGATCGAGAGCGCTCGCGGCAACAGCGCCCCCGGCACCAGACGCATCGCCACCGCCGCCGCCATGCTCCAGAACCCGCCAAGCGCGATGCCCAGCAAGATACGCATCAACAACAGCACCACGAAACTGGAGGAAACGGCGACCAACAGATTGGACGCGATCATCAACGTGGAAAATCCCAGCAACACCCAGCGGCGATCGATACTGCGAGTCAGGCCTGGCACCAACAGGCCGGCGAACAGCGCCACCACGGCTGTCACCGTTACCGCCTGGCCAGCCAGCGCTTCGGATACCCCCAGCTCGGTCGCCATTGGCGTCAACAGGCTGGCCGGAAGGTACTCCGCGGTCAGCAAGCCGAACACGCCCATGGCCAGCGAGAACACGGCCATCCACGCGGGGGTTGCAGGTTCTGCATCCGGCCCGGCGCCGGGACGGCTGTCGGGTACGGCATTGCAAACAAGGTCAGTCATTGCACGGATCTCCCAATCTTCAATTGCGACCCGCAGTCTAGGCGCGAGAATCCGGATGATCTATGATCGAAAAACTCGATTTTTTGACCAGAACACCTGAATCATGCCGACGGACCCCTCTGCCTTCTCTTCCGATCTCATCAACGAGCTGTTGCGCGGCATGCGCCTGCGCGGTGTCGACTACCGGCGTATCCAGGCGGGCCCGGCCTTCGGCTTGGGCTTCGCTGCCAAACCCGGGCATGCCTGGTTCCACTTCCTGGCGGTCGGCAACGCGGTGCTGCGCATGGAAGACGGCACAACCTATGCGCTGTGCGCCGGTAACGCCGTCTTCATCTCCCATGGCGCGGCCCATCAATTGCTCTCGGATACACAGGTGCCCGTGCAGCAAATCGACCTTCTGGACGGCGAGCCGCTGGGCGACGCCGTCAGCGCGGTGCACACCGGAACCGAGGCCGGCGCCATGCCGGCCACGCTTTTGTTCAGTGGCTGCATGGCGTTCGAATTGGGCAGCCTGCATGGCCTTGGCAAGCTGATGCCGGGCCTGATGCTGATTGATGCCGGCGGCCAGCGTTACCCCGGGCTGGTGCCTATTCTCACCACCATGGAGCGCGAGGTCAGCGCCGCACGCATCGGCTTCGCCGGCATCCTCGCGCGGTTGGCCGACGTGGTCGCCGCCATGGTCGTTCGAGGTTGGGTCGAGTGCGCCTGCGGTAACGCCTCCGGCCTGGTTGCCGCCCTGCGCGATCCGCGCCTGGCTGGTGCGCTGCTGGCGCTGCATCAACAACCGGGCCGCGACTGGACCGTCGAGCAGTTGGCGGAGCAATGCAATACGTCCCGCTCGGTCTTTGCGGAGCGTTTTCAATTGACGATTGGCATGACCCCGCTGCGCTACGTCACCGAAGTGCGAATGCGGCTTGCCAGCCAGTGGCTGACGCTGGAAAGGTTGCCTATTGAAGAGGTTGCGCAGCGTTTGGGCTATACGTCTCAGGCGGCGTTCAGTCGGGCGTTCAAGCGTGTTACGGGTAACACGCCTGGGTTGAGTCGCAGGTTGAGGCAGTCGGCTGCCGTCTGAAACTGAGTGGGATGGGCGAGTGGGCCATCTTGGGCGGCCTTGGCACTATTTGAGACAAGGCCGAACGCAGTCGCTCGCACCTCTTTGATTTCGATAGGCCGCGTCTGCGGCCCGTGTGTTGCGTCATCAACTACTGACCGCTTTCGCCTCCATGCCATCAAGCACCGACTCGATCAACGCATTGCTCAATTCCAGCGAGTGTTGCGAGGCCATCAGCAGGCTTTTGAACTGCTCATCGGCGCGTTCGCAGGCTTGTGCGGTGGTGTCCCTTGCACACTGGATCATGATCGACAGGTAGACCAGCGCATCTTCGAGCTTGATGTCTTCGCGCACGGAAAACAGGGGAGGGTGATCGCCGTGGCAACAGCCGAAGGAGGTGTAGGCGGGTTTGCGCGGGGTGTTGGGGAGTGGGGGATTCGGGACGAACTTAGCCATGTGGTGCTCCTTGATTAGTGGAGCCGACCCTGATTCGGATTCGGCGCTTTTTGCGCCTTGATTTATTTCAGGTGACCAAACCTGGACGCTGGGTTTACAGCGACCGGGCAAGGTTAAAGGGGTTGAGGTGGGGATTCAAGTTTCTGGTAGAGGGAAGGAGGAGGCGTTAACGTCTGAGTGCTGATGCATTCATTTTGACGATCTGGCTTGCTTTGAATTTCAAAGGTTTGAGGCGCGCAGAGCGGCCTGCGCTTGAGCCTGACCAATACGTTGCAGTCTGTTGCGGCAGCTAGAGATTCTGGCCGTATGCGGTCTTTGGTGAAAGACCGCTAACAACCCACAGCAGCCATTCACGAAGGGCCGCAATCGGCCAATGCCGCAGCAGTGGGCGCCGCAGCATGAGTGCGAAGACCTTTAATTACTCGACCTTTTTACCTGGCAATGGGGCCGTATGAATTTCGTCAAACATAGCGGTTGCCACTGAAGCAGCATAAACAATGTATTTCACATCACTTTCTTTGCTCTTGACTTCATAGATTTCACAAAGAAGACTTTTGTTGTTCTTGGGCAACGCTGCAGGCGACCAGGATGAAGGGCTCTTGAAGTTATACTCAGGGCCTTTGTACATTAAGGATTTTATGCCAACAACGGTGCGCTTGTAGTTTTGTCTATCAGGTCTTTTGGAATTTTCATAGTCGCCTATAAATGATCCTAAAGAACCGGAGACAACATCTATGCACTCCTTGTCTAGCGCGGTCTCATAATCAGCAGCCGCGTATGTTCCAACGCTGCCATGGTTGGAATAGAATTTTTGTCGGGGCGTCAATTTCTCTTCTGGCTGCTTGGGTTTATATTCATCACCCTCGAAATGGTATTCAATGTACCCTCGCGAAATATCCACCCTGTTGTATATTTTTCTCTTTTCTATCACGTCTTCAAAAGTGTACCAGCGATGCTCAATTAGTGTGTGCTCGACGTCTAGCCCGCTCGCCATCACTTTTAAAGAAAGCGCGGAGCCGAACAGGATATATGCAATGTTGATACTTTTCATGAGCTCGCCCAGGGCATGGTTTTTTTAAGTTTACTTGATTCTAGCCAGTGCACGGTAGAGTTGTAAATTTATCTAATGGCAAAATCAACCTCATCAATTGAATTGCCCCGCTTGTAGACGCGTCGTATGACCGCTTTTGGCCGATAGCTGCCACTCACAAACGACCGCTTTCGGCCAAAAGGAGCCAGCCGAAGGGCTCTAGGCTCTGTACAAAATCCCGAGAACCCAATAGACGCGCCTCATCTGCTGAGGTTTTGTAGAGCCCCCGCCACTCACGGAGACCCTGCCGCCTGCGCCTGCAACCACGCCACCGAAGCGGGCGATGCTTGGCTCAACGCAATCGAGCCCTGGTGCACCGAGCCGTCCCAGCCCTCCATCGTCACCCACAGCAGGGTATCCACCGGTGTTTTCGGGGATATCGGAATCGAGGTGCCCATGCTGTGCGGCGAACCAAAGAAGATCCCGCCCGCCGCGCGCAGGCTGCGGGGTTTGCCCACGCGCAGATAGGTCGCTTTCACTTCGCCGATGCAGGCCTCGCACAAGGCCGCGCTGAAACTCTTGATATACCCCGCCGGCCCTTCGTTGCGCGGCGGCTGGGCGCGAAACTCCGCCAGGCGCAGGCTCCACGGCCCGACCGTAACCTCACCGATCTCTCGCTCGCCGAGCCCCGCCTCACCCTTGAACAACGCCTGATCAGCGAAGTACCTGGGCAAAAATACCAGGGGCACCACCACCAGCACCACGTTCAGATGAAACCGCCATTTCAGCCAGTAGCGCCGCAGCGGCGAGCCACTCACCTCGATTGCCTTGCCTCGCTTGAGCGCAGCCGCAGTGGCCTGCAGCGTGCGCTTGCTCCAGATCAGCAGGCCGCTGAGCACCATCACGCTCAGTAGCAGGCCGAAGACAAACCACACCAGCTTCAGCCACAGCCCACCAAAGTCACCGGCATGCAGCGGGCGCATGGATTCGGTGACGAACTCCAGCGCGCGCCGATCCGACAGTGTGTAGGAGGTGATGACGCTGCCGTCGTACGGGTTCAGGTTCGCGCTCTGCTGCATCAGCGGATAGGCGCCACGCCCGCGCACCTGCAGGGTGTCATAGGCATTGCCCGGCAGCTTGATGAAGCTCGCGGTGAAGCCGGGCACCTGCGCCGAGAAATTCGCGATGGCCTGTTCCACGCTGATGCGCGCGGGTTGCTCGCCAGGTGCGGCCAGGGGCACCGTCTCCCTCGCGACAAGGCCAATGGCAGGCCGGCTGGAGATGGAGATGTGGTTGTCGGCCAGCACGGCCTGGATCAGAAACCAGAGGCCCGTGACCGAAATGATCGCGATGAACCAGATCGACCACACACCGCTCAGGCGATGGAAGTCGCCCCAGAAAATCCGCGCACCCTGGTTCAAGCGCAGGGTCGGTTTGAAAAAGGCCTTCCAGAAACGCTTGTAGACCACCAGCCCGGTCACCAGCGAGGCCAGCATCGGCAAGGCGAGCAATGACACCAGGTACCAGCCCCAGGGATAGCCATTACCGAAGGGCACCAGCCACCAGCCGTGCAGCGCACGGGTGAAGCCGCGCACGTCGAATGCCGGGCTCACCCCCTGGATCTTGCCGGTGTACGGGTTCACATAGAGGTTGCGGGTGCTGTGGTCCGGTTGTACCACCTGGACCTGCAGGGCGAACGAGTCCTGGTCGGGACGCAGGATGTACTGCACGTCCAGGTCGGGGCGGTCGCGATGAATGGCCGCGAGGATCTGGTCGTAGTCGAGCCGGCGGGCGTCTTGCGTCGGCGGGTTGGCACGCATTTGCGGCTTTGCCAGCCACACCAGCTCCTGGCTGACGACTGCCAGGGTACCGGTGACGCAGACGAGCAGGGCAAAGCACCAGATCGGCAATGCCAGCCAGCTGTGGATCAGGAACCATAACTTAGAGCGCGATTTCTTGGACATGACTCAGCCGTCGTCAGGGGAGTGCAAGAAGGACGACGGGCCCCTGGCATGAACACCCATGCCAGGGGCCCGAAACCTGCTCAGAACTGCGGTGTGTACTTGACGGTGAACATGACGTTGCGCGGGTCGCCGTAGTAGTTGTTGGACGCCACTGCGGTATAGGACGGAATGTAGTAGACCTTGTCGAAGAGGTTGTTGAAGTTCACCGCCAGGCCGATCTCATCGCTGACCTTGTAGCCGATGCGTGCATTCCAGATCGTGAACCCTGGCGTCTCGAATTTGCGGTCGTAGGCGACGGCGCTGCTCTGGCTGTTCAAGCCACCGCCGACGCTGAAGCGGTTGAAGTCGCCTGGCAATGTGTAGTCGGACCAGATGCGCACCGTGTGCTTGGGGGTCCAGGTGGAGAAGATCTTGCCTTCGTAGGTGTTGTCCTCGATAAACCTGGTGGTGTTGTAGACATAGCTGGCAGACGCTTGCAGGCCAGGCAGCACTTCACCGTTGATTTCAGCCTCCAGCCCCTGGCTGCGCACCTTGCCGGATGCCTCGGAGCAGTTCGAGCCCCCGCACTGGGACTCGGTGTTGAGCATTGTGACGGCGCGGTTCTGGTGGTCGTAACGGAACAGGGCAAGCGAGGTGTTGAGCCGCCCGTCGTTGAGCTCGCCCTTGAGGCCGACTTCATAGTTGCTGCCGGTAATCGGCTCGATCGTGGAGCCGCCCACCCCGATGGCGCTCTGCGGAATGAACACGTCCGCATAGCTGGCGTAGGCCGACCACTCGGGCGTCAGCGCATAGACCAGCCCGGCGTAGGGCGTGACCACGCCATTGTTGGCCTTGTCACTGTCGCTGGGGTAGCTGAAGGCATTGCGATCGTAGATCTGCGAGTCGTACTCGTAGGAGTACCAGCTGGTGCGCCCGCCCAGGATCAGTGTCAGGGGGTCGGTGAGCTTGACGCGCCAGGTGCCGTAAATGCCTTTTTGCACGATCTTGTACTGGCTGTCGGTGCGCGTGCCGCGCGCCGCCAGGCTGTCGTAGTTTTCGTACGGCAGGTGGTTGTCCAGGTCGAAGATGTTGGCGCCTACGCTGCGTACTACGGCCATGGTGTTGTCGCTGGTGTAGCGCGAGTAGTTGCCCCCGAGCACGACTTCCTGATCGAAACCCAGGCCATTGAAGTCGCCGTCCACGAACAGGTCCAGGCCGCGGCTGTGCGAATTGAAGTCTGTGGCATAGCGCCAGTTGGCGACGCCGCTGCCATCGTTCGCCACACCGGTGGGTGTCACGATGTAGGCATAGGTCATTTCGTTGCGTTCGTTGATCGCGACCGCTGCTGTCTTGAACTTCCAGTGGTCGTTGAATCGGTGCTCCAGGTCGACGTAAAGGGCCAACTGTTCGGTCAGCCCGCGGTTCCAGTCGGAGCCGGTGTACGTCGAGCGGGACAGGCCGATGTCACGTCCGTCGCTGTAGCGTGGCAGGCCGGCGACCATGGGCGTGAAGCGGGTCTTGCGATCACTGATGCCAACGCCCAGGGTGGTGTTTTCCGACAGGTCGAAGTCCAGGGCGCCGTAGACCTTCTGCTCCCATCCGCCAACGTGGTCGATGAACGAGTCGCGGGTGTCGTAGTCGACCACGGCGCGACCGCGCACGGTGCCCGCGTCATTCAACGGGCCGCCGACATCCGCCTGGGTAGCGTAGTGGTCCCAGCTTCCGGCCTGTGCGGTCAGGGTCACGGTGGGCTTGGCCTGGCCGCGCTTGCGCACCAGGTTCACCGCGCCGCCCGGGCTGTTGGCGCCTTGCAGCAAGGCCGCGCCGCCACGCAGCAGTTCCACTCGGTCGTAGAAGGCCGTGGATTCGGTGAGGTAGCTGCCCAGCGCATAGATGCCGCGGGTCATGGGCACGCCGTCGTACTGCAGCGATTCGATCTCGAACCCGCGCGAGGTGATGAAGCCACCGGTACCGGGGCTCTTGGCAAAGGTCATGCCCGGTGCGTTGGCGAACAGCTCAGGCAGGTTGGTGATGTTCTGGTCGTCCATGCGCTGGCGGGTCATGACCGTGACGCTTTGCGGGATGTCCTTGAGCTTGTGCTCACTCTTGCCGATGGTGACGGTGCCCGTGGTGTAGGAGCCGGTACCTTCGGTGGTGCTGCCCAGCGTCTGGCCGCTGACGTTGATCGCGCTCAGTTCGAGCGAGCCGTTGCCGGGGTTGGACGCGATCAGCAGGTACACGCCATTGGCCTGGCGTGCCACCTGCAGGCCGCTGCCCGCCAGCAGGGTGGCGAAGCCGCCTGCGACGCTGTAGTCGCCCTGGAGGGCGGGGGCGCGGCGGCCCTGGGTGCTCGCGGCATCGAACGACAACACCACCCCGGCGGCGCTGGCAAAGCGGCCCAGGCTTTCGGTCAGCGTGCCGGGCGCGATGTCATAGGCACGGGTTTGCTCGCTGGACGCATGCGCGGCCAGGCCGGCGAGCGGCCAGGCGGCAACGCTGCCCAGGGCGAGGTGGGCCGCCAGGGCCAGTGCGGTGTGTGATCGTTGCATGACGCTCATGTTTCCTTCCCCAGAACACTCAGTTGAACTTGTGGGAGGGAAGGCCGGATGAGCGTCGATGAAAGTGCAAGTAAGTGAAAATTATTTTCATTCGTGGTGCCGGCTGGCTCAGGTGCGCGCCACAACCGTCACCCAGTAGCGCGTGCGGCGCTGTACGGTCAGCGGGAATGCGCTTTGCAGCGCCGTCAGGGCCAGTTCGGTATCGGTGATGGGGAACGCGCCGGAAATCTTCATCTGCGCCACCGCCGGGTCACAGTTCAGTACGCCGGGGCGATAGCGCGCGAGTTGCGCCAGCAGGGTCTGCAGCGGGGTATCGACCGCGATCACGCTGCCTTGCTCCCACGCCGCCACAGCGGCGTCGTTGCTGCGCAGGCTGCCGATCCCGGCCGGGCCGAACGCCACCCGCTGACCGGCATGCAGGCGCAGGCGCTCGATCGGCTGCACCGACACCTCCACGGCCTTTTCCAGCACCGCGACTTCGCTGCCATGGTCGTCGACGCTGACGGTGAAGCGGGTGCCCAGGGCCAGGACGCTGCCGTGGCGGGTATCGACCCTGAAAGGCCGGGCGGCATCGTCGCGGGCGGTGGTGATCAGCACCTGGCCGCGGTGCAGTAGCACACGCCGCTGCTGCATATCGAAATCCACGTCCACGGCGCTGTCGGTGTCCAGCAGCATCTGGCTGCCATCCGCCAGGCGCACGGCACGGCGTTCGCCGACGCCACTGCGGTAGTCGGCGTACCATTGGCGACGGGTGTCGCTGCGCCAGCCCAGCGTCCCGAGGACCCCACCGCCCAGCAGCATGGCCAGGCCGTACAGCACCTGGCGGCGGCTGTTGCCGCTGCCCAGCAAGGTGGAGGCGGCGATACGCCCCGGCAGCCCGGCAAAGCTGTGGCTGACCGCCTGCATGCGTTGCCAGGCCTGGCGGTGCAGCGGGTCGCTGTCGTGCCAGCGTTGCCACGAGGCCTGATCCTCGGCACTGACGGTGCCGGATGACAGTTGTGCGTACCAGCGCGCGGCCTCACGCACCGCCTCGCGTTGGGCGGCGGAGGGGGAGCGGTTCATTCGACGCTTTCCCACTGCATCAGGCAGACATGTTCCATGGCCTTGGCCATGTGGTTGTTGACCGAGCGCAGGGAAATATCCAGGCGCGTGGCGATCTGCGCGTAGGGCAGGCCCTCGAGCTGGGACAGGATGAACACCTCACGCACCTTGGCGCCCAGGCCGGCGAGCATGCGGTCCAGCTCCACCAGCGTTTCGAACATGATTGCCTGCGCTTCGGCGCTGGGGATGTCGGCAAGCGCAATGCTGGCCAGGGTTTCCATGTAGGCCTGTTCGAGCGAGCGACGGCGGAACAGGTCGATCATCAGGCCTTTGGCCACCGTCGACAGGTACTGGCGGGGTGCACGGATTTCCAGTGATGTGCGGGTCTTAAGGAGCTTGACGAACGTGTCCTGCACCAGGTCCGCCGCATCGCAGTGGCTGCCCATGCGCTTGCGCAGCCAGCCGTGCAGCCATGAGCTGTGCTGCGCATACAGCGCGCCGACAGCAGCAGATAGGGCAGGTGACTCGACCGGCATGATGGCATCTCAAATGGGAATTGGTTGCATTATTATTCGGATCACGAGGAGGTGGCAATATCGGCAGGTGCCAGTGCGACGTGGCAGCGGGAGCGCTGACTCGCCACGAAAGGGTGCTTGCCAGGCGTTCGCCGAGTCATCCGGGATGGCAGCTGAAGGATTTCGCAGGGCGCGAGCAGGGGCGGGGGTGTACGCAACGGTGTGTCGATCGAAAGGCAGGGCGTGCGTGGCGCACTGCGTACAGACAACAACACGGCGCATCCCTGCGCCACTTCACATCAGAAACTGTACTTGGCCGTGAGCATCATGTTGCGCGGTGTGCCGTAGGTGTCGCTGCCATAGCTGGTCGAGTTGGAGATGGACGAGTAGTACTTGCGGTCGAACACGTTGTTGGCGTTGAGCTGCAGGTCCAGGTTGCGGGTCAGCCGGTAGCCGGCCATCAGGTCGGTGACGGCGTAGCCACCCTGTTCCAGGCGATAGCTGCCACCGTTGGCCAGCGCCACGTCGTTGTACAGGCGGCTCTGCCACGACACGTTGCCGCCCACGCGCAGTTTCTCCAGCGGGCCCTGGAAGCGGTAGGTGGTGGTCAGCTTGAACAGGTGCTCGGGCGTGTCGGTGTCAAAGCGCTGGTTGACGTTCTGCGGGTTGGCGGCGTCCTTGAGGGTGTGCACGCGGGCATAGGTGTAGCCACCGCCCACCTGCCAGTTCTCGGTCAGCCCACCCTGCAGCTCGAAGTCGATACCCTGGCTGCGGATCTCGCCCGAGGCCTCGTAGCATTCGGTCTGCGGGCAGTTCGGCACGAACACCTGCACCGCGCGGTTTTCCTGGTCGATGCGAAACAGCGCCAGGCTGGCGTTGAGCGCACCCTCGAAGTACTCGCCCTTGATGCCCACCTCGTAGTTCTTGCCCACGATCGGCTTGACCGGGGTGCCGGAGGTGCCCTTGCTGCTCTGCGGGGTGAAGATGTCGCTGTAGCTGACGTAGACCGAGTGATGCTCGTCCAGGTCATAGATCAGCCCGGCATAGCGGGTGACGTTGCGGGTGACCTTGTAGTCGCCGTCGCCATCGCGGTTGTCGTAGTCATACCAGTCCAGGCGCCCGCCCAGGATCAGCTTGAGCGGGTCGGCCAGGCTCAGGCGGGTGGTCAGGTACACGCCGTCCTGGGTGGTCACTTCGCGGCTGTTGCCGGTGTGGGTGAAGTTCGGCTTGCCGGCATTGATCGGCCAGTTGGGGTCGTAGGGGGCATAGTTGTGGGTGGTCATGTCGTAGATGCGCTTGCTGGCACCCACCACCAGTTCATGGGTGCGCCCCAGCGCCTCGAAGGGCCCGCTGACAAAGGCATCCACGCCGGCCTGGTTTTCATCGTGGGCCGACTGGTACACGGTGCGTGCCAGCGTGTTGTTGACCCAGCGCGACTGGTACGAGCCGGAGAACAGCGCGTTCTGCTCGGAATAGTTGGCGTTGACCTGCAGCTTCCAGTCGTTGGCCAGGCGCTGGCGTACCTCGGCAAAGACGGTGTTGATCTCCTGGTCCTTGTTCTCCCAGGGGGTACCTGGGTTGTACGAGCGCGGCAGGTTCAGGTGATGGCCGTCCAGGCCGATCATCGAGGCGCCCCAGAAGTAGTTGGTCTTGTCCTTCTGGTTGGAGAAGCCGAGGGTCAGGGTGGTGGCGTCGCTCAGGTCCGCCTCGGTGATGGCGTAGAACAGGCCGTGGGTCTCGTCCACGCCATCGACGAAGCTGTTGCTGTCGCGGTAGGACGTCACCACCCGACCGCGCAGGGTGCCGCTGTCGTTGAGCGGGCTGGAGGCATCGACCTCGCCGCGGTAGTCGTCCCAGCTGCCGGCCGCACCGGTGAGGGTGACCTTCTGTTCGGCCAGCGGGCGCTTGCGCACCAGGTTGATGGCAGCCGAAGGGTTGCCCGCACCGGTCACCAGCCCGGTGGCGCCGCGCACCACCTCCACCCGGTCGAACATCGCCAGGTTCGGCTGGGCGCCCACGGTCCAGCCCTGGTAGCCACTGGGGATGCCGTCGTACATCAGGTTGTCGATATCGAAACCGCGCGCCGAATACGTCTGCCGGCCAGGGCCGCTGGAGAAGTCGAGGAACAGCCCCGGGGTGGCCTTTACCACGTCGTTGATGCTGGTCATGGCCTGGTCGTCCATGCGCTGGCGGGTAATCACGGTAACGGCCTGGGGCGTTTCACGCAGGGTCAGCGGCAACTTGGTCGCCGTCGACATGGCGCCGGTGGTGTAGGACTGGGTGCCTTCGGTGGTGCTGCCCAGTTGAGTGTTGACGATTTCGGTGGCGCCCAGCTCCAGGGTCGCAGCCTTGGCTGGCTGCGGTGTCGCAGAGCTGTCATCGGCCAGGGCGGGGGTCAGGGTGGCCATGCAGATGGCCATGGCCAACAGATTGCGGGGCAGGCCGGAGCAATGCGGCGGGGTAGGGCGCGACATGAAGGGTTCCAGTGGTAGTGATAAATATAATACATATGAGAATCGTTACCAAATGATGTGTCAAGGTGTGTCGCAATAAATAGCGGCGTTCTGGCCGATGCCGCGTCCTCTGCTAGGTTTCTAACCATCACCTTTTGTCACCCCACCCCCAGGCATACAGGCAAGGAAGCACCCGATGAACAAGACACCCCTGTTTTTCAGTGGATTGCTCGCTACCGCGGTACTGTTCGGTAGCGCAGCGGCCCAGGCACAGACCCAGCCGGTAGTGCAGGTTTCCGGGCCCGAAGCGGATGTGAAGGTCACGGAAACCTACGTGCGGATGATGGCCAGGGAGGCGTACTTCTGGGGTTGGCCCATGGCCAACATCTTCAACCGCCGGCAGAAGTTCAAGGACCTGCCCGAGGCGGGGTTGATGGGCGGCATCGTGCCTGTGGCGCCGATCAACCACCTGTCGATGCTCACCGACTACATCTCGCCCGGGGAACGGCTCGTGGCCTGCCCCAACCAGGATGTGGTGTATGGCGCAGGCAGCATCGCCCTGGACATCGAACCCGTGGTGATCCAGGTACCGGACTTCGGTGACCGTTTCTGGGTGTACCAGATGGTGGACCTGCGCTCCGACAGCTTCGCCGAGCTGGGCAAGATGTACGGCACCAAGCCCGGCTTCTACCTGCTGGTGGGCCCGGACTGGAACGGCAAGGTGCCGCAGGGCATCACCCAGGTGTTCCGCGCCAGCACCAACACCGGGTTCGTGATTCCACGGGTGTTCCAGGACGATACCGACGACGATCGCAAGGCCATCCAGCACTATCTGTCGGGCATCGACATGTACCCCTTGTCCAAGTACGACGGCAAGCCCAAGCAGCGTGACTGGAGCCAGTCGCCGAAATTCCCGGCCGAGGCGGCGGGTGAAGAGGAAACCCGCTGGGTGTTCCCGGAAACCTTCTTCGACGAGCTGCCGGCGATTCTCAAGGATGCCAGGCCGCTGCCCGGCGAAGAGGCGCGCTATGCGCAACTGACGGTGCTGGCGCAGATAGCCCAGCGCGATCCCGAGCTGAAGAAAGCCATGATCGACGAGGCGCAGAAGGCTGACAGCGAGGTGGTCAAGCCGTTGCTGCAATTTCGCAACTACGGCCAGCAGTTGCCCCACCACTGGAGCACCATCAGCAACGGCGCGGCGTTCGGCACCGATTATTTCCTGCGCACCGCGGTGGCCCGTTCGAACATCTTCGTCAACAAGCAGATCGAGACCAAGTACTTCTACCAGGACCTGGATGCCTCCGGCACCCGGCTCAACGGTGGCCAGCGCTACAGCGTGACCTTCCCCAAGGGCGCGCTGCCGCCGGTCAAGGGGTTCTGGTCGTTGACGCTGTACAACCAGCAGCACTTCTTCGCCGAAAACCCCTTGGGGCGCTACTCCCTGGGTACCAAGAACACGTCGCTCAAGACCAACCCCGATGGCTCGCTGACGCTCTACGTACAAAGCGATTCGCCCGGCGCGGACAAGGAAAGCAACTGGCTGCCCGCGCCCAAGGGGGCCGACTTCTCGCTCTACGTGCGGGCCTATTGGCCACAGGCGGCGGCGATGAACGGCCAGTGGACGCCGCCGGCAGTGGTCAAGGTCAACTGAACGGATTACCCCATCGCGCCACGAGGACACCTCATGAACCGTTTGAGCAGCACCGTGACGGCCCTGGCCGTAGCCATTTCCCTGAGCAGCGTGGCCAATGCCGCCACCCGGTACGAAGAACTGGCCAACCAGCCCTTCGAAAAGGGCTTCCCGACCGAAGTAACCGCACGCAGCCTCATCGACGAGCTGGTGTTTCAGCGCGCCGTGCAGTCGTACCTGTGGGCGTTGCCGGCGATCAACATCTGGTCGATGAAGGAGGCCTCCGAGAAGCACTTCGGCGCCGGCTACAACATCCTGCCCACCTGGAAGAAACGCATCAACGCCAAGACACTGGTGACCACGCCCAACTCCGACCTGGTCTACGCCATGAGCTACCTGGACCTGGCCAAGTACGGTCCGCTGGTGGTCGAAGCCCCGCCTGGGGTGCAGGGCATGTTCGACGACTTCTTCCAGCGCCCCATCGTCGGCCCGACCATCGACGGCAAGACCTGGCGCGGCGACGTGGGTCTGGCCGGCCCTGACAAGGGCAAGGGTGGCACCTACGTGCTGTTGCCGCCGGGCTACAAGGGCCCGGAGCCGACCGAGGGTTACGTCTATCGCTCGCGCACCAACAACGTGTTCCTGTTCTGGCGCACTTTCTTCAAGGACCCCAACGACCTCAGCGTGCCGGTGGCCGAGGTCGAGCGCACCAGGATCTATCCGCTGGGCAAGAAGGACTCGGCACTGGCGATGCAGTTTCCCGATGCCACCGGCGCACCGATCAACATGCTGTTCCCCGAGGACGGTCGCTACTTCGACATGCTGTCGCGCTTCATCGACGCCGAAGCGGTGGACCCGGCCGACATGGACATGCGCGGGTTCCTGCACACCCTGGGCATCGAGAAGGGCAAGCCCTTCGCCCCGGATGCCGAACGGCGCAAGTTGCTCGATGAAGCGGCGCGCACCGCGTTCAAGATGAGCAAGGTGGTCACCAGCCACCTGCTGCCCAAAGAGCCTGGCGGCCTGTACTACAAGGACCGCCAGTTCGTGAACACCTTTGCCGGGGAGAACACCGAGTTCCAGGCCAGTGGCACCTTCACCAACCTGGAGCAGCGCGTGGCGTTCTTCACCTCGGCCTATTCGGACAGCCCGGGCATGGTGATGAACCTGGTCGGCGCCGGTGCCAAATACCCGGCCACCACCCGCGATGCCGAGGGCAAGTTCCTCGACGGTGCCCACACCTACAAGCTCAACCTGCCGGCGAACGTGCCGGCGGCCTTGTTCTGGTCGGTTACCGCCTACGACAACCTCACGGCATCGGGCCTGGACAACGGCCAGCCGTTCCCGTCGCTCAACCAGATGGACAAGCCGACGCCCAACAGCGACGGCTCCACCGACATCTACTTCGGCCCCACCTCGCCGGGCGAGGGCAAGAACTGGATCAAGACCCTGCCAGACAAGGGCTTTCTGGTGATCGTGCGGTTGTATGGGCCCAAACAGGCGTTCTTCGACCAGAGCTGGAAGCCGAGCGACCTGGTCAAGCAGTGAGGGTAGTCCAGCCGGCCTGGAACAACTAGTACCCAGGGCTCTTCTTCTGAAGAGCCCTAGGTCGATTTCAAATACCGATATAACGTCTGGCGACTGATATCGAAATCACGCGCCAGCCGGGATTTACTTTCTCCCGCGCGGGCGCGCTCAATTAAACTTACAACCTGATTGTCGGACAGTTTCTTCTTTCGACCTCGGTAGGAACCCCGATTTCTTGCAGTTGCAATACCGGCGGCCTGTTTTTCGCGCAGTGCCGCGCGCTCGAACTCTGCAAGCAACTCCATGGCCGCGACGATGGGGCCCGCAACTTCACGGCCGTCATCTCGGAATGTCAGGTTTTCATCCACAAACTTGAGCGTGACCTGTTTTTCGATCAAGCGGCGAATGAAGTTGCACAACTGCTCGGTATTGGCCGAGAGCGAGGCCATGCTGTCCACGATCACGGTATCCCCGCACTGCAGGTAACGCAGCAGCTTTTCAAAGCCTGCGCGGTGGGTGGCCGTGTCTGCAGGGGCATCGTAAAACACCGCGTCGAAGGCATCGGGGCTGGCTGGGCTGGGTACGCTGGCGTCTGGTTTCGGTGAGGCGAGCCGGCAATATCTGATGCGATGCAATCTCATGGTGCCTCCTTGGCAATACTTGTACGGCGTCGTTTTATAACTGTACAACCTGTAACTAAATTAAAAATCCTTACACGTAACTGTCACGCTGAACCCACCCAAAATACACAGTTGCAAAGACTTTTACTTGCCTTATCATTTTGAAGCTTGAAAGGATCTTAACAAGCTTCACGCAAACAGTCGATTTGCGTTTATATAATGCGCGCATGCATTCACCTACCCGTTGTATAGCCCGAACAATTGACGCGGCCGGTTTGTCCTGGCGGGGGATTGTCCGACACAAACAGAGGATGAGGTATGAAAGTCTTGGAGGCAGCAATGGAACTTGAACGCCCCACTACCGATCAGCAAAAGATTGATCATGTTACCCGGCGTATTACCGAACATGGTAATTACCTGCGCCAGCGCTATCCGATCCTGCAACATCAGAATGCGCTGGGCGCAGGTGTCATGGCGGTGTCGCTGATCGGCATGGTGGTGAGTGGGGGGCTCTACCTGCAGGGGTCCATTCCTGCCTGGGGCTGCATTCTGATCAACGCGCTGCTGACCTCGTTCATTCATGAAATAGAACACGATCTGATTCATCGTCTTTATTTCAGAAAACAGCCGCTGGCGCACAATGCCATGATGTTTTTATGCTGGTTGGCTCGGCCGGGAATGCCCAGCCCCTGGTTAAGGCGAAGTTTGCACTTTCATCACCATAAAGAGTCAGGCACCGAGACGGATGTGGAAGCCTGGATCACCACCAGTGGCAGCCCCTGGGGTGTACTGCGGTTGTTGAAACTGGTGGACGGGTTCATCTTCGGTTTTCTCAATGCGGTATTTGCCCCAGGCTGGCGGGAGAAAGTCCGCTTGCTGGTCAAGATCGTCCGGCTCAATACACCCTTCGGGCTGTTGTACTGGGGTTGCTGGTATGTGTTTCTCGGCTACCACCTGTATGCCTGGCTTGGCGCGGTCAGCGGGCACGAGGTGCACAGTTCCGCGACCACACTGGCGGTGATGGACGTGGTCAACAGTGTGGTCGTGATTCTGGTCGCGCCCAACCTGATCCGGCAGTTCTGCCTGTTTTTCATCAGTTCGAACATGCACTATTACGGTGATGTGGCACCGCGCAATGCGCTGCAGCAAACTCAGGTCATGAACGCCTGGTGGCTATGGCCGTTTCAATTGTTCTGCTTCAACTTCGGCAGCACCCACAGTATTCACCACTTCGTTGTCAGGGACCCGTTCTACCTGCGCCAGATGACCGCGCCTTATGCGCATCAAGTCATGGCCGAGGCCGGTGTTCGGTTCAATGACTTCGGCACCTATAAACGCGCGAACCGTTATTCCCTGGCACACACGCACACGCGCTCGCGTGGATGAACGTTCCATCAACCTGTGTGTTTGAGGGGGCGCCCCAGGGGGCGCAGTCGGTAGTCAGGTTCACGAGCCAACAGTAATGCGTTCGGGTCTGTCAGGCGCCGAGACAATCATTGTCGCCTGGCAGGTCTGCTACGCAGCAACGTCGCTCGGTTACAGGGCAACACTTCAACGACGAGGAAGACGAGGCATGAAAGCGCAAGGGATATGTGCCCAGCCCTTCGAGGCGGTCCGGCAGGCCTTCGAAGCGATGTTCGATGATCCGCAGGAGCGGGGTGCCGGGCTCTGTGTGCAGGTGGACGGGGAGCGGGTCGTCGACCTGTGGGCCGGTGTGGCGGACCAGGAGGGCGGCAGGCCCTGGACGCACGACACGCTGGCCAACACCTTCTGTGTTGTAAAACCCTATGTGGCAGTGGCCATCCTGATGCTGGTCGAGGCGGGCCGGCTGGAACTGGATGCGCCGGTGGCCCGCTACTGGCCCGAGTTCGCCCGCAACGGCAAGGCCAGGGTCAGTGTGCGTCAGGTGATGAACCACACCGCCGGCCTGCCGGCGCTGCGAGGCCCCGACCATAACCCGATGATGTATGACTGGGAGCACATGGTGCGGGTGCTGGAAGACGAGCCGCTGTGGTGGGAACCGGGCACCGACCTGGGCTACGGCACCACCACCTTTGGCTGGATTCTGGGCGAGCTGATTCGTCGGGTGGACGGGCGCGACCCCTGCGCCTTCATCCATGAACAGATGCTGGACCCCCACGGCCTGGACGTGCACCTTGGCGTGGACGAGACGCAGTTTCACCGTATCGCTCGCTTCGACAGTGCCTCCGGGCGCGTTGGCGACCCCTACTCGCAAGCGCTGCGCACGGTGGTGAAGAGCGAGCCCTCGCATATCGCCACATTCGCCTTCACCAACCCCGGCATGGTGCCCCGGCGCACCAGTGACCCGCGCTGGTGGGCCTATCGGCAACCCGGGGTGTGTGGCCATGCCACTGCTCACGGCCTGGCCGGTTTCTACAGTGCGCTGCTGGCGGGCCACTTCATCGGCCCTGAACTGCTCGACGAATTCACCCGAGAGCACAGTCATGGCATGGATCGGGTATGGATGCGGCCGATGCGCTACGGGCTGGGCTGCATGCTGGAGCAGCAGGTCGACCCGGCGGCTACCCACGCCATGGGCCCGGACACCTTCGGCCACATCGGGCTTGGCGGCCCGATCAGCTTTGCCGACCCCGAGCGGCGCGTGAGTTTTGGTTTCGTCACCACGACCTCGGGCGGCCACAGCATGATCGATCCGCGCCCCGGCCGGCTGTCAGCCCTTGTCTATGCGGCGCTTTGAGCAAGGCGCCAGCGTGCAGCGGCAGTTGCGTGCGGGTGGCGTCGCTCACCTCGAGCCAGCCGGGATGTCCCGCAGCTGATCCACATCCCTGAGGACGCCCGCATCTTCCACCGGCACCTGGACGCAGGCGTCGTGCGCGCCGCGCACGATGTCCTTGCCGCCCTGATCGCCCTGCAGGCATGCCAGGGCCGGCCAGAACTGTCGACCGAAGATCACCGGATGCCCACGCACCCCGTGATGCAGCGGCAGCACGATCTGCCGGGCGTTGCACAGGGCCTTCAACTGCTTGAGCGTCTGCCCCTGCACCCAGGGCATATCGCCCAGCAACACCGCCACGGCCGGGGCCGGTGACTGTTCCAGCGCACGCACCCCGGCTGCCAGGCTGCTGCCCATGCCCTGGTCGGCCTGCTCGGCCCACAGGACCCGTACCCGCCCGTCAATTGCCAGGTTCGCGGGATCGTCCCCGGGCCTGAGTACCACCCGGACGTCGTCGAACGCCTCCAATGCCCGTGCCAGCGTGGCTGCCAGCAGCGTTTGCCCCGACGCCAGCCGTGCCAGGCGTTTGTCGCTGCCAAAGCGCCTGGCACGGCCTGCAGCCAGCACCAGGGCGATGCAGTCACCCTGGGTGCGCACAACACGATGCCTGAGTCAGTGGCGGGTGCTCCACCTGGGGCTGGGTCGGCCCCGCGCCGACAGCGCCGGGCAGGGGCACGCCGTTCTTCACCGCCAGCACCTCGGCCATCACGCTCACCGCAATCTCCCCTGGGGTCTTGCTGGCGATATAGAGCCCGATGGGCCCATGAAGGCGCCGCAGCGATTCCGGCGTCTGGCCAAAATGCCCGATCAAGCGCTGGCGGCGGCTCTCGCTGTTGCGCCGCGAGCCAATCGCCCCGATGTACATCGCCGGCCCGCGCAGCGCTTCGATCAGCGCCAGGTCATCCAGCCTGGGGTCATGGCTCAGGGCAATCACGCAGGTGCGAACATCCACCGTAAACGCGCGCACCACGTCGTCCGGCATGCCCATCAGCTTCTCTACTCCGGCGACCGTCCACACGTCCATGTGCTCGGGCCGCGGATCACACACCGACACCTTGAACCCGTTGAACAGCGCCATCACCGCCACGTACTCGGCCAGCACACCGGCGCCGATCAGCAGCATCCGGTAAGCCGGCCCCAGCGGGTTGCTCATGCGCTGCCCATCGAAGCTGAACGGTGCATGGGGCTGGTCGGCCTGCACCGTCACCTCGCCCGAGGCCAGGTCAAGCTCGCGGCGCATCAGTACTCCCTCATCAAGCAGCGCCAGCAATCGGCCCAGCGCCTGCGCGCAGGGTGCGAACTCCAGCACCAGTTCCAGGGTGCCGCCACATGGCAGGCCGAACCGGTGCGCCTCGTCCGCACTCACGCCGTAGCGCACCACCTGTGGCGCGCCGCCGGGTATCCCCGGCCCGCCATGGAGGCTGCTGTACCGGTCAATCAGGTCGTCCTCGATGCACCCGCCCGACACACTGCCCACCGCGCGCCCGTCCTGCCTGAGCACCATCATCGAGCCCACCGGTCGCGGCGACGAGCCCCAGGTGCGCACCACGGTGGCCAGCAGGCAGCGCTCGCCGCCGGCAAGCCACTCCCGGGCAGTTCGCAGCACCAGCAGGTCAATGCTTTCCATGGGGCGTCCTCGACAGGCGTTGCAATGGCATGGGGGCTTCCTGGTTGTGATGCTCAACGCATCTGCAAGATGATCGGGTTGCTGCTGGCCGGCCCGGTGTGCTCGCGCAGCTTGCCCACCGCCTTGGCCTCTACCGCGCCACCGTGATTGCCCCAGGTGCTGCGCACAAAACTGAGCACCTCGGCAATTTCCCGGTCCGACAGCTGTTCGCGAAATGCCGGCATGCGGTAGGCGTCCGGCACGCCCGCGGCGACGATGCGCTGCGAGCCGTTCAGGGTGATGTTGATGGCCGATGCGTCCTCCCTGGCCAGCGCCGAGGTGGCGCCGGCCAGGGGTGGCATCCACTCGGCCTGGCCGCGCCCGTCCAGGCCATGGCAGGTCGCGCAGCGGCTCACGTAGGTATGCGCGCCGGGGGCCGAGGATGCGGCCGACAGCTCGCTGGCCTGGTACTGCCATGCCGGCCCGTCGCGGCTGGGGTCGCCGGGCAGCGACTTGAGGTAGTGCGCGATCGCGCCCAGGTCTTCGTCGCTCATGAACTGCGTGGAATTGTTGAACGCCTCGGTCATCGAGCCGTACACCACCGCGTGCCGGTTGCGCCCGTGCTTGAGGAAGCTGACGATATCCGCCTCGTTCCAGCGCCCAAGCCCGGTGTTGGGGTCGTTGCGCAGGCTCGGCGCATACCAGCCATCCAGCAGCCCGCCGGCCAGGTACGTCTTGCTGGCCTCGTTCAGGCCCTTCTCGTTGAAGGCCAGGCCGCGCGGCGTATGGCAACTGCCGCAGTGGCCCGGCCCCTGCACGATGTAGGCGCCGCGGTTCCACTGCGCGTCCTGGTCCGGCTTGGCCGGGTAGGGCGCGGGGTCGGTGAACAGGCCGTTCCACAGCGCAATCGGCCAGCGCAGGTTCAGTGGCCAGGGGATTTCGCTGGGCTTGTTGGCCTGCGCCGCCGGGCTCACCCCGTGCATGAAGAAGGCATACAGCGCGCGGATATCGTCGTCACTGAGCTTGGCGTACGAGGGGTAGGGCATGGCCGGGTACAGCCGGCGACCGTCCGGGGTCACCCCATGGCGCACGGCGCGGTCGAAGTCGGCCAGGCTGTAGGCGCCGATGCCGGTGGCGCGGTCGGCGGTGATGTTGGTGGCGTAGATCGCGCCCAGCGGGGTGGCCATCTTCAGCCCGCCGGTAAACGGCGCCGCCTCTGGCAGGCTGTGGCAGGCCACGCAGTCGCCCAGCCGCGCCACGTACTCGCCGCGTTGCACCAGGGCCGGGTCTGGCGGTGCGGCACTGGCCTGGGCAGCGAAGGGCGACGCCGGCGTGCGGGTCACGTACCAGGCCAGCACGGCTGCGATGACGAGGCACAGCAGCGCGAAACAGCCCAGCGTTGTTGCGAGTCGACTCTTGGTCATGTGCGCGATGTCCCTGATCGAGGCCTAGCTGAAGGTGTAGCGCGACAGCGGCATGCTGCGGATGCGCTGGCCGGTCAGGTGCGCCACCGCATTGGCCACCGCCGGGGCCACCGCCGGCAATGGCGGTTCGCCGATACCGCCCATCTTCGCGCCGCTCTCGACGATGCGTACATGCACCCGCGCCATGCGCTGCGCCGACAGGATCGGGTACAGGTCATAGTTGCGTGCGCGCGGCTGGCCGTTCACGTACACCGCTTCCTCCACCAGTGCCTGCGACAGCCCCAGCGACACCGCGCCATTGACCTGCGCCTCGATGATCGCCGGGTTGACGATGCTGCCGGGGTCGATGGCCTCCCAGATATCGTGCACCTTCACCTGGCCCTGCTCGATGGACACCTCGGCGATCACCGCCGCCTCCGAGCCGAACGGCGAGGCCATGGCCACACCCCGAGCGCGCCGCGAGCCGTCCTCGGCAGTGAACGGGCCGCGCTTCCAGCCACCGGACAGATCGCCCACCGCCTGCAGCAGGTTGGTCAGGCGCTGGTTGTCGCGCAGCAGGTGCAGGCGCAGTTCGAACGGGTCCTGCTTGCCCTTGTCGGCCAGTTCATCGAGGAACGCCTCATAGAAGAAGTCATTCAGCGAGTTGCCCACCGAACGCCAGTAACCGAGCATCGCCGGGCCTTTCACATAGACCTGGGCGATACGTTTGCTGGGGATGGCGTAGGCCTTGCCCGACAGCCCTTCGAGCGCCGTGGGGTCGATTTTCTCGCCCTGCTTGCCGGCGATGGCTTCGGTGGGGCCTTCGGTGGCGCTGACTGCCTCGATGGCCACCGGCAGGCCCTGGGCGTCGAGTGCTGCGCGGAACTTGACCACGGCCATGGGGCGCAGCGCGTCACGCAGAAACTCCTCTTCGCGGCTCCAGATCAGCTTGACCGGGCGCCCGACCGCCTTGGCCAGCAGGATCGCCTGCGGGTAGGGGTTGGCGCTGTCGTACAGGAAGTGGCGGCCGAAAAAGCCGCCCAGCAGCGGCGAGTGCAGGGTGATCTGTGACGGGTCCAGGCCGGTGCGCTTGGCCATGTCGGCGCGGAACATGTCGGGCGCCTGGTTGGGCAGCCACACCTCCAGCGTGCCGTCGGGGTTGAAGCGCGCCAGGGCCGAAGGCGGCTCCAGCTGCGCATGGTTGAGGAACTGGTTGTGGTAGGTGGCCTCCACCTGGGTGGCGGCGTCGGCATAGGCTTTGCCGAAGTCGCCTTCATTCTCCTCGTCGCGGGCCGGGCCGGTGGCCGCGGCCAACTGGTCGCGAAAGGCGTCGCTGGAAAAGTCCGCAGGCATCTGGCGCACCTTCGAGTCGGCCGATGCCTCCAGCCACTGCACCTGCACGGCCTCCACCGCGCGCTTGGCGTGCCACCAGCGCTCGGCCACCACGGCCACCGCACCGGGCAGCCGATGCACCGAATGCACGCCCTTCATGGCTTTCACCTGCGCCTCGTTGCGCAGCTCGCCCACGCGCATGCCCAGGCGCGGTGCATGCTGCACCGCGGCATGCAGCATGCCGTCGACCTTCACGTCGATGCTGTACACGGCCTTGCCGGTGGACTTGTCATAGGCGTCCACCCGTTGCACCGGCTTGCCGATCCAGCGGAACTGGCTGGGGTCGCGCAGCGTCACGCCGGCAGGGTCTGGCACGGGCAGGTCCATGGCCTGGGCTGCCAGTTCGCCATAGCCCAGCGTGCGCCCCGACGCGGAGTGTATCACCCGGCCGGGCTCGGTGCTCAGGTCGCCCACCGGCACGCCCAGGCGCTCGGCAGCGGCCTGCAGCAGCATGGCGCGGGCCAGGGCGCCGAGGCGGCGCATGGTCGGGTAGCTGGTGCGCACCGACATGCTGCCGCCGGTGATACGCATGCCGTTGTCCATCACCACGTACTGCTCGCCGGGCGGTGCGCTGTCGATCAAAAAGGTGGCGGGGTCGGCATCGAGCTCTTCGCCCACGATCTGCGCCATGGCCGTGAAGATGCCCTGGCCGCCCTCCATGAACGGGCTGAGCAGGCGGATGCGGCCGTCCGGGCGGATCTCCAGGAAGGCCGGCACCTGGGTGCCGGGCGCCGCTGCGTTGCCCGTGGCGGCCTGCACACGGCTCAGGCCCAGGGGCAGGCCGAAGCCCAGCACCAGTGCGCCCACTGCCGTGCCGGCGCTTGCCAGCAGAAAGCTGCGGCGCGAGATATTGACCGGCTCGCCCACAGGGAAGGGCTGGGCCACGCCGGTAACGCGCAGGCTGTCGTTCATCAGGCGTTCTCCTGCGCGGCGGCCACGTCGTGCACGGCGGCATGGATGGCGTTGTAGGTGCCGCAACGGCACAGGTTGACCATTGCGGCAGCAATCTGGGCATCGCTCGGGTGCGGGGTGTGCTTGAGCAGGGCGGTGGCCGCCATCACCTGGCCCGACTGGCAGTAACCGCACTGGGCCACCTGGTGCTTGACCCAGGCGCTGACCACGCGCTTGCCCACGGCGTCGGCCTCCACGGCTTCGATGGTGGTGATTTCGCGCCCCACCACGCCGGCCACCGGGGTCACGCAGGCACGCACCACGGCGCCGTCCACCAGCACCGAGCAGGCGCCGCACTGGGCCAGGCCGCAGCCGTACTTGGTACCGGTCAGGCCCAGGTCATCGCGGATTACCCACAGCAGGGGCGTGTCCGCGTCAGCATCGACCTCGTAGGTCGTCTGGTTGATTCGCAGTTGCATGGCTCACCCGTCATCAGTCGGTCAGGTCTTGATTTCTTATGGGCGTGGCCGTGCGCAAGGCGCAGGCCACCCATAGACGCTAGCACACGGGGCGGCGGGGGCCGTTGAAGGGGCGGGTCAGGTGACGATCAGCAGGGGCTGGCCAGGTCCAGCTTGGCCACGATGGCGCCGGTGAAGAAGTCCACCACCTCGCCACGATGGCTCAGCACGTGGTCGCCAAACCAGTCAGCGGCCAGTCGCGCCTTGGGCATGATGGTGGTCTCGGTATGGCCGGTGGCGGTTGCGATGATGAGATTGCCGGCGAGCGTGGAGCTGTCGGTGGGCGAGGTCGGCAGGCACAGGTGGCTGCCGGATTCGTTGAACAGGATGCGGCCCGAGCCGACATGGCCATACGCACTGACGTCCTTGGTCCATACCGTTGCGCCCTCGCGGTCGCAGCACAGCAGCCGGTTGTTTTCCCCGGTCACGAACAGGTACTGCCCGTCGCGGGAAAAGCGCAGGCTGCGCACCTTTGCCTCCAGCGGCACGCTGACCCTGCCGACTTCGCCGCTGGCGCAATCGACCGTCAATACGCCATTGCGGGCACGCTCGTCGGGGGCCCAGAGCCTGCCCTGCAACGGGTCGATGCTGCCGAACCTGGCGTCCACGTCACGCTCCACAGGGTCGCTGTGTTCACCGCTGTCCAGGTCGATGATCACCGGGCGTTTCTTGCCATTGGCCACGCTGACCAGCGCGTAGCGGGCGCTGGGGTCGAAGCGTGCCCAGTACGACAGCAGGTTCTGGGTTGCATGCAGCGGCGCGCCGTCGTGCACAAGGTTCAGCCGCGAGCGGCTGGCCCCGCGCACCACCAGCCACTTGACCCCGCTCAGCGCGATGCGGCGTTGGTCGCGCGCGATGTCCCACACGCTGTCGTCGGGCTGGGCGAAAGCCGGCCGGCTCAGGGTGCCGGTGTCGGGATGGTACTGCACGAGGCAGGGCGGGCGAACGGTGTCGTCCTTGTCGAAGAACACCAGGCGGCGCGGTACATCGATGTACATTGGAACTCCCAGGGCCAGCGTGCGAAACGATGCAGGATAAAGCCTGATTGCGCTGGGCAAAAGCACTTGTCGGCTGGCCAGCCTCCGTGACGCGCGGGCGCACGTACGGATTGCTGGCTATGGCATCAAGACACGGGATGGGAGGTCGTGATCAGCGGGCGGGTCAGTTTTATGACAGTTCTGCCAGGCAGCGCTCCAGGATATCCAGCCCGCGCTCCAGCACGTCTGCCTCGGCGGTCAATGGCGCCAGCAACCTGATGATGTGCCGCGCCTTGCCCGCCGGCATCAGCAGCAGCCCGGCCGCGCGTGCCTTCTCCAGCACCTCGGCCAGCTGCGCGGTGGCCGGTTTGCCTTGTGGCGTGACCAGCTCGATGCCGCGCATGGCGCCCACACCGGTCAGGCGCCCGAGGTACGGCGTCAACCCGCGGGCCTTCCACGCTTCATAACGCCCGACGATGGCGCGCTCCTGCAGCTCGCCCCAGGTCGCCAGGTTGGCATCGCTCATCAGTTCCAGGGTCGCCAACCCTGCCGCACAGGCCAGCGGGTTGCCCGAATAGGTGCCGCCCAGGCCACCCTTGGGCAGGCTGGCCATCAGCTCGCGCCGGCCTACCACCGCGCCCAGCGGCACGCCGCCGGCAATGCTCTTGCCCAACAGCAGCAGATCCGGCTCGATGCCCAGCCGCGGGAAGCCGAAGCGCTGGCCGGTGCGGCCAAAGCCCGACTGGATCTCGTCGATGATGATCAGGATGCCGTGTGCATCGCAGAACGTGCGCAGGGCCTGGGCAAAGGTGGGGTCCATTGCCAGGAAGCCGGCTTCGCCCTGCACCGGCTCGAAGATGAAGCAGGCCACTTCGTTGACGTCGATCTCGACGCTGAACAGGCGCTCCAGCGCCTGCATCGCCTGCTCGCCGGTCACGCCGTTGTCGGCGCTGGGGTAGGGCAGGTGGAACACCGGGCCGGGCAGCACGCCGACCTTCTGCTTGTAGGGTGCCACCTTGCCATTGAGGTTGAGCGTGGCCAGGGTACGTCCGTGGAAGCCGCCATCGAAGGCCACCACCGCCGTACGCCCGGTGGCGGCGCGGGCCACTTTCAAGGCGTTCTCCGCCGCCTCGGCGCCACTGTTGGTGAGCATGCCTGCCATCGGGTAGCTCAGTGGCACGAACGCTTCCAGGCGTTGCATGAACTGCACATAGGGCCCGTGCGGGACGGCGTTGAACGCCGCATGGGTCAGTTGCGTGGCCTGGTGCTGGATGGCGCTGACGATCGCCGGGTTGCAATGCCCCAGGTTGAGTACGCCGATACCGCCCACGAAGTCGATGTAGTGCTTGCCATCGGTATCCCACACCTGGGCATTGCGCCCGTGTGAAAGTGTAATGGGATGCACAATGGAAAGAGATCGGCTGATTGTTTCGTGCGTCATGGGCAAGTACCTGGGTGACGGAAGTTTTTATATATCTAAGCCAACATCCGGCAAACGCCACAAGCGAAATAAAGTCGAGCAATCATTCCGTCAAATCGTGATCTTGCCCTGTATCCACTCGACGAACGCCTTCACCTTCGGCACCTGCGCCGCATGCTCGGCATGGGCGATGAAGTGCGCGCCCTCGCTGGGCATGGTGTGCGCCCAGGCCACCACCAGCTTGCCCTCGGCCAGTTCTTCGGCCACCAGGTAGCGCGGCACCAGGGCGATGCCGCAGCCGGCCTGGGCCGCGCGGATGCACAGGTAGAAGGTGTCGAAACGCGGCCCGTGGTAGCTGTGCTGGGACTGCAGGTCCTGCTGCAGGAACCACTCGTGCCAGGCCTCCGGGCGCGAGGTGCATTGCAGCAACGGGTGGTGGGCGAGGTCTTCGGCACTGCGTGGCAGCGCTGCCGCGATCAGCTCGGGGTGACACACCGGCACCACCTCTTCATGGAACAGCTCGATGCAGGTGGCCCCCGGCCAGGTGCCCTGGCCGAAGAAAAACGCGATGTCGGCCTTGTTGTTGAGCAGGTCGAAGGGTTCCAGCTCGCTCTTGATGTCCAGATGGATGTTCGGGTGCTGCCGGCTGAAACCGTGCAGGTTGGGCACCAGCCAGCGTGCGCCGAAGGTGGGCTGGGTGGCCACGGTCAGCACCTGGGTCTCGCCGCCGTAGGTCAGGATGTAGCGGCTGGAGATGTCCAGCTGGGTGAGGATCTTGTTCACCTCGGCCAGGTACAGCGAGCCTGCAGGGGTCAGGTGCAGGCGCCGGCGCACGCGCTGGAACAGGTTGTGGCAGAGCATTTCCTCGAGTTGCGCCACCTGCTTGCTCACCGCGCTCTGGGTCAGGTGCAGCTCCTGCGCGGCGCGGGTGAAGCTCAGGTGGCGGGCCGCCGCCTCGAAGCATTGCAGGGTGGTGGTGGAGGGCATCAAACGCTTGGACATCGAGGGCACCGGGCAGATGAAAAGGACTGAGTTCATTCCATGGAGGAATCATGTGGTGATAAAAGGTCGTTTGTAAGCAGCCTGTTCGCAGATTAATACTGACCTGCGTCAATCATTTCAACTGCTAGTTTCGATGCCCCGAGGGACCGGGAAAAGTGCGTCCGAAACTTATCGAAAAGAGGCCGATCAGTACCCGTTACATTACGTTTGATGCCCAAAAAACAATAACGGCTCCTTACATTTCTGCTGCCGCACACTTTCCATGAAGACCTTGGCCTGACCTGCGCGGTCATCGCGCAACCAGGTGCAGCAGGCATTGGCCAGAGAGGCAACCATGTCGTCCCTACAAGAAAAACCGCAACGCTCGCTCAAGCACGGCCTGACCTCGCGTCAGGTCTCGATGATCTCCATCGCCGGCATCATCGGCGCCGGTTTGTTCATCGGTTCGTCCAACGCCATCGCCAAGGCCGGTCCGGCCATCCTCATCTCCTACATGATTACCGGCCTGCTGGTGCTGCTGGTGATGCGCATGCTCGGCGAAATGGCCATCGCCGACCCCAACAGCGGCTCGTTCTCCACCTACGCCGGGCGGGCCATCGGGCCATGGGCTGGCTTCACCATCGGCTGGCTGTACTGGTGGTTCTGGGTACTGATCATTCCGGTCGAGGCAATCGCCGGTGCCGACATCCTGCACGCCTGGTACCCCGACGTGCCGTCCTGGGCCTTTGCCTTCCTGATCATGATCGTACTGTCGTGCAGCAACCTGATCAGCGTGAAGAACTTCGGCAAGTTCGAGTACTGGTTCGCCCTGGTCAAGGTGGTGGCGATCATCGGCTTTTTGGTGGTGTGCCTGATGGGGGTGAGCGGTGTATGGCCGCTGGCGCAGACCTCGGGCGTCGAGAACCTGTGGTCCAATGGCGGCTTCATGCCCAACGGCTTCGGCGCCGTGCTGGCCGGCGTGCTGGTAACCATCTTCTCGTTCTTCGGTGCCGAGATCGTCACCATTGCCGCCGACGAAACCGCCAACCCGAAAGACAAGATCCGCCGCGCCACCAACCTGGTGGTGTACCGCATCGCGATCTTCTACGTGTTCTCGATCTTCTTCATCGTCGCGCTGGTGCCGTGGAATGACCCGCGCCTGCTGCAGGTGGGTTCGTTCCAGCGCGCGCTGGAAATCCTCAACGTGCCGGGCGCCAAGTTCCTGATCGATGTGGTGGTGCTGGTGGCGGTCACCAGCTGCATGAACTCGGGGCTGTATACCGCTTCGCGCATGCTCTATTCGCTGGGCGCGCGCGGTGAGGCGCACCCGCTGACCAAGCGTATTTCCGGTAGTGGCGTGCCCACCGTGGCGGTGCTGCTGTCGACCCTGGCCGGGTTTGTCGGTTGCTTCGTGAACTTCGCCTTCCCGGGCAAGGTGTTCGGCTTCCTGCTGTCGACCACCGGGGCCATCGCGCTGCTGGTGTACCTGGTGATTGCCGTGTCGCAACTGCGCATGCGTGCCATCGTCGAGCGCGAGGGCACCGAGCTGGCGTTCAAGATGTGGCTGTTCCCGTGGCTGACCTGGCTGGTGATCGTGGTGATTTCGCTGGTGCTGGGCTACATGCTGTTCAGCCCCGACTACCGCTACGAGACCTTGATGACGGCGGCGGTGACGGCGTTGATCCTGGGCATCGCGTTCTACCGCAAGCGGGCGCGTATCGAGCATCAGCCGCAGGCGATGACCGAGCAGGGTTAGCGAGCGCTGCGCACTCGATCGCCGGCAAGGCCGGCTCCTGCAGGATCATCGTGACTCCTGCAGGCGCCGGCGAAGACGTCGCTACAGGCCTCAGCCGAAAATGTCGCGCACGCTGCTGCGATAGAACTCGAACGCCGCCAGCGCCCCATCCACCGCCTGGCGCTCCTGTTCCTCACTCAGCACCAGTGCATCGATCAACCCCACGAACTGGCGCCACTGCAGCGCACGCCCGTCCGGGTGCGGCGCCAGATGCCGGGCGCCACACTGCGCGCCCAGCCCCAGTTGCTGGGTCTGCCTGAACAGAAACGCCGCCCCCAGGTTCGAGCCCTCGCTGCAGTACAGCCAGCCCAGTGCTTCAGCTGGCGCAGACAGCTGCACAGGTGCCGGTACACCGGGCACCGGCAGGCCAAGGTCGCGCAGGTCGGCCTGCACTGCCTCGAACCGCGACAGCGCCGCCAGCCCGGGCAATGTGCGGTTCAACTGCACATCGCCATACAAGGCTTGAAGGCTGCCATGAAAGCGGTGCTGCACTTGCAGAAACAATGCATAGCGCTCGCGGCTCTCGAACGGTCGAACGCCCAGCACCAGCGTATCGACACTGTCGTGCTCGCGGCGGCTGGCGGCCTTGAGGCGTTGGCAGCGGCCGGGTTCGGGCGCAGGGGAGGCGGGGGCATTCATGGTCGGGGTCTCATGTCGGCAGTGAGCAGGCATTGGTAATGCCAATGCCTAGACTCTCTCGCGCCATCGTCGTTCCGTGCAGCACCCGGCCTGCCAGGCGAGCGTCTTCAATGCGTGGATCTGCAATGGCATCTTCATCCCGGGGCATTCGTCTCTGAACTGCATTCGTGGGCGTCATGGCCGGCGGATGCTTGCATGCGCTCCAGGTACGGTCAAGCGCCGCGCAGGGCGGGTAGATGCGGGGTTGAGCAGGGATGTCGAGCAGGCCCCTGCACCCGCAGCGCGGGCGCAGGGGCTGGCAGGTTCATGCCGGTGCGGCGGCTGTCTTGACTGCCCGCGGCTTGCGCAGCTGTTCCAGGCGTGAACCGCTGTAGGTGGTCTCGCGGAAGAACTTCCAGCGCCCGAACAGGCAGTACACGTGCGCCACGCGCCCCTGTTCGTGATAACCCATGCGCAGGTGCAGCTTCATGGCCGGTACGTTGTGCGTCTCGACCACGTCCACCACCTTGTTGCAGCCCTGGGCCTGCATGGCCGCCCACAGGTTGACCTGGGCATCCACCGACAGGCTGGTGCCGAAGTACGACGGGGTCATCTCGCCGCCGAACTCGAAGAACTCGCCCTCCTTGACCGGGAAGGTGCAGCCGTAATAGTGACGGTCCAGGTAGTCGCGCTTGCTGCCCCAGATGAACGCCACCGCATTGTCGGCATCGTCCAGGTACATGTGCCCGGTGTGGCCTTCGCGGGCAAGCTCGGCCATGGTTTGCACACGGTCGCCGAAGTGGCGGGCAAAGGCGACGGCGTTGTCCTCGGTGATGGTCACCAGGCGCACCGGCTTGTGCGGTCGCAGGTTGTGCGGCGGTACCGCACTGACCAGGTCGCGTTCCATCCACAGCAGTTCCCAGTGATAGAACACATGGCGTTCCCAGAGGGTTCTGGCGACGCGGCGAAGGCCTTTTCTTCTGATCTTGTCGCGCACGTTCTGCAAAGCACCCATGGTGCCTCCTTGCCGGATAGGGCAGATGAAACGGTGGGTTTGGTGAAATCTTTTTCATGGTATAGCCCAGCATTTTGACGGCGTGTCAAAAAGCCATCGCGGCGGTTGTTTCAAAATATGTGTAACAAGGGTGAGCCGCTCTACACCGGAGGTTACCGGCATAGAGCAGTTGATCGGAAAGGTCTGACGCTTTTTTGACGATTTAATGGCGCCTGAATCAAGGCGCGGTTCTGCTCAGGCGATGAAGGTGTCAGGGGCCCGTGGCCGGGCCCGCGGCGCCAGGTGAGCGAGGCGCTTGCCGCTGTAGTGGGTGGTGCGCGAGAACCGCCAGCAACCGAACACTCTGTAGGCGTGGGTGATGCGACCCTGTTCCTGATAATCCAGCTGCAGGTGCATCTTCACCGCCTGCACGTTGTCCAGCGCCACCACATTGACGATGCGCGTACACCCCTTGGCCAGCATGGTGGACCACAGGTCGAGCTGGGCCTGGGTCGACAGGCCTGTACCGAAGTAGGCGCGGTCGACTTCCCCGGCAAACTGGAAGTATTCGCCCGGCTGCACCGGGAAGGTGCAGCCGTAGTAATGGCGGTCGTGGTAATCGCGGGTGCTGGCCCACACCATCGCCACCGCGTTGCCGTGGCTGTCCACGTACATGTGGCCGGTGTGGCCCTGTTCGGCGAGGTCGGTCATGGCCTGCACCTGGCCAGGGAAGTAACGGCTGAAGGCCTCGGTATTGTGGGGTGTTATCGCTACCAGGTGCACTGGCGGGCAGGTGCGCCTGCGTTGCGCGGCGACGGGCGCAAGGGGGCTGCGCTGCAACCACACCAGTTGCCAGTGCGAGAAGATGTAGCGGCGCCACAGCGGGCGAAGCGCACGCAGCAAGCCTTTTTGTCTGATGCGCTGGTGGGCGATTTCGATCAATTGCATGAGAACTCCGACAGGTTTTATTCCAGGAGCTCCGATTAGGCGTCCACCGGCAGTTGCATGCCATCGGCCTTCTCTACAGCCCCGGTAAGCTGAAGGTCATGCGCGCTGCATGACCTTGCAACCCGGGGCGTAGGCGCTCAGGCGTCGGTGTCGTGCAGCTGCGGCGCCGGCTCGCTGTCGGCCTTGCGTCTGGCTCGCGGGGCCAGGTGGGCCAGGCGCGAGCCGCTGTAGTGGGTCACGCGGGAGAAGTACCAGCGCCCGAAGAACCTGTACGCGTGGGTGATGCGACCCTGTTCGTGGTAGTCCAGGTGCAGGTGCATCTTGACTGCCTGTGCGTTGTCCAGCGCCACCACCACCACGATGCGCGTGCAGCCTTTGGCGAGCATGGCCTCCCACAGCTCGGTCTGCACCCGCGTGGACAGGCCGGTGCCGAAGTAGGCGCGCTCGACTTCGCCGGCGAACTGGAAGTATTCGCCGGGCTGTACCGGGAAGGTGCAGCCGTAGTAGTGCCGGTCGTGATAGTCACGGGTGCTGGCCCACACCATCGCCACTGCGTCACCGGCTTCGTCCAGGTACATGTGGCCAGTGTGGCCTTCGCGTGCAAGGTCGTTCATGGCCTGCAACTGGCCGGGGAAATGGCGCGCGAACGCGTCGGTGTTGCTCGGGGTGATCTGGACGAGCCGCACGGGAGGGCAGGGGCGCGTGCGTTGTCGAGGCACCCTGGCCAACGGGTCGCGGTCCAGCCACACCAGTTGCCAGTGCTGGAACACGTGGCGTTGCCACAGCGGGCGCAAGGCGCGACGCAGGCCTTTTTGTCTGAGACGTTGGAGCAGTTGCGAAACTAGGCGCATACGGCCTCCTGGCAGATCCGGTACTCAAGGGACCCCGATTAGGCGTGTGTCGGTAAACCCTGACCATCGGACAATGCTGCAGCCCTTGTCAGGCTTTGCACTACTACGGGCTCATGACAAAGACACTGCATGTCCGTGGCAAGTTTCATCGGTGGGGCCGGCGCGGCGCGGCGAGCGTTATTGTCGCCCCCCCGACGCATGACGTACCATCGGGCCTGCGACCCGCACCTACCTATAACAACCTTCTGCAGCGCAACACCCAGGCCGCCGGCCCAGGGGTGGCTTTTGCCTGCGCGCCTTTTGCCGCGCAGGTTTCATTGAACCCAGGGTAGCGTCTGACGCGCCCGCCCCGGAGCCTTGCCCCGTCCGATGAACAACCCCGCAGATACCCGTAATGGCAGCTGGCTCAGCGTTTTCGCGCTGGCCCTGGCTGCATTCATCTTCAACACCACCGAGTTCGTGCCGGTGGCCCTGCTCAGCGATATCGGCCGCAGCTTCGACATGCCCACCGCCCAGGTCGGGCTGATGCTGACCATCTATGCCTGGGTGGTGTCGCTGGCCTCGCTGCCGATGATGCTGATGACCCGCAACATCGAGCGGCGCAAGCTGCTGGCGTTCCTGTTCGTGCTGTTCATTGCCAGCCATGTGCTGTCGAGCATGGCCACCAGCTTCGGCATGCTGCTGTTCAGCCGCATCGGTATCGCACTGGCCCACGCGGTGTTCTGGGCCATCACCGCGTCGCTGGCGGTGCGGGTGGCGCCGCCGGGCAAGCAGGCCAAGGCCCTCGGGGTGCTGGCCACCGGCACCACCCTGGCCATGGTGCTGGGCATTCCGCTGGGGCGAGTGGTGGGCGAGGCGCTGGGCTGGCGCACCACCTTCATGGGCATCGCCGGGGTCTCGGTACTGACGTTGCTTTGGCTGATGCGCTCGCTGCCGCGCCTGCCCAGCCAGAACTCCGGTTCGCTGCGCAGCCTGCCGATGCTGCTCAAGCGGCCGGCGCTGCTCTCGGTGTATGCGTTGGTGGTGCTGGGCATCACCGCGCAGTTCACCGCCTACAGCTACATCGAGCCGTTCAGCCAGCAGGTGGCGGCGATGAGCGGCGAAATGACCACCATCCTGCTGTTGCTGTATGGCGGGGCGGGCATCTTCGGCTCGATCCTGTTCAGTCGCTACAGCGAGCGTTTCCCGCGGGGGTTCGCGATTGGCGCCATCGGCGCCATCGCCCTGAGCCTGTTGCTGCTGGCCCCGCTGGCAGTCAACCCGACCCTGCTCTGCGCGCTGAGCATGGTGTGGGGCATGGCGATCATGTGTTTCAGCCTGGTCCTGCAATCGAAGGTGCTGGTGCTGGCTTCGGATGCCACCGACGTGGCCATGGCCATGTTCTCGGGGCTGTACAACGTGGGCATCGGTGGCGGGGCATTGCTGGGCAGCCTGGTCAGTACCCACATGGGCCTTGGCGACATCGGCCTGGTGGGCGGCGCGGTCGCGGTCAGCGGCCTGGTGCTGTGTTGCGTGACCACCTACCGTTATGCCGGGGTGCTGGGCGCCGACAAACCGGCGTAAGCACCTCACCAGGGGCGCAGGCCCCGCTCGCTGAAGTAGCGCTCCACGGCGGCGGTGGAGGCCGAGGGTTCGGCCAGCGCCACGTAGCTGTCGGGGCGCAGCAGGTACAGCGCGTTGCGTGCCAGGCCGGCGGCCGTGCAGGCGGCCGACCAGGGGTAAACCTGCAGTGGCAGCTGGCGTGCGGCGCACCAGGCGCTCAGTTCCTTGCTGGCCAGGCCGTACACGTGTACCTGCCAGCCCAGGTGCGACAGCGCGCTGAAATTGTCGTGTTCCTGCGTGACCACCCAGGGCAGGCGGTCG
Organism: Pseudomonas sp. VE 267-6A; assembly: GCF_024126555.1. Lineage (NCBI taxonomy): Bacteria > Pseudomonadati > Pseudomonadota > Gammaproteobacteria > Pseudomonadales > Pseudomonadaceae > Pseudomonas > Pseudomonas sp. VE 267-6A. The sequence continues at coordinate 71,379 of NZ_JAMYBY010000012.1, forward strand.
CCGCCCTGCACATGGCCGGCGCTGCCGAAGCTCAGCGGCATCAGGCGGTAGTTCAGGCCCAGCTGCGAGACCGTGCGAAACAGCAGGCTGCGCGCCTTGGCGAATGCCGCCATCCGCGGTATCAGCACCGGTGCCAGGCGCGTACGCAACAGGTTGGCGATGCTGCCATCGGCGGTAGCGAAGGTGAACACCTGGTCGGTGGTGGCCACCAGGCGCCGGGCGAAGGCCATGCGCTCGACCGGGTAGCTGTCGAGCAGGTCGTCGTGGGCCTTGCCCTTGAGTACGCTGCACAGCTTCCAGGCCAGGTTGATTGCATCGCCGATGCCGGTGTTCATGCCCTGGCCGCCGGCCGGGCTGTGCACGTGCGCGGCGTCGCCGAGCAGGAAGGCGCGCTGCTGGCGGAAATGCCCGGCCACGCGATGGTGTACGCGGTAGGTGGAAAACCAGTTGACCTTGAGCACCTGCAGTTGCAGGTGCTCGATGGCACGTTGGCTGACATCCTCGAAACGCAGTTGCTCGGGGTGTTCGGCGCGTGCGTCGCGCACCGTGCCGATCAACCGCGCGCGGCCTGTGCCGGCCAGCGGGAACACCGCCAGAAAGTCCGCTTCGTCCAGGTCCACGTGCAGCTCGCCGTTCATGGGCGGGCCGCTGGCATCCACGTCGGCCACGTAGAACAGCTGCTGGTAGGTGCCGCCGGGGAAGTCGACATGCAGGCCGTTGCGCACGCTCGAATGGGCGCCGTCGCAGCCGGCCAGGTAATGCGCCTCGCAGTCTTGCTCGCTGCCGTCGGGCAGGCGCAGGCGTGCGCTGACGGTGGTGTCGTGCTGGGTGAAACCGAGCAGTTCGGTGCTGCGTTCGACCTCCACGCCAAGGCCGCGCAGGCGCTCTATCAGCAGGTTCTCGTGCTGGTCCTGCGGGTAGATTTCGAGAAAGGGGTAGGGCGTGAGGTTGGCGCCGATGCTGTCCAAAGGCAGGCGTGCGGCGGGCTCGCCCTTGACCCAGAGGTTGGCGGCGGGCACCTGGTGGCCGGCGCCAACGACCGCGTCGGCCAGGTCCAGCTGGCGGTACAGCTCCAGGGTGCGGGCTTGCACGGCGAGCGCGCGGGAGGTGGTGCCGGCGGCGCTGGTCCTGTCGAGGATACGTACCGAGATGCCCAGCTTGCTCAGCCACAGGGCCAGGACCAGGCCGGTGGGCCCGGCGCCGATGATCAGGACGTCAGAGTGGGGCATGGCGCGGTCCTCCGGGAAGGTGCGGTGGCACTGACAAGTGTAGATGCAGGTGGCCACACCCCTCATCCAATTCGGTGTACCTTTGCATCCCCCCAACGCCCAGAGCACACCCATGATCGACTGGCTCAGCAACCACCCACACCACAGCGATACCCTGGCCCGCTGGCTGCACGAGCAGTTCGCCTACGAATACGCCGATGTACCGCTGGCCCAATGGCAACAGGAGTTCGCCGATGGCCAGACTGACGGCAGCCTGTACAGCCTGCTGGCGCTGGATGACGGCAACCTGCTGGGCAGCGCTTCACTGGCCCGCGACGACCTGCCCCTGCGGCCCGACCTGAGCCCGTGGCTGGCCTGCGTGTTCGTCAGCCCGCAAGCCCGCGGCCAAGGCCTGGCCGAAACGCTGATCGAGGGCATCTGCACCAAGGCCAGGGCCCTGGGGCACACGCACCTCTACCTGCACACCCACGACCGCGCCGAGTACTACCACAAGCGGGGGTGGCAGTACCTCGAGCAGTTCCAGGCCTGGGGCAAATCACACTGGCTGATGCAGTACCCGCTCTAGCCCGGGAACAGAAACGGGTTCACGCCGCTGCGATCGAACCCCTGGCGCTCCACCTCGGCATCCAGCGCGATCGAGGCCAGGTCATCGGCCACCAGCTCAAGGTCGCGCTCGTGCTCGGGGTAGAACACCTTCAGGTAGCTGTGGCAGTCGTCGCAGCTCTCGGCCTTGATCGCGGTTTCATGGGTATCCAGCGACCAGTAGTCCAGGCTGCCGGTCTCTTCGCAGTTGCTGCACTTGAGCCGCACCATGTGCCAGCGGCTCTCGCACAACCCGCAGTGCAGGTAGCGCAGCCCGGCCTGGGCACCGGTCATGATCACGCTGGCCACCGGCGCCCCGGTGCACACCGGGCAATGCTGGCGCTGCTCGCCCACGCCGGCATTGCCGATGGCGGGCAGGTGCGCCGCCAGCTGGGTGAAGTACAGCGACAGGGCCGCCCACAGAAACAGCGCCTGACCGCTGTCGATCTCGCTGAAGCGGCCTGCCAGCAACGCATCGGCCGCCACGTCCAGGGCGGCCTCGCCCTGCGCGCACAGGCCCTGCAGGGTGGCGTGTTCGATGTGCTCGCCAAGCCCGCGCAACAGTTGCTGCCAGTAGGCATCGCGCGGCAGGCTGGCCCAGGCCAGCGGCGCTTTGCCGGCGGCTACCCGCCCGGCCAGGCTGCTCACCAGCGTTGCCGGTAGCGGCAGGCGTTCGAGCAATTGCTGCTGGGCATCGGCCACCTGTGCCACGAACCGCAGGTAGTCGGCCATCGGGTGCCCCTCGGCCAGCTGACGCAGGCGGGTGGCGCGCTGGCGGTAGCGCTCGCCCAGGGTCGGCAGCAGCACGGCAGGTATTTCGCCAACGCCGGCGCTACGCTGCTCGGCAGGGGTCATCTGGATGCTGTTCATTGCTGCTTGCCACTCCCGCTCTGCTTGTTGCTGATCTGCCGGTACCAGCGGTCATGGTGGGTCTTGGCCCAGTTGCGGCTCACATACCCGGTGACCATGCCGCGAATCGAACCCTTGACCCAGAACGCCAGGTACGCATGGCCGATGATCAGCAGGATCAGGCAGATGCCGGCAATGGCGTGTACCAGCAGGCCGATGCGAATCGACGGGATGCTGAACCACGGCGCAAAGTACGGCCGCCAGATCACCACGCCACTGACCAGCAGCACGCTGATCAGGCCCATGATTCCCCAGAACAGGATCTTCTGCCCGGCGTTGTACTTGCCGATCTGCAGCGCCGGCTCGTGCTCGCCGGCCAGCACCTGGCGCACGTTCCTGAACCACGCGAGGTCTTCACGCTCGGGCAGGTTGTACTTGACGAAGCGCACGAACAGGAACGCCAGCAGCAGGAACACCACCACCCCGAAGAACGGGTGCAGGATGCGCGCCAGCTGCGGGGTGCCGAACACCGCGTTGAGCCCGTTGAGCGACGGGAAGAACCACGACAGCCCCGACAGGGCCACGGCAAGGAAGCACAGCACCATTACCCAGTGGCTGGCACGCTCGATGAAGCGGGTGCGCAGGATCAGTTTGTCCTTGTTCATGCGTGGGTGTCCTCCTCGTGTTTCTCGTCGGCTTCCTCGACCTCGTTCGGCCCCACGCCCACGTAGTGGAACAGGGTGCCGGCCAGGGTGGCGAAGAAGGCCACGGCCGCCACCGGCTTGAGCCAGCCCTTCCAGCCATGGATGGCGCTGCTGATGCGCGGGTCGGTGGGCAGCTTGTGGTACAGGTGCGGCTTGTCGGCGTGCTGCAGCACGTACACCACGTGGGTGCCGCCCACGCCCTGCGGGTCGTAGATGCCGGCGCCGGCAAAGCCGCGGCCCTGCAGCTCGGTCACGCGCTCGCTGGCCTGGTGCAACATGTCCTGCTTGCTGCCGAAGTTGATCGCACCGGTGGGGCAGGTCTTGACGCAGGCCGGCTCCTGGCCGACCGACACGCGGTCCACGCACAGGGTGCACTTGTAGGCCTTGTTGTCCTTCTTGCTGATGCGCGGCACATCGAACGGGCAGCCGGCGATGCAGTAGCCGCAGCCGATGCAGTGGTCGGACTGGAAGTCGACGATGCCGTTGGCGTACTGGATGATCGCCCCTGGTTGCGGGCAGGCCTTCAGGCAGCCCGGGTCGGCGCAGTGCATGCAGCCGTCCTTGCGGATCAGCCACTCGAGCTTGCCGCTTTCATCTTCGACTTCATCGAAGCGCATCAGCGTCCAGGTTTCGGCCGACAGGTCGGCCGGGTTGTCGTACACGCCGACGTTGTGGCCGACCTCGTCGCGCAGGTCGTTCCACTCGTTGCAGGCCACCTGGCAGGCCTTGCAGCCGATGCAGATGCTCACGTCGATCAGCTTGGCCACTTCGGCCTGGTGGTCGCGCGCGCGCGGCGCCGGGGTCAGCACGTTGGTGGCCGAGCGCTTGATGATGTCTTGGGATTGCATGGACATGAAGTTCGCTCCCTCAGGCCTTTTCGATGTTCACGAGAAACGCCTTGTATTCCGGCGTGTGGGTATTGGAATCGCCCACCCCCGGGGTCAGGGTATTGGCCAGAAAGCCCTTGCGCGTGGTGCCTTCATAGCCCCAGTGGCAGGGGATGCCGATGGTGTCGACGTCCTGCCCGTCGATGGCCAGGCGGCGGATGCGCTTGGTCACCACGGCCTTGGCCTTGATGTAGCCACGCTGGGTGCTGACGCGCACCAGGTCGCCCTGCACGATGCCCTTGTCGGCGGCCAGCTTCTCGCCGATCTCGATGAACTGCTCGGGCTGCACGATGGCGTTGAGCCGCGCATGCTTGGTCCAGTGGCGGAACAGTTCGGTGATCGAGTAGGTGGTGGCCACATACGGGAACTGCTCACGGCTGCCCATGCGCTTGCGATCGCTTTCGTACACCCGCGCGGTGGGGCTGTAGGTCACGTTCGGGTGCAGCGGGTTGTTCGCCAGCGGGCTTTCGGTGGGCTCGTAGTGTTCGGGGAACGGCCCGTCGTTCATCGCGCCCACCGAGAACAGCCGGCCCAGGCCTTCAGGCAGCATGATGAACGGGTTGGTGTTGCTGCCCGGTGCAGCGGTGACGGCGAAGTCCGGCACGTCCACGCCGCTCCAGCGCGCCCCGTCCCAGCCGATCAGCTTGCGCTTGGGGTCCCACGGCTTGCCCTGGGGGTCGGCCGAGGCGCGGTTGTAGAGAATGCGCCGGTTCTGCGGCCACGCCCAGGCCCAGCCCGGGGTGCAGCCCAGGCCGCTGTCGGCGTTGTCGCGCCGTGCCATCTGGTTGCCCTTTTCGGTCCAGGAGCCGGCGAAGATCCAGTTGAAGCTGGCAGTGGTGCCGTCGTCGCGCAGCTGCGAGAAGTCGTCGAGCAACTGGCCCTTGCGCAGAATCAGGTTGCCCTGTTCGTCGTGCAGGTCGGCCAGGGCGCGGCCGTTGGATTCCTTGGCCACTTCCTCGGGCTTGGGGTCGAACGGGTCGGCGTAGTCCCAGGCCATGTTGAGGATCGGCGCGGGGTTGGCACCGCCTTCCTTCTCGTACAGCTCGCGGATCTTCAGGAACAGGTGGCCGAGGATCTTGCCGTCGTGCCAGGCCTCGCCCGGCGGCGCAGCGCCGGCCCAGTGCCATTGCAGCCAGCGCCCGGAGTTGACGATCGAGCCGTCTTCCTCGGCAAAGCAGGAGGAGGGCAGGCGGAACACTTCGGTCTGGATCGCCGCGGTGTCCACGTCGTGCTCCTCGCCGTGGTTCTGCCAGAAGCTCGAGGTCTCGGTGGCCAGCGGGTCGATGATCACCAGGAACTTGAGTTTCTCCAGCGCGGCCTGGGCCTTGTTCTTGTCCGGGAACGCCGCCACCGGGTTGAAGCCCTGGGCGATGTAGCCGTTGACCTTGCCCTCGTACATGCGGTTGCTGTAGTTGAGCACGTCGTAGCTGTCGTCCCACTTGGGCAGCCAGTCGAAGCCCCAGTCGTTGTCCTTGGTGGCCTTGTCGCCCCACAGGCTCTTCATCAGGCTGACGAAGAACTTGGGGGTGTGCTTGTAGTAGTTGACCTGGTCGGGCAGCACCGCGCTGGGCGTGGTCTGCTTGAGGTAGGTGGCCAGGTCGGTCTGCGCATCCGATGGCAGGTTCATGTAGCCGGGCAGGCGCAGCGAGAGCAGGCCCAGGTCGGTGTAGCCCTGGATGTTGGAGTGGCCGCGCAGGGCGTTGACCCCGCCACCGGCCATGCCGATGTTGCCCAGCAGCAGCTGGATCATGCCCGAGCCTCGGATCATCTGCGCGCCGTTGGTGTGGTGGGTCCAGCCCAGGGCGTAGAGGAAGGTGGCGGTCTTGTCCGGGGCACTGGTGGTGCCGAGGATTTCGCAGATCTGCAGGAAGTCGGCCTTGGGCGTGCCGCAGACGTTGGTGACCATGTCCGGGGTGTAGCGGCTGACGTGGGCCTTGAGCAGGTTCCACACGCAGCGCGGGTGGCTCAGGGTCATGTCGCGCCTGGCGAAGCCGTCGGCGTCCAGCTCGTAGGTCCAGGAGCTGCGATCGTAACTGCGCTTGGCCGGGTCGTAGCCGCTGAACAGGCCGTCGTCGAAGCTGTAGTCCTCGCGCACGATCAGGCTGGCGTTGGTGTAGGCGCGCACGTAGTCGTGCTGGATCTTGTCGTGGGTGATCAGGTAGTTGACCACGCCCATCAGGAAGGTCACGTCGGAGCCGGCGCGGATCGGCGAGTAGAGGTCGGCCACGGCGGCGCTGCGGTTGAAGCGCGGGTCCACCACGATGACCTTGGCGCCATTGCGGATCTTGGCCTCGATCACCCACTTGAAGCCCACCGGGTGCGCCTCGGCGGGATTGCCACCCATGATCAGCACCACGTTGGCGTTCTTGATGTCGACCCAGTTGTTGGTCATGGCGCCGCGCCCGAAGGTCGGCGCCAGGGCCGAGACGGTAGGGGCGTGGCACACACGGGCCTGGCTGTCGGTGCCCAGGATGCCCAGGGCGCGGGTGAAGCGCTGGTCCAGCGAGCCGGTTTCGCTGCTGGCGGCCGAGCTGCACAGCATGCCGGTGCTCAGCCAGCGGTTGACCGTGGTGCCCTTGTCGTTCTTCTCGATGAAGTTGGCGTCACGGTCGTCCTTCATCAGGCGTGCGATGCGCTCGATGGCGTGATCCCAGCTGATGCGCTGCCATTTGTCCGAGCCAGGGGCGCGGTATTCGGGGTAGAGCAGGCGTTGTTCGCTGTGGATGTAGTCCACCAGGCCCGCGCCCTTGGGGCACAGCGAGCCGCGGCTGACCGGGTGATCGGGGTCGCCTTCGATGTGGAAGATACGCGCCTTGGCGTTCTTGGCGCCGTCGCCAAGGCTGTACATCAGCACGCCGCAACCCACCGAGCAGTAGGTGCAGTTGTTGCGGGTTTCCTTGGCGCGCAGCAGCTTGTACTGGCGTGATTGGGTGGCCTGGGCCATGCCCGGGGCGAAGCCCAGGCTGGCCGCAGTGGCGGTGGCAGCGCCGACGGTGCACAGCTTGAAGAACTGTCTTCTGCCCAGTCCCATGGTTATCTCCTTGTACAAACGAGCTCCAGAATCGGCCGCGCACGCGCAGGCCCGCCGAGATCAGCGTCAGGATCGGTAAGTGGTATGCAGGCTAGTCACAGAGGGTGCGCGCCAAGACCCTTTCTATCGTGGGTGTATTGCGCGCATTCGGGGGCAGTTTATGCCCTTACTTAATTTGTGACTAATCGACCTTGTCGATGAACCTATAGAGGGATTCGATTGTTTGGCATTCAGCGCGAGAGGTCGGCGGGGATCATCGCGGTATCGATCACGATATCCACGGGCGCGGTGACGATAAACGCCAGCGGGCACACGATCAGCGGCCAGCAGAACTGCGCCGAGGTGGCGCTGAACAGGAACGAGAAGTTGTTGCGCACGCCCCGGTACATGCCTGGGGATGCACATTCGGCGCAGTACCCACCGCGCATCATGGTGCCGCAGCTGGTGAGGGCGAGGGTGGAGACGATGAGGGCGAGCGAGAGGATTCGGATGGTGCTGTTCCTTGGCACAGGGGGGAGGGTCCGTTTTTCTGCGCGGCATTCTCTCACCGGGGGCCGGGGCAATGCTACAGTCGCTCCTTTTTCAATCAGCAGGCCAGGCCTCTTCGCTGGCAAGGCCAGCTTCTGCAGGGCCAGCGAAGAGCCCGGTACTGCCGACACACAACCAACGGGAGAGACAACCATGCGCGCAGCAATGCTATTGGGTACGGCACTGGTGCTGGCCGGATGCGCCTCGTCGACGATGAACCAGGCTCGCCTGGGCGCACCGCACAAGACCTTCACCTCGGCCAAGGCCGAGCCGCTGGTGGCCGAGTGCATCCAGTTCGGTTGGCAGGACGAAGCCGTCTTCGGCGTGGATGCCAGCGGCTACCTCGACGCCGGCCCCAACGGCGGGGCCACGGTGTCGACACGCGATGCCGAATACTTCGCCGATGTGCGCGCCGAAGCCGGCGGCACAGTGGTCAAGTTCTACACCCTCAAGGACGATGCATTGGCCCAGCGGCGCATGGCGGCGTTGGCCACCTGCCTCTAGCCACGCCCCTCGAAACGCCCGGTGATGCGCTCGCGCCAGCTCAGCGGGCGCGCAACGTGTTCATGCGCGCCGATCTCAACCAGGGTGAAGGCGCAGCGCACGATATCGCTCACTTCCTGATCGGCCAACCGTGCGCAGGCTTCGCGGTGCGCCTGTGCCTGATCGCGACCTGCCAGGCTGTGCACCTCGAAGCCAAGGTTGCGTTTGGTGATATGCCAGTGGTGAAACACAGCGACAAAGCGGCTCATGTTCGCCCCGCAGTCAGATCAAGGATGGGGTCATGCATGCAGCTTGCCCGTGATGCGCTCCAGCCAGCTCAGGCGCCGGGGCGCCTGGGCAGTGCTGGCAATCTCGATCACGGTGAAGTCGCAGGTCTGATCGTCCTGGTAGCCCTGTTCATTGCGTATGTCGCCCGCTTCAAGGTGCGCATCGGCATGATTGTCGCTGTGTAGCGCGTGCACCTTGAAGCCCCTGTCCACGGCATGCCGGCTTCGCAGGTGAAACACCCCCACGAAGCGGCTCATGCCTGCGAAGCCCCGCGCTGTGCTTCAAGCGCCTCGATACGTGCCTGCAGGCGTTCGCGTTCCTGGCGTTCGGCGCCGATGTCCTCGAACACGCTGATCAGATGCTGCGGCTGGCCGTCCTGGCGGCGCTGCAGGGCGGTACGTGCACGTACCCAGATGTAGTGGCCCTGCTTGTGGCGCACGCGCTTTTCCACTTCGTAGCGCTCGATCTCGCCGGCCAGCAGGCGCTGCAGCAACTGCAGGTTGGCGGCCAGGTCGTCGGGGTGGGTAAGTTGCTGGAAGGTCATGCCGTACAGCGTTTCGGCGCTGTAGCCCAGCAGCTCGCAGAAGCTGCCGTTGACCCGCTGCCAGGTGCCGTCCGGGTCGATGTAGGCCAGCGCGCCCCAGGCCAGTTCGAAGATGGCGCGAAAACGTTCCTCGCTGTTGCGCAGTTGCTCTTCGGCGACCTTGCGCTCGGTGTTGTCCATGCTGATGCCGACCATCTTCACCGCGCGCCCGGCGCTGTCGCGCACCACCGTGGCGCGGGAGGCGATCCAGCGCATCTCGCCGTCGGGGCGATAGATGCGAAAGTCGCACTCGCAGCCTTCGCCTTCGAGCAAGGTCTTGCTGTACAGCGCCTGCAGCATCTCGACGTCTTCGGGGGGCAGGTGCACCCAGAAGTCTTCGTTGCGGATCACCTGCCAGCCGTACACGGCCTCGACGTTGGGCGAGTAGGTGAGTTCGTCGCTGATCAGGTTCCATTCCCAGGTCACGATGCGGGCGCCTTCCTGGGCCAGCTTCATGCGGGTTTCGCTCTCCATGATCTCGGCGGTGTAGCGCCGGCGCAGGTCGGTCATCGGCAGCTCCACCACCTGGGTCTGCTGCACGTCCTGCAGGGCTTCTTCGCCGTAGCGCAGCCAGATCCAGTTGACCTTGAGAAAGTCGGCCAGCTTGCGCAGGTTGGCATAGTCGATCTCGCCGCCGCGGGTCCATTTGTGCACGGCGGTGCGCGAGATCCCCAGGGCCGTGCCTACCGCCTGCAGCGTCAGCTTGTGGTGTTCGAGCAGTTCCTTGAGGCGAAAGGCGAAGCTGTTTTCGGTCATGCGCTGGGGTGTCCTTGGCGAGGGCATGGCCGGCCAGTATACATAAGCTGTCAACCTCAGGTTGACGGGGGTATGCGCGTCGCATCGCGGGCCTGACCCGCGATGCACTCAGCGCCGCTCACCAGCGCACACGCACCCCCAGGTTGCCGATCAACCCGTTCAAGTCGTTGTCGTCCACGTCGCTGCTGTAATCGGCACTGACAAACAGCGCCACCTTGGGCGTCACCCGTGCCACCAGGCCCAGGCCCACCTCCACGGTGGTGGCGTTGCGTCCGCTGCTGATCTTGTCGACCTTGTCCAGGCTCACCGTGTCGGCGTTCGAGAAGTCGTACCACACGTTGGTGCGCACATAGGGTTCGATGGGCATGCCGCGCACCTCGTAGCGAGCCGACAGCTTCGCCCCCACCCGGCCGGTCCAGCTCGGCTGGCTGTCATAGGCCTGCAGGGTCTGGGCCTGGGCGTCGTTGCCGGGGTAGTACTGCTGGTTGATCAACTGCGCCTGGGGCTCGATCACCCAGTGCTTGCCCAGGCCGATGGGGAAGCCGCCCTCCACCGAGAAGGTCAGCGCGTGGCCGTTGCCATCGAGCCGTTCGCCGTCGCTGCCGCGCCCGCTGGCGTCGAAACGGGTGCCCATGGCCACCGCATCCACATGCCAGCCCTGGTCATGCTGCAGGCTCCAGTACATGCCCAGGCTTTGCCCTTCCAGGCGCACGGCGTTCTGCTTGTCGCCCAGCTGTGGCCGGCGATTGTCCAGGCCGCCCTGCAGGTTGCTGTGGCCCATGAAGATCCCGGCGCGGTGGGTGTTGCCGCCGGCGGTTTCCCGCACGAACAGGTCGGGGGCGATCTGCAGGTTCTGGTTGGGGGCATCCAGGCGTTGCGGGGCGGTCCTGACCGGGGTGGGAAAGAACTGCGCCCACTGGCTGGCAATGCCTTCGTCGCCGAGTACCGCCGTGCGCTCTGCCAGGCGCTCGGAAAACGCCCCCAGCGTGCCCAGGCTCAGCCCCGACACGCTGGCCGGGACCAGCGACGGCAGCGCCAGGCCGTGTGCCGGGTTGAACATCGGGTCGTCGTCTTCCAGCCCCGCCGCCAGGCTTTCCAGCGGGGTTGCCAGCAGCAGCGACGTCGACAGTGCGTAGAAAACATACTCGAGCCCCGAAGGGCAGGGTGCGCTTTTCATGGCCGATCTCCTCTGTGTGTTACAGCCAAAGGTCTGGCCTGATGTCACGGGCTGTAAGGCAGGAACAGAGAGCGACCCAAACCAGCAAACCTGCCCCATGGCGCGCGCAAAGCCGCGTGCCAGAGGCCCGGAATGAAGTTGAACACGGTGGTTCTAGGTGTAGCTAAGGAGAGTCGCAGGCAGGCGTCAAGATAGTGTGATTATTTTGTGATGGCTGTGTTGGAGGGGGTAAGCGGTTGAAAAATAGCGGTTCCTGATTGGGCATAGCCGCGTTGCGCATGACAACGCGGCTGGCTATTTCGAATGATTGCTAAAGCGTCAGGCGTCCTCGTCCCGTTGCAGTTCCAGCAGCAGCAACGAGCGTCCGGTGACGTTGAACACGCTGCCGAATTCCAGACGCTGGGCCTTGCGCAACTGCGGCCGGTCGGTGTCGATCAGGCAATTCCAGTACTCGCCCTCGGGCACGTCGGGCAGGGTGAAGTCCACGCCGTCGTGGTGCGCGTTGACGATCAGCAGCAAGGTGGCGTCTGCCCCCGGGCGCAGGATGCCGCTGACCTGCGCGCGCCCGTCCATGAGCATGCCCAGGCAACGCCCTTGCGGGTCTTCCCACTGCTCCACGCTCATCTCGCTGGCGTCCGGCGCCAGCCAGGTCACGTCCTTGACCCCGATCGCCTCGTTGTAGTCGCCCACCAGGAAGCGGCTGCGGCGCAGGATCGGGTAGGCCAGGCGCAGCTTGGTCAGGCGCTTGACGAACTTGAGCAGGGCGCTGCCTTGCTCGTCCAGGTCCCAGTTGATCCAGCCGATCTCGCTGTCCTGGCAGTAGGCGTTGTTGTTGCCGTGCTGGGTGCGGCTGAACTCGTCGCCGGCCACGATCATCGGCGTGCCCTGGGCCAGCAGCAGGGTGGCGAAGAAGTTGCGCATCTGGCGCTGGCGCAGGCTGTTGATCTCGGGGTCGTCGGTGGGCCCCTCGACCCCGTGGTTCCAGGAGATGTTGTTGTTGCTGCCGTCCTGGTTGTTCTCGTCGTTGTCCTCGTTGTGCTTGTCGTTGTACGACACCAGGTCGCGCAGGGTGAAGCCGTCGTGGGCGGTGATGAAGTTGACCGAGGCATAGGGGCGCCGGCCGCGGCGGTTGAACAGCTCGCCGGAGGCGGTCATGCGCGCTGCAAAGTCGGCCAGCTGGCCTTCGTCGCCTTTCCAGAAGGCGCGCACGGTGTCGCGAAAGCGGTCGTTCCATTCGGCCCAGCCCGGCGCGAAGTTGCCCACCTGGTAGCCACCGGGGCCGCAGTCCCAGGGTTCGGCAATCAGCTTGACCTGGCTCAGCAGCGGGTCCTGGCGACAGGCCACCAGAAAGCTGTGCCGCTCGTCGAAGCCTTCGTGGTAGCGGCCCAGGATGGTCGCCAGGTCGAAGCGAAAGCCATCAACGTGCATCTCGCCTGCCCAGTAGCGCAGCGAGTCGGTGACCAGTTGCAGTACGCAGGGGTGGCTCAGGTCCAGGGTGTTGCCGGTGCCCGAGTCGTTGATGTAGTAGCGCTTGTCGTCGGGCATCAGGCGGTAGTACGAGGCGTTGTCGATACCGCGCATCGACAGCGTGGGGCCCTGCTCGTTGCCTTCGGCGGTGTGGTTGTAGACCACGTCCAGAATCACCTCCAGGCCGGCGTCGTGCAGGTGCGCGACCATCTCCTTGAACTCGGCGATCTTGCCGTTGGCCAGGTAGCGCGGGTGGGGCGCGAAGAAGGCGATGCTGTTGTAGCCCCAGTAGTTGTTCAGGCCCTTTTGCAGCAGGTGCTGGTCGTTGACGAAGGCGTGGATCGGCAGCAGCTCGATGGAGCTGACGCCCAGGCCCTTGATGTGCCCCAGCAGCTCGTCGTTCATCAGCCCGGCGAAGGTACCGCGCGCTGCTTCCGGCACCGCCGGGTGACGCATGCTGATGCCGCGCACGTGCGCTTCGTAGAACACGGTACGATCCCACGGCACGCCCACGCGCTGGTCGCGGCCCCAGGTGTAGGCCGGGTCGATGACCTTGCACTTGGGCACGAACGGCGCACTGTCGCGCTCGTCGAAACTGAGGTCGCCATCGGGGTGGCCGATGGTGTAGCCGAACAACGCCTCGGACCAGCGCAGCTCGCCGACCAGCTGCTTGGCATACGGGTCGATCAGCAGCTTGTTGGGGTTGAAACGGTGCCCGTTCTGCGGCTCGTAGGGGCCGTACACGCGGTAGCCGTAGATCTGCCCCGGGTGCGCGTCGGGCAGGTAGCCGTGGTAGATCTCGTCGGTGTACTCGGGCAGTTCGATGCGCTCGAGCTCATGTTCGCCGCTGGCGTCGAACAGGCACAGTTCGACCTTGGTGGCGTTGGCCGAGAACAGTGCGAAGTTCACACCCAGGCCGTCCCAGGTGGCGCCCAGGGGGAAGGGCAGGCCCTCGCGGATGCGCGAAGGTTCAACGGCGTCGGGCTGGGTGTTGTGTTTGGACTTGGGCTGGGTCATGGCAATCCTTGTAGCGATCCTTGGGGGGCGAAAGGCGACGCACTGGGCGCCGGGGCAGCGTTGCGCTGCCCCGGGGCGGTAGTGACGCAAGGTACGGCGGCGTCAGGGCGTGGCGGGCTTCTTCGCGGTACGCGGCTTCTTTGCCGGGTCGGGCTTGGCCGCAGGGGCCGGCGGCTTGGCCTTGGACGCGGCGGCGCCGGGCTTTGGCTTGGCGCCAGGGGCTACCGGCGGTGCGCCTGGCGGGGTGGTACGGGGCTTGCGCGGGGCGGCCTTGGGCGCAATGGCCTCGGCTTCGGCCAACTTGCGCGCCATCTCCCAGTGGCGCTCCTCCTGGCCTTCGGGTTTACCTTCCGACTCCCAGATCTGGTAGGCGAATTCGCGGATACGTTTTTCCTCAGCACTCATCTCGACGCTCCTGATGACTCAGTCTGTTCTATGAAGAGATTGACGGGGAAGGCTTTGAGCGCAGTGCTCAGCCACAGCTCGTTAGAGGGTGTGACTGCGCCCTGGGCGAAAAGTCCCGTGCAATTGGCAGCGCACAAGGCGAACGGTAAAAGCACACGGGTATCGTCCCAGTTCTGCGCCGGGATCAAGGGTTGCGTGGCGTTGCCCAGCAGGCCCGAGGCCAGCCGCGGCACCACCACCACCGCACGTTGCGCCTCGCCGATACGGGCAAAGGCGAGCACCCGCTCGGCGTGTTTGCCGCGTACCTCCAGGGGTTGGTAGCGGCCGTGGCGAAACAGCTCTGGGTAGGCCCGGCGCTGCTCCAGCACCTGGGCGATCAGGGCCTGCTTGACCCGCCCGTCCTGCCAGTGCCCGAGCAGTTCGGCGGGGGGCAGGCTGTCGTCCAGGGCCTGGCGACGCGCGGCGTAGTCCACCGCGCGGCGGTTGTCCGGGTCGACCAGGCTCAGGTCCCAGCATTCGTTGCCCTGGTACAGGTCGGGCACCCCCGGCACGGTCATGCGCAGCAGGCTCTGCACCAGGCTGTTGAGCGCGCCCGGGCAGGCCAGGGCCTGCGCCGCCTGGGCCACCGACTGGCGCAGCTGCTGGCATTGCGGCTCCAGCAGCAGGGCGTCGATGAAGCGTGCGCAGGCCTGCTCGTAGACCTCGTTGGGGGCGCTCCAGCTGCTGCGCAGCTTGGCCTCGCGCAGGGCTTTGCGCTGCCATTGGCGCAGGCGTTCGGCGTAGCCGCGCAAGGCGTGGGTGTCTTCGCAGCGCAGCGTCATCGGCCAACTGCCGAGCAGGGTCTGGTACAGCAGCAGTTCATCGCCGGCACTCGGTGCCACGCCATCGGCCAGTTGTGTGCGCAGGGGCGAGGCCAGTTCACGCCACAGCTCCACGCGCTGGCAGAACCAGTGGCTGCGTTCGCTGATCACCGCCAGGCGTGCGCGGCAATCTTCGCCACGCTTGTGGTCATGGGTGGCGGTGGCCAGCAGGTTGTCGGGGAAGTGCGCCAGGCGTTGCTGGCAACTGGCATGGAAGGCCTCGGCCGGCGCGCTGAAGCGCTCGGCGTCGAAGCCCACGTCGTTGCGCGACAACAGCACCGCCGAGCGATAGAAGGCGGTGTCTTCGACGGCCTTGGCAGCGGTGGGCGAGGTCAGCTGCTGGAAGCGAACGCAGGCGTGGCGCAACTGCTTGCGCGCCCGCCCCGGGCCCAGCTCGCGCCAGGGCTGGCCGCCCAGCCAGCGCTGCAGGTGGTCCAGCAGCGGCCAGTCGGCTTCGCCCAGGCTCGAACGCGCTTCGGCCAGGGCCTGCTGGAAGAACCCCTCGTCCATCGCCGGGCGCCCGCAGGCATTGATGTAGGTGCGGTATACCGGGTAGTGCTCCACCAGCGCCTGCAACGCGCGGCGGATGGCGCCCAGGGTCAGGTCGCGGCTCATGATGTCGTTGCGCGCCACCTGCAGCAGGGCCTGGGCCACCGATTCGAAGTCGCCGGCCAGGCTGGCATTGAGCACCAGCTGGCGGGCCAGGCGCAGTTCCTCGACGAACGCCGGGCGCTCGCTCAGGTCGTGCCACAGCGCGGTCAGTTCGGCTTCGCCCTGCGGGTCATGCTGCAGCAGCGAGACCTGGTTCATGAATTCGTAGCCGGTGCTGCCGTCCACCCGCCAGTCGTCGTGCAGGCGCTCGCCGGGGCCGAGGATCTTCTCCACGTAGATCGGAAAGTGCTCGAGCGCAGCGCTCAGCGGCCGGCGTGGGAGCAGGCCGTCGACGCGTCGGCGCAGCTTGCGGCAGTAACCGCGTGGGTCGGCCAGGCCGTCGATGTGGTCGATGCGCAGGCCGTCGACCAGGCCGCGCTCGATCAGCTCGAACACCTTGGCATGGGTGGCCTCGAACACCGCCGGGCGCTCCACGCGCAGGCCGCCCAGCTCGTTGACGTCGAAAAAGCGCCGCCAGTTGATGTCGTCACCGGCGGTGCGCCAGCTGGCCAGGCGGTAGTGCTGCTGTTCGAGCAGTTGATGCAGGTGCTCGAAACCGCTGGGGGTGCGCCCGTCGAAGGCGGCCAGCACCTGTTCGATGGCCTGGCCGATGCGCGGCTCGCGGGCCAGTTCGGCCAGGGCCTGGTGCACCGCCTCGACGTTGGCCGGGGCGTGGCGCTGGCCCTCGAAGGCGGCAAAGCGTGCCCCCAGTTCGCTCAGTTCCGGGTGGCCGCTGACGCACAGGATGCGCGCATAGTCCGGCGGGCTGATCGGGAAGCGGTGTTCGTGGTGCTCGATGTGAAAGCGCCCGTGGCGGGCGTCGAAACGCAGCGGGATTTCCCCGGCCTGCAGCACTGCGCCATAGTCGCTGGCCAGGAACGGCAACAGCAACTGGCCTTTGAGCAACGGGTCGGGCGAATGCCACTGGATGTCGAAGAACTCGGCGTAGGGGCTGCGCCGGCCCCAGGCCAGCAGGTCCTGCCACCAGGGGTTGTGTGCGCCGCCCACGGCCATGTGGTTGGACACGATGTCCAGGATCAGGCCCATGCCGTGCTGGCGCAGCGCGGCCACCAGGCGTTCCAGCGCCGCCTCGCCACCCAGTTCGGGGCTCACCCGGGTCGGGTCGACCACGTCGTAGCCGTGGCGCGAACCGGGCCGCGCCTGCAACAGGGGCGAGGCGTACAGGTGGCTGATGCCCAGCCGGGCGAAGTAGGGCACCAGCGGCACCGCATCGTCGAGGCTGAAGTCGGCATGAAATTGCAGGCGCAGTGTGGCGGTGAGGCTGTTCATCGGTCACGCTCGAAGGCTTGTTCACGGGCCTGGGCCAGCAGCTCGAGGCGTCGCGCCGCATCGCTGTCGTCCAGCAGCTGTGCGGCGGGCAACGCGAAGCGGCGGCGCCAGTTGGGGTGGGTGTCGACGGTGCCGGGCAGGTTGGGTTGTTCGTCCACGCCCAGCAGGTCTTCCAGCGGTACCAGCACCAGCGGCGCGCGGGTATGCCCGAGCAGGCGCAGGCTGGCATCGATCAGGGTGTCGGCTTCGCTGCTGGTGTCGCCGTAGCTGCTGTGCAGCAGGCGACGCAGGCCCTGGATTTCATGCTGGCGGCTGTCGCGCCAGTCGCGCTCGGTGATCGCGTCGATCGCCCCCAGGCGCTGGCCCCAGTCGATGTCGCGAGCCTGCAGCCAGCCTGCCAGCGGGGGCAGGTCGTGGGTGCTGGTGGTGGCCAGGGCGTTGTCGGGCCAGTCGAGGATGGGGGTGAACTGCCCGGGCGGGTCCTGCTCGAACAGCAGCACACGCATGCCCAGGATCGCGCGGGCCGCGAGCTTTTCGCGCAGGCCTTCGGGCACCGTGCCCAGGTCTTCGCCGAGCACGATGGCCTTGTGGCGCACCGACTCCAGGGTCAGCAGGCGCAGCAGGTCGTCCAGTGGGTAGTGCAGGTAGGCGCCTTCGCTGGGGGCGGCGCCCTGGGGGATCAGCCACAGGCGCTGCAGGCCCATCACATGGTCGATGCGCAGGCCCCCGGCGTGGGCGAAGTTGGCCCGCAGCATCTCGATGAAGGCGCGGTAGCCGTTGCGGCGCAGGCCCTCGGGGGAGAACGCGCAGATGCCCCAGCTTTGCCCCGATCGGTTGAGGATGTCGGGCGGGGCGCCGACGTGCAGCTCGGCCAGCAGCTCGTCCTGGCGGCTCCAGGCCTGGCTGCCGGTGCCGTCGGCCCCCACTGCCAGGTCGGCGATCAGGCCCACCGCCATGCCGCTGCCGCGCGCCGCTTCCTGGGCACGTTCCAGGCTGCGTGCGATCAGCCACTGGCAGAAGGCATAGAAGCCGATCTGCTCGACGTGGTCGGCGGCAAACGCGGCAATCTCGGCGCTGCGCGGGTCGAGCCAGGCGGCCGGCCACTGGCGCCAGTCCTGGCTTTCGCCGCGTTCGGCGGCGGCATCGAGCAGCGCTTCGAAGCGGCAGTGGTCTTCCAGCGCCTGGCCGCCGGCGTGGCGAAAGCTGTCGAAGTCGGCGCGCTGCGGTTGCTCGCCCTTGATAAAGCCCTGGTACAGCGCCTGCAATATCTGCTGGCGTGCCCCGGCCGCCCGTGGCCAGTCGATCAACGGCAGGCCTTCGAGCTGTTCGAGCTGGGCCTCAAGGCCCAGGGCCTGGACCGTGATGCGCACCGTGCGCTCGTCGATCACTGCCTGGGGGCTGGCATACAGGCTGTTCAGAAACAGCCGGCTGGATGGCGAATAGGGGCTGTAGCTGGGGTGGTTGCGGGTGAACATGGCGTGCACCGGGCTGATGGCCAGGGCCGTGGCGCCACGCTCGGCGGCGCTGCGTGCCAGGCCCTCCAGTGCCAGGCAGTCGCCCAGCCCGCCGTCGCCCGGGCGGCGCAGGCTGTACAGCTGGGCACTCAGGCCCCAGCACCGTGGGTGCGGGGTGCCCAGCGCATCGGCCAGGCTGTAGCACTGCGCCGGGGCCACGGCCAGGGTGAAGGTGGTGGCGTCGATATGCAGCTGGTGATACCCCAGTGGCAGCCCGGGCGGCAGCAGGGCCTGGGCATCCAGCTGCAGCTGCTGGCGGGTGCCGTCCTCGTGCTGCACCTCGCAGCGGCTGTTGGCCGCGAAGTAGCGCGACAGGTCCAGCGGCTGGTGCTGGTCGACCGTCAGCAGTGGCGGCAGGTGACGGGAGTCGTGGGCTTTTTCCAGGGCCTTGAGGCTGTTGGCGATGGCGATGTCGTCGGCGGCCGGGTGGCCAAGGGCGGCCAGGATGCGCCGCAGGACCGGTTCGCTGACACGCTGGGCGCGCCCGTTGGCGTCGATCCAGTCCACCGCCAGGCCAGCGCGTTCGGCCAGTTGCAGCAAGGGTAGGTCAGGCATGCACAGGCTCCGTGGGGCAGGAAGGGGTCAGGCTCACCACGCAGCTCAACGGCGGCAGGCAGGGTGGGCCCGGGGGCAGTTCGCAACTTTCGAACAGGTGCCGCTCGCGGGCCGGCAGGTCCAGGGCCAGTGGCTGCTGGCCGAGGTTGAGGTCGATGCGCAGCTCGCTGCCATCGCCCAGTTGCCAGCGGGCGCTCACGCCCTGGCCGTCGACCACCTGGGCGCCCAGGGCGCGGGTGCCCGGCAGGCGCGGGATGATGTGCTGGTGGCGCAGGTACAGCAGGCGACGGTACAGCGCCACCCATTGCTCGCTGTCCTCGCCCCATTGCGGTTGCGAGTCGAGGAAGGTCTGGGCGGCGTTCGGGTCGGGGATGCGCGCCCGTTGCTCGGGGTCGGCGAAGGCCTTGAACCCCTTGAACTCGGCGCGTCGGCCTTCGCGCACGGCGGTGGCAAGGTCGTCGTGGTGATCGGTGAAGAACAGGAAGGGCTGGCGGCACCCCCAGTCATCGCCCATGAACAGCAGCGGGATCATCGGTGCCAGCAGCAGCAGCCCGGTGGCGGCGCGCAGGGCCTGGGGCGGGCACAGGCGCTCGAGCCGCTCGCCCAGCGCGCGGTTGCCGATCTGGTCATGGTTCTGCAGAAACAGCACGAAGGCACTGGGCGGCAGATGGCCGCTGGCTTCGCCACGCGGTTCACCGTTGCGGTCCGGCTGGCCCTGGAACACGAACCCCTGGCTCAGGCAACGCGCCAGCTTGTTCAGCGGCGCCTCGCGGTAATCGACGTAGTAGCCTTCCTGCTCGCCGGTCAGCAGCACGTGCAGGGCGTTGTGGCCGTCGTCGTTCCACTGGGCGTCGTAGCCCTCCTGGAGCAGGTGCGCCTGGTTGCGCTCGTTCTCGAGGGTGAGCCACACCTGCCGGCCCGGTGCGGTGCTGGCGCGCACGCGGCGGGCCAGCTCATGCAGAAAGTCAGGGTCGTCGATGGCGTGCACCGCATCCAGGCGCAGGCCGTCGAAGCGGTAGTCGTGCAGCCACATCAGGGCGTTCTCGATGAAGAAGTCGCGCACCTGGCGGCGGCGAAAATCGATGGCCGCGCCCCAGGGCGTATGCCGGTCTTCGCGAAAGAAGCCCTGGGCATAACGGTGCAGGTAATTGCCGTCGGGGCCGAAGTGGTTGTACACCACATCCAGCAGCACCATCAGCCCCAGCGCGTGGGCCTGGTCGATCAGCGCCTTGAGTTGCTGCGCAGTGCCATAGCTCGCTTGCGGGGCGAACGGCAGCACGCCGTCATAGCCCCAGTTGCGCTGGCCGGGAAACTGCCCGATGGGCATCAGCTCGATGGCGGTCACGCCCAGTGCGGCCAGGCGCGGCAGGTGCCTGGCCACGCCGGCGTAACCGCCCAGCAGGCCCACGTGCACTTCATAGATGACTGCCTCGTGCCACGGGCGGCCCTGCCAGTCGGGGTGTTGCCAGGCATATTCGGTGCCCAGCACCTGGCTGGGGCCGTGCACGCCGTCGGGCTGGGCACGGCTGGCCGGGTCGGCGACCGACAGGTCGCCGTCGATACGGTAGCGATAGCGCGTACCGGCCGGGCAGGGCAGGCGCAGCACGAACCAGCCGTCGTCACTGCGCTGCATGGGTTGCGGGGCGGCGTTTTCACATTCCACCTCCACCTGCCGGGCATCGGGCGCCCAGAGGGCGAAGCGGGTGGTGTGGCTGTCCAGCATCACGGCCCCGTGGGTCGCGTGTTCCTGTGACCTGAAGGGCATACGGCAGTTCTCCTCAGCCTGCGTTGAGCGTGGCGCGCGTCACCAGTTCCTCGTACAGGTGGGCATAGGGTTCCACGGCCTGACACCAGTTGAATGGCTGGGTCATGGCCAGGCAGCGCATGGCATTGAGCAGGTGTTTCTTGCCGTATACGTAGAAGGCCCGCGAGAGTGCTTCGCGGTAGCTCTCCACGCTCGATTCGTCGAACAGAAAGCCGGTGACGCCATTCTCGATGGTGTCGGCCAGGCCGCCGGTGTTGCGCGCCACCGGCAGCGAGCCGAAGCGCTGCGCGTACATCTGGCTCAGGCCGCAGGGCTCGTAGCGCGAGGGCATCAGCAGAAAGTCGCTGCCGGCGAACATGCGCCGTGCGTCGGTCTCGTTGAAGCCGATGCGCACCCCCACGCGGCCCGGGAAGCGGCTGGCCAGCTCGCGCATGGCTTGTTCTTCCTCCGGTTCGCCGCGGCCGATGATGGCGATCTGGCCGCCCTGTTCGACGATGTACTCGGCCACCCCCAGGGTCAGGTCCAGGCCCTTCTGGTACACCAGGCGCGAGACCACGGCGAACAGCGGGCCGGTGGAGGGCTCCAGCTCGAACAGCTCGCGCACCTGGCTGCTGTTGGCCGCCTTGCCTTCCCAGTCGTTGATGCTGAAGCGGTGGGTCAGGTGGGTGTCGGTGGCCGAATCCCAGCTTTCGTCGATGCCGTTGGGGATGCCGCTGAGCAGGCCCTGCTGCGCCTTGCTGCCAAGAAAACCGTCGAGCCCGCAGCCGAAGGCCGGGGTGGTGATTTCCCGGGCATAGGTGGCGCTGACCGTGGTGATGTGGCTGGAGTAGGCCAGGCCGGCCTTGAGAAACGACAGCTTGCCGTAGAACTCCATGCCTTCCTGTTGCAGGGCGTGTTCGGGAATCGCCAGTTCCGGGCAGCAGCCGCGGCTGACCACACCCTGGTAGGCCAGGTTGTGGATGGTGAACAGGGTGGGGGTGTTCAGGCCGCGCCAGTGCATGTAGGCCGGGGCCAGGCCGGCAGGCCAGTCGTGGGCGTGCACCAGATCGGGCTTCCAGTGCACCATGCCCTCGCCCGCGGCGATTTCAGCGGCGGCCAGGCCCAGGCGGGCGAAGCGGATATGGTTGTCGGGCCAGTCACGGCCATTGTTGGCGCCGTAGGGGGTGCCTTCGCGCTGGTACAGCTCGGGGCAGATCAGTACATAGATGACCAGGCCGTCGGCCAGGTCCATGCGCCCGATCTTGCACGGGGGCAGTGCGGCATGGCCGCCCAGCTCGCCCACCAGGTGGATCGGGTTGTCGCTTTCGAGTACCTGCGGGTAGCCGGGGATCAGCACGCGTACATCGTGCAGGTGGCGCATGGCGCGGGGCAGGGCGGCGGAGACGTCGCCCAGGCCGCCGGTCTTGACCAGGTCGGCGATTTCCGAGGTCACGAACAGCACCTTGCGCTTGTTCGGGTTGCGCCGGGTATCGAGGGCAGGGGCCTTGGCTGTCGTGACGATCTGGGCAGCACGCACCTGCGCGCTGGTATCCGGGTTGAAATGCTCTGCATGAGGTTCGACAGCGGCGCTGATCATACTTGTCTCCGTCCCTTGTTCTGCGGGCGTATCCCACCCGCTGCATGTCTGTACTGTTGTTCTCGCTATGTCATGTGATGCGGTGAAACGCCCCGGACACACGTGCAAGCGCTACGCCAGCCGGCGCTCCTGCCGATGGCGTGCTGACGAGTGGGGGGTGGGCTGCGCCTGGGTAACCAGAGTCGTTGGCCTACTTAGTTGCTGACCTACCGGGTTTGCAGAAGTTTCGACTATTTTCGATCGAGTTTTCCGGACGGTATCAGGTCGATTGAACAGTGTAGGAGAGGGGCGGGATAAATGTGACCCGTTGGTCATGTTTTGTGAATTGGCCGGCACAGGGGTGCACCGACAGCGAGCGTGCACCGCTCGAAGGTGACCCCCGATGGTGCGCGTGCCAGCCTGGCTGGCGAAACCGGCGCGGTGGGTGGCTTCAGTCGCTCATCTGCGCAATCAGTTGCCACAGGCGCTCATCGTCGAAGTTCTTCACCACCAGCTGCGCACCGGCCTCCAGCAGCAGCTGTGGCGCCTGGCTGGTCGACAGGCCCACGGTAAGGATCCCCGCGCGGCTCGCTGCCGTCACGCCCGGCACCGAATCCTCGAACGCCAGCGCATGGTCTGCCCTGGCCCCCAGGCGCTCCAGGCCGGTGAGGTAGGGCAGGGGATCGGGCTTGGCCCGTGCCAGTTCCTCGGCCACCAGCACATGCTCGAAGCGCTCGGCCAGGCCCATGGCTACCAGCATGTGCTGCGCATTGGCCCGTGGCGCATTGGTGACCACGGCCATGCCGATGCCGCGGCGCTCGGCATGCGCCAGCAGGCGTTCGAGGCCGGCAGTGGGCTGCAAGGTCGGCGACAGCGCGCGAAAGCGCGCCTCCTTGCGGTCGGCGAATGCCTCATGCTCGGCCACCGGGCGCCCGGGGAACAGGTAGCGGCACATGTCGGCGTTGGCCCGGCCACTGACGTGGGCGTCGAACTCGGCCTCGCTCAGTTCGCGACCCTGCTCACGCAGCAACTGCTGCAGTGCCTGCAAATGCAGGGTATCGGTGTCGGTCAGGGTGCCATCGAGGTCGAACAACAGGGCTTCAAGCATGGGGCGCGGTTTCCATTGCACGGCGGGCCATCATAACCATTTTGCCGTGGCGATCAGCGGGGCTGGTCAGATAAACCCGAAAAGAGTACAAATGTGCTCCATGAACAGACTATCGCCCAAACGTGCCGCCATCCTGACCTTCATCCGCGACCGCATCGCGCAGCAAGGGCAGCCCCCGAGCCTGGCCGACATCGCCCAGGCCTTCGGCTTTGCCTCGCGCAGCGTGGCGCGCAAGCACATCCAGGCGCTGTGCGAGGCCGGCTTGATCGAGGTCACCCCCAACCAGGCGCGCAGCATCCGCCTGGCCGGTGCGCTGCGCCGCCCCGAGGTGCTGGAGATCCCGGTACTGGGCCAGGTGGCCGCCGGCCGCCCGATCGGGCCCGACGTGGACATCCACGAACAGCTGATGCTCGATGCGCACCTGTTCAGCCGTACCCCCACCTACCTGCTGAAGGTGCGCGGCGACTCGATGATCGACGACGGTATCTTCGACGGCGACCTGTTGGGCATTCACCAGCAGCCCGATGCCCGCGACGGGCAGATCGTGGTGGCCCGGCTCGATGGCGAGGTCACCATCAAGCGCTTCCAGCGCGCAGGCACGCACTACCGCCTGCTGCCGCGCAACCCGGCCTATGCACCGATAGACGTGGGGCCCGAACGCGACTTCGTGATCGAAGGGGTGTTCTGCGGCCTGTTGAGGCGCGACTGATGGGCGCGGTGGTCAGCCTCGACGGGCTGCTCGACGAGCGGCGGGTCTGGAAGGGGCGCCCGCTGGCCCAGCCCCGGGGCCTGCAACCCACCGGGCATGCCGCGCTGGACGCGGTGCTGCCGGGCGGCGGCTGGCCACCGGGTGCGCTCAGCGAACTGCTGCTGGCTGCCGAGGGCGCCGGCGAGCTGCACCTGCTCTGGCCGAGCCTGGCGCGCCTGACTGCCAGCGGCGAACGGGTGGTGCTGGTGGCGCCGCCGTTCATTCCGTACCCGCCCGCCTGGCTGGCAGCCGGTGTCGACCTGCGCTGGCTGTCGCTGATCCAGGCCTCCCGCGTCGAGGCCCTGTGGGCCGCCGAGCAGTGCCTGCGCTCGGGCAGTTGCGGCGCGGTGCTGTGCTGGCCGCAGCAGGTCGACGACCGCGCCTTGCGCCGCCTGCAGGTGGCTGCCGAAACCGGCCAGACCCTGGCCTTTGCCTGCCGCCCGCAGCAGGCGGCACTCAACCCGTCGCCGGCCGCGCTGCGCATTGCCGTCGACCTGCACCCGGCGCAGTGGCGGGTGCTCAAGTGCCGTGGCGGGCTGGCCCCGGCCACCCCGATCGCCATGGCCGGGCGAGGGTGATGGGCGATGCTGTGGGCCTGCATCCTGCTGCCGCAACTGGCACTCGACAGCGTGCTGCGCGGTCGCGACGACCCCCAGGCGCCGCTGGTGCTGCTCAGCGGCCCGGCGCAGCGGCGCGTGTTGCAGGCGGTCAACCCGGCGGCCCGGGCCCTGGGGCTGCGCGCCGGGCAGAGCCTGAGCACCGCGCAGGCGCTGGCCAGCAGTTTTACCTGCGTCGAGCATGACCCGGCGGCGGTCGAGCAGTTGCAGCAATTGCTGGCCGCCTGGGCCTACCAGTTCAGTTCGCAGGTCAGCCTGCATTACCCACGCACCGTGTTGCTCGAAGTCGAATCCAGCCTGGGCCTGTTCGGGCCCTGGCCGCTGTTCGAGGCCCGCCTGCGCAAGGAGCTGGGCGAGCTGGGGCTGCGTCATCGCATCGTGCTGGCCAGCAACCCGGTGGCGGCGCGCATGCTGGCCAACGCCCATGACGGGCTGGCACTGAACGACCCCCAGGCCACCCGCGCCGCCCTTGCGCAGATGCCCGTGGACCGCATCGGCCTGCCGGTGGAGGCCGCCACGGCCTTGTCGCGCATGGGCCTGCGCGACCTTGGGCAGGTGCTGGGGTTGCCGCGCGACACCCTGGCCAGGCGTTTTGCCGCCAGCGTGCAGGTGCACCTGGATCGCCTGCTGGGCCTGCGCCCCATGGCGCTGGCGTGCTACCGGCCGCCGGACCGGTTCGAGGCGCGGCTGGAACTCAACTTCGATGTGGAGTCGCACCAGGCGCTGTTGTTTCCGTTGCGCCGGCTGATTGCCGACCTGGCGGCGTTCCTGGCCAGCCGTGACGGCGGCGTGCAGCGTTTTACCCTGCACCTGGAACATGCCCGGGGCGTCGCCACGCCGGTGGTGGTCGGCCTGCTGGCCGCCGAACGCGAGGCGGGCATGCTGTTCGAGCTGGCACGCGGGCGCCTGGAGCAGTTGAGCCTGCCCGCACCGGTGCGCAGCGTGCGCCTGGTGGCCGACGACCTGCCGGCGTTCGTGCCGCAACCGGGCGAGCTGTTCAATGCGCGGCCCCAGCAGCAACAGGGCTGGGAGCAGTTGCGCGAGCGTTTGCGTGCACGCCTGGGCGATGAGAGCGTGCGGGCTGTGCAGGCTTTTGCCGACCACCGCCCCGAGTGCGCCTGGCAGGCGGCAGGCGGCGCCCCGCCGCTGGCCCGTGCGCCGGGTGGGCCGCCGCGCCCGGGCTGGCTGCTGGCCGAGCCGCAGGCCTTGGCGCCCGAGGGCCTGCGCCTGCTGGCCGGGCCCGAGCGGATCGAATCCGGCTGGTGGGATGGCGGCGATGTACGGCGTGACTACTACCTGGTCGAAACCCCGGCTGGCCAGCGCGGCTGGGCCTACCGGCCACTGGGCGAAGGCGGGCCGTTGTGGCTGCAGGGCTGGTTCGCATGAGCGTGGGCTATGCCGAGCTGCACTGCCTGTCGAACTTCACCTTCCAGCGCGGGGCCTCGAGTGCCCGCGAGCTGTTCGAGCGGGCGCACCAGCAGGGCTACCAGGCCCTGGCGATCACCGACGAATGCACCCTGGCCGGTATCGTGCGCGCCTGGCAGGCGGCCAGGGAGACGGGCCTCAAGCTGATCGTCGGCAGCGAGGTGCGGGTGCACGACGGCCCCAGGCTGGTGCTGCTGGTCGAAAACCTGAGCGGCTACCAGCACCTGTGTCGGCTCATCACCCTGGCGCGGCGCCGGGCGAAAAAGGGCGAATACCAGCTGCTGCGCGAAGACTTCGCCGGCCCGCTGCACGGCCTGCTGGCGCTGTGGGTGCCGGACGAGCCGTTGCAGGCCGGCCCCGGCCTGTGGCTGCGCGAGGTATTCGGCGAGCGCCTGTGGCTGGCGGTGCAACTGCATCGCGGTGCCGACGACCATCAGCGCCTGCAACAACTGCAGGGGTTGGCCGCGAGCCTGAACCTGCGCGCCGTGGCCTGTGGCGACGTGCACATGCATGCGCGTGGGCGGCGCGCGCTGCAGGACTGCATGAGCGCGCTGCGCCATCACAGCACCGTGGCCGGTGCCGGGCAGCACCTGTTCGCCAATGGCGAGCGGCACCTGCGGCCCCTGGCGCAGCTGGCCGAGCTGTACCCGGCCCACCTGCTTGAGGCCACCCTGGAGATTGCCCGGCGCTGCACCTTCGACCTCGGCCAGTTGCGCTACCAGTACCCGCGCGAAGTGGTGCCCGAGGGGTACACGCCGACCGGCTGGCTGCGCACGCTGTGCGAACGCCAGGTGCCGTGGCGCTGGCCGGGGGGAATCGAGCCGGCCGTGCGCCAGACCCTCGAACACGAACTGGCACTGATCGCCGAGCTGGGTTACGAGAGCTACTTCCTGACTGTCTACGACATCGTTCATTTTGCCCGTGGCCAGGGCATCCTGTGCCAGGGCCGGGGCTCGGCAGCCAACTCGGTGGTGTGCTTCGTGCTGGGCATCACCGAGCTGGACCCGACCCGCACGCACCTGCTGTTCGAGCGCTTTTTATCGCGTGAACGCGACGAGCCGCCGGACATCGACGTGGACTTCGAGCACGAACGGCGCGAAGAGGTGCTGCAATACGTGTTCAACCGCTATGGCCGCCACCGCGCCGCCCTGACGGCCGTGGCCAGCACCTACCATGCCGCCGGGGCGGTGCGCGACATTGCCCGGGTGCTGGGGCTGCCGCCCGACCAGATCAACGCCCTGGCCGATTGCTGCGGGCGCTGGACCGACCGCATCCCGCCGCCGGAGCGGTTGCGCGAAGCCGGTTTCGACCCCGACAGCCCGCTGCTGCACCGGGTGCTGACCTTGACCGGCGAGCTGATCGGCTTCCCCCGGCACCTGTCGCAGCACCCTGGTGGCTTCGTGATTTCCGAGCAGCCACTGGACACCCTGGTGCCGGTGGAAAACGCCGCCATGGACGAACGCACGGTGATCCAGTGGGACAAGGACGACCTGGACATGGTCGGCCTGCTCAAGGTCGATATCCTGGCCCTGGGCATGCTCAGCGCCTTGCGCCGCTGCTTCGACCTGGTGCGCTACCACCGCGGGCGCGAGCTGACCATCGCTACCCTGCCGCCGGACGATGTCCCCACCTACGACATGATCGGCCGTGCCGATACCGTGGGGGTGTTCCAGATCGAGTCACGGGCGCAGATGGCCATGCTGCCGCGGCTCAAGCCACGCGAGTTCTACGATCTGGTGATCGAGGTGGCCATCGTGCGCCCCGGGCCGATCCAGGGCGACATGGTGCACCCGTACCTGCGCCGGCGTAACAAGCAGGAGCAGGTGACCTACCCGTCGGATGCGCTGAAGAAGGTCTTCGAGCGCACCCTGGGCGTGCCGCTGTTTCAGGAGCAGGTGATGGAGCTGGCCATGGTGGCTGCCGACTATACGGCAGGCGAGGCCGATCAGTTGCGCCGTTCGATGGCCGCCTGGAAACGTCACGGCGGGCTGGAGCCACACCGCGAGCGGCTGACCCGGGGCATGCTGAACAACGGCTACAGCGTCGAGTTCGCCGAGCGCATCTTCGAGCAGATCAAGGGCTTTGGCAGCTACGGGTTCCCCGAGTCCCACGCGGCCAGCTTTGCCTTGCTGACCTACGCCAGTTGCTGGCTCAAGTGCCACGAGCCGGCGATCTTCGCCTGTGCGCTGATCAACAGCTGGCCGATGGGCTTCTACAGCCCGGACCAGATCCTGCAGGACGCGCGCCGCCACCGCATCCAGATTCGCCCGGTGGATGTGCAGCACAGCCAGTGGGACTGCAGCCTGGAGCCGGTGGGCGGCGATGAACTGGCGCTGCGCCTTGGCCTGCGCCAGGTGCGCGGCTTTCGCCAGGACGATGCCCTGCGCCTGGCACAGGCCAGGGCGCAGCGGGCGTTCGGCGATGTGGCCGACCTGTGCCTGCGTGCCGGCCTGGATGCGCGTGCGCGGGCGCTGCTGGCCGATGCCGGGGCCCTGGGCGCCCTGGCCGGGCACCGTTATCAGGCACGCTGGGAAGTGGCGGCGGTGCAGGCGCAACTGCCGCTGTTCGCCGGGGTGGAGCCGCCCCGTGAAGCGCCGGTGAACCTGCCGGTGCCCAGCGTGGGCGAGGACCTGTTTGCCGACTATGCCAGCGTCGGCACCACATTGGGCCCGCACCCGCTGAGCCTGCTGCGCCGACGCCTGAATGGCCTGGGCTGTCGCAGTTCGCAGGCCCTGGAGGGGGCCGAACACGGCGATGCGGTGAGCGTGGCGGGGCTGGTCACCGGGCGCCAGCGGCCAGGCACTGCCAGCGGCGTGACCTTCGTGACCCTGGAGGATGAGTTCGGCATGGTCAACGTGGTGGTGTGGCGCGAGCTGGCCGAGCGTCAGCGCCGGGTGCTGGTGGGCTCGCAGCTGCTGCGGGTGATGGGTACGCTCGAATGCGCCGACGGCGTGCGCCACCTGATCGCGAAGCGCCTGGAAGACCTCAGCCCGCTGTTGCACGGGCTGGATGTGCGCAGCCGCGACTTTCGCTGATCACACCATCGCCAGGCGCTGCTTGCGGGTGGGCGGCGGGAAGGCGCGGTCGATGGCGCGCAGGTCTTCGCTGCTCAAGGTCAGGCTGGCCGCGGCGGCATTGAGCTGCACATGGCGCTTGTCCACCGCCTTGGGGATCGCGATCACGCCGTCTTCACGGGTTACCCAGGCCAGCGCCACCTGGGCCGCGGTGGCGCCATGGCGTTCGGCGATCTGGTTGAGGGTCGCGTTTTTGAGCAGGCGTCCGGCCTGGGCCAGCGGGCAGTAGGCCATGGTTGGCAAGTGGCGCTTGTGGCTGTAGGGCAGCAGGTCGAACTCGATGCCGCGCTGCTCGGGGTTGTACAGCACCTGGTTGGTGGCGCAGGCCGGGTTGTCCAGCTCGCGCAGGTCATCGGTATCGAAGTTGGACACGCCCCAGCGCCGGATCTTGCCGGCCTCGCGCAGGCGCTCGAAGGCTTCGACGGTTTCCTCCAGCGGGTACTGGCCGCGCCAGTGCAGCAGGTACAGGTCGATATGGTCGGTGCCCAGGCGCTGCAGGCTGCGCTCGCAGGCGGCGGGGATGCCGCTGCGGCTGGCGTTGTGCGGGTACACCTTGCTGACCACGCAGACCTGCTCGCGACGCCCCTGGATGGCCTGGCCCACCACCCGCTCGGCGCCGCCCTCGGCATACATTTCGGCGGTGTCGATCAACGTCAGGCCCAGGTCGATGCCGTGCTGCAGGGCGGCGACCTCGGCTTTCTGCTGGCCGGGGTCTTCGCCCATGTACCAGGTGCCCTGGCCGATGACGGGTACGGTGGAGTCGCCGAGTTCGAGCGTACGCATGGAAGGCTCCTGCAAAGTGGGGAGGGTGGTCTACTGTCCTTTAGGGTTTTGTGGCGGGTCAAGCCTACCCGCGTCGACATTGATTTGAATAACCAATCAATCCATCAAAAAAACAAAATTAACAAATGAGTGGCCAAGGGTGAAGATGGCCCCAGACGCTCTCCGACGACCCTCGTCGGTTCTACAACTACAAAAGGCGAATCAGCATGGCCGGACTGGACAAGCGCGTAGCGACCTATGAAGAGGCCCTCGAAGGCCTTGCCGACAACATGACCGTACTGGCAGGCGGCTTCGGCCTGTGCGGCATCCCCGAAAACCTCATTGCCGAGATCAAGCGCCGCGGCGTGCGCGGCCTGACCGTGGTGTCCAACAACTGCGGCGTCGACGGCTTCGGCCTGGGCGTGCTGCTCGAAGACCACCAGATCCGCAAGATGGTCGCCTCGTATGTGGGCGAAAACGCCGAGTTCGAGCGTCAGCTGCTCAGCGGCGAGCTGGAAGTGGAACTTACCCCGCAAGGCACCCTGGCCGAGAAGATGCGCGCCGGCGGCGCCGGCATCCCGGCCTTCTTCACCGCCACCGGCTACGGCACCCCGGTGGCCGAAGGCAAGGAAGTGCGCGAATTCAACGGGCGCAAGTACATCCTCGAAGAAGCCATCACCGGTGACTTCGCCATCGTCAAGGGCTGGAAGGCCGACCACTACGGCAACGTGGTGTACCGCAACACCGCGCAGAACTTCAACCCGCTGGCCGCCACCGCCGGCAAGATCACCGTGGTGGAGGTCGAGGAGATCGTAGAGCCAGGCGTGCTGCTGCCTACCGAGATCCATACCCCGGGCATCTACGTCGACCGGGTCATCGTCGGCACGTTCGAGAAGCGTATCGAAAAACGCACCGTCAAAGCCTGACCCGACCCCGCGCAGAACAACAAAGAGAACCTGAGCATGGCACTTACCCGCGAACAAATGGCACAACGTGTAGCCCGTGAACTCAAGGACGGCTACTACGTCAACCTTGGCATCGGCATCCCGACCCTGGTGGCCAACTACGTCCCGGCGGATATGGACGTGATGCTGCAATCGGAGAACGGCCTGCTGGGCATGGGGGAATTCCCCACCGAAGCGCAGCTGGACGCCGACATGATCAACGCCGGCAAGCAGACCGTGACCGCCCGCACCGGCGCGTCGATCTTCAACTCGGCCGAGTCCTTCGCGATGATCCGTGGCGGTCACGTCGACCTCACTGTGCTGGGGGCGTTCGAGGTGGACGTGGAGGGCAACATCGCCTCCTGGATGATCCCGGGCAAACTGGTCAAGGGCATGGGCGGGGCGATGGACCTGGTGGCTGGTGCCGAGAACATCATCGTCACCATGACCCATGCCTCCAAGGACGGCGAGTCCAAGCTGCTGTCGCGCTGCAGCCTGCCGCTGACCGGTGCCGGCTGCATCCGCAAGGTGCTGACCGACCTGGCCTATCTTGAGATCGAGAATGGCGCGTTCATCCTGCGCGAGACAGCGCCGGGGGTGAGCGTGGAAGAGATCGTCGCCAAGACCGCCGGCAAGCTGATCGTGGCCGATGATGTGAAAGAGATGACGTTCTAGGCTGATAACCGCCTTGCCTGTGCTGGCCTCTTCGCCGGCAAGGCCGGCTCCTGCAGGGAACCACGCATTCCTGTGCAGGAGCCGGCCTTGCCGGCGAAGGGGCCTTCAGCCGTTCAAAAAAAATCAATAAGAAGGAAAATCCCGTGGCCGCCGAACTCCAAGACAGCCGCTCCGCCCGCTTTGCCCTGCGTTGCTCCAACTGGGCCGAACGCTGGTTCCCCGACTCCTGGGTGTTCGCCGCCCTGGCCGTGGTGCTGGTGTCACTGGCCGCCCTGGCCATGGGCGCCAAACCCCTCGATACCGCCACCGCCTTCGGTGACGGGTTCTGGAGCCTGATCCCCTTCACCATGCAGATGGCCTTCGTGGTCATCGGCGGCTATGTGGTGGCCAGCTCGCCGCCGGCGGTGAAACTCATCGACCGTCTGGCGCGCATTCCGAAGAACGGCCGTTCGGCCGTGTGCTGGGTGGCGCTGATATCGATGGTCGCCTCGCTGCTCAACTGGGGCCTGTCGCTGGTGTTCGGCGGCCTGCTGGTACGCGCCCTGGCGCGCCGTACCGACCTGAAGATGGACTACCGCGCCGCCGGTGCCGCCGCCTACCTGGGCCTGGGCGCCGTATGGGCCCTGGGCCTGTCCTCGTCGGCCGCGCAGCTGCAAGCCAACCCGGCCAGCCTGCCGCCGTCGATCCTGGCGATCACCGGGGTGATCCCGTTCACCGAAACCATCTTCCTCTGGCAGTCGGGCGTGATGCTGGCGGCGCTGGTCATCGTGTCGCTGATCGTGGCCTACGCCACTGCACCCGGCCCGCAGAGTGCCCGCGATGCCCAGGCCTGTGGCATCGACCCCAGCTTCAGCGCACCACCACCGGCGCAGCGCACGCGCCCGGGTGAATGGCTGGAATACAGCCCGGTGCTGACCCTGCTGCTGGTGGCCCTGGCGGCTGGCTGGCTGTACCACGAGTTCTCGACCAAGCCGGTCATCACCGCGATCTCGGGGCTCAATACCTACAACTTTCTGTTCATCATGCTCGGCGCCTTGCTGCACTGGCGCCCGCGCAGCTTCCTGGATGCGGTGGGCCGTGCGGTGCCGACCACCACCGGGGTACTGATCCAGTTCCCGCTGTACGGCTCGATCGCGGCCATCCTCACCCAGGTCAAGGGCGTGGACGCGCAAACCCTGGCGCACCATATCTCCACCTTCTTCGTGCAGATCGCCTCGCATGACACCTACGCCTTGCTGATGGGCGTGTACTCCGCGGTGCTGGGCTTCTTCATTCCCTCCGGTGGCGGCAAGTGGATCATCGAGGCGCCCTACGTGATGCTGGTGGCCAACGACCTGCAGTACCACCTGGGCTGGGCGGTGCAGATCTACAACGCCGCCGAGGCGCTGCCTAACCTGATCAACCCGTTCTACATGCTGCCGCTGCTGGGCGTGCTGGGGCTCAAGGCGCGCGACCTGATCGGCTTCTCGTTCGTGCAGTTGC
Source organism: Pseudomonas sp. VE 267-6A (assembly GCF_024126555.1). Lineage (NCBI taxonomy): Bacteria > Pseudomonadati > Pseudomonadota > Gammaproteobacteria > Pseudomonadales > Pseudomonadaceae > Pseudomonas > Pseudomonas sp. VE 267-6A. Next base: position 104,390 of record NZ_JAMYBY010000012.1, read on the forward strand.
TGGTGCACGTGCCGCTGGTGCTGTTCTTGCTCTGGGCGCTGGGCACCACGTTGCAGTACACGCCACCTGTGATGCCGTAGCGCATCCGGCGGGTAAAAAAGGCGATCTTCGGATCGCCTTTTTCATGCCTAAATTAAATCGATAAGCATTCGTATTAAGGGTGATCCGATGATGTCCCGCTGTGTATTTCTAAACGGAATTTCCCGTCGTAAAACAAGGAGAAGGCCGCGATGTTCGCGCCGATTACCCGTTCCATGACGTTGACACTGGGCCTGTACGGCACCGCCTGCAGCGCCGTCGCACTGGCTGACAACGAACCCCTGCCCGACGCCGCCCCCCAGGCGCTGGAGCTGGGTTCGACCAACGTGAGTGCCCAGGGCCTGGGCAGCACCACCGAAAACACCGGGGCCTACACCACCGGCAGCATGAGCACCGCCACCCGCCTGAACCTGTCGATCAAGGACACCCCGCAGTCGATGTCGGTGCTGACCCGCCAGCAGCTGGACGACTTCCAGCTCGACAACCTCTCCGAAGCCATGGGCCAGGTGACGGGCGTGGTGGTGCAGCGCAACGACTCCGAGCGCCCCACCTACAACTCGCGCGGCTATGCCATCGACAACTTCCAGATCGACGGCATGCTCAACACCTTCGCGGGGCTCAAGTCCGACTCGGACACCATCATCTACGACCGCATCGAAGTGGTGCGTGGCGCCACCGGGCTGACCACCGGCGCCGGCGACCCGTCGGGCACCATCAACATGATGCGCAAGCGCCCCACCCATGAACTGGCGGTGAAAACCGGCCTGCGTGGCGGCAGCTACGACAACTACTACAGCTATGTCGACGTGGGCGGGCCGCTGGCCTTCGACGGCCGTCTGCGCGGGCGCAGCGTGCTGGCCTACCGCGATGCCCATTCGTTTCGCGACCGCTACCAGACCCAGCGCGAGGTGGCCTACGGCATTCTCGAGGGCGACCTGAGCGACGACACCGTGCTGGCGGTGGGGTACGACTACCAGAACAAGCATGTACAGGGTGCCTCGTGGGGCACCGTGCCGTACTGGAACGCCTCCGGTGGCAAGGCCAAGCTGCCGCGTTCGAACAACATCTCGGCGCCGTGGAGTTCATGGCCGCTCAAGGACGAGACCGTGTTCGCCACCCTCGACCAGCGCCTGGGCGGCGACTGGCACCTCAAGGCGGCCTACACCTACCGCCAGAGCGAAACCGACGGCAAGGTGTACTTCGGTGGCCAGGGCTTCCCCGAGGCCGACCGCAGCGGCATGAATGCCTGGGTCAGCCACTTCATCGGCGACGAGAAAATGAGCGCCGCCGACCTCAACCTGGGCGGGCCCTTTGCGCTGCTGGGGCGCGAGCACGAATTCATGATCGGCTATGGCGAGTCGCAGCGGCGCAACAGCGCGCCGCTCAAGCGGCCCCTGGACCTGCCGCCCGGCTACACGACCATCCCCGACTGGAAGTACCTGGGCGGGGTAGACAAGTTCGCCGATACCGTGACCAACCTGGATGGTTCGCGCGATACCACGCAGCAGAAGGCCGGCTATGTCGCCACCCGGCTGAACGTGACCGATGCACTGCACCTGGTGCTGGGCAGCCGCTACGGCAGTTGGAAGGTCACGGGGCGCTCATGGGCATTCGATGCGGCGGGGCAGGTGGTGGAGAACCCGCGCTCCAGCCGCACCCACAATGACGTGTGGACACCCTATGCGGGCGTTCTGTACGACATCACCGACCAATACACCGTGTACGCCAGCTACACCGACATCTTCAAGCCGCAGAACTACAAGGATGTCGACGACAAGTACCTGGAACCGGTGGTGGGCAGCAACTACGAGGTGGGCCTGAAGGGCAGCCTGCTGGACGAGCGCCTGAACCTGTCGACGGCGGTGTTTCGCAGCAAGCAGGACAACGTGGCCGAGGTGGACGATTCCATTCCGGTAGGGCCCAACGGCGAGCAGTATTACAAGTCCGGCGGCAAGGGCAATACCGTGGAGGGCTTCGAGGCGGAGGTCGCTGGCGAGGTGATGGCGGGGTGGAACATGACCCTGGGCTACAGCTACACCCACTCGCTGGATGCCGAGCACAAGCGGCGCAACACCACCCAGCCGTTGAACATGGTGCGCTGGAACAGCACCTACAGGGTGATGGACAGGTTGACCGTGGGTGGGTCGGTGGATTGGCAGAGCGACATCTACCGCAGCGGCAATCGTCCGGTGGGGCGAGGCAGCGATGGCCGGATCATCACGGCGCCGGCTGACATTCGCCAGCGGTCCTACACGGTGGTGGGGTTGATGTCCCGTTACGAGTTCGACGAACACCTGTCGGCGTCCTTGAACGTGAAGAACCTGCTGGATACCAGGTACTACAACAACGTGGGGTTCTACAACGGGGTGTACTGGGGTGATCCGCGCACGCTGACGGTGAGCCTGGATTGGCGGTTGTAGCGCCCTGAAGCCGAGCCAACAGGGCTGGCGATGCATGCCCTGTTGGCCGGCGATACCGTGCGCTGAGGCCGTGATAAGGCCTTACCCCATCTGTTCGAGCAACCCGCGCAACCGCTCACGCCCGGCGTCATCCAGCCCGAACACCGGCCTGCGCGGCTCGCCCACCTCCAGCCCGGTCAACGCCAACCCTGCCTTCACCGTCGCTGGCAAGCCGCCCTTGAGGATGAACTCCAGCAATGGCAACTGCCGGTAGAACAGCGCCCGCGCCGCCTCAAGGTCGTTACCCAGCACGGCCTGGTACAGCTGCTGGTTGAGCGCCGGAATCAGGTTGGCTGCCGCCGTGCACCAGCCCGTGGCACCGGCCACGAACGCTTCCAGGGCCAACGGGTTGCAGCCGTTGTAGAACGGCACCTGGCCTTCGCCCAACTGCTGCAGTTTGTGCATGCGCTGGATGTCGCCGGTACTCTCCTTGACCATGGTCACGTTCTCGACCTGGCGCACGATGCGCATGATCAGCTCCACCGACAGGTCGGTGCCGCTGGTGGCCGGGTTGTTGTAGAGCATGATCGGCACGCCGATGCAGTCGCCGATGCTCTGGTAGTGCTGCAGGATCTCGGCCTCGCTCAGCTTCCAGTAGGCCGCCGGCAATACCATCACCGCATCTGCCCCATGGGCCTCGGCAAAGCGCGCGCGGCGCATGGCGCTGGCGGTGGTCAGGTCCGAGACGCTGACAATGGTCGGTACCCGCCCGCCAATGTGCGCCAGGCTGAACTCGGCCACCTGGTCCCACTCGCGGTCGCTCAGGTAGGCGCCTTCGCCCGTGCTGCCCAGGGGTGCGATGGCCTGTACGCCACCTTCGATCAGCCGATCGATGGAGCGGCCAAGGGCCGCCAGGTCGAGCTGGGTGCCGTCGGCGCTGAACGGGGTGATGGTGTAGCCGATGATGCCGTGAAAAGTCGTGGACATGAAAAACACTCCGCAGAAAACAGGTTCAGTTCAGGCAATCGGCATGCTGACGCAGGCACTGCCGGGCATAGTAGGCGAACGCCGCGCCGTGGCGCTTGGGGCGGGCGATCCAGTCGTGCGCTTCGCGCCCCAGCACCGGCTCGATGGGCTTGATCTGGCCGGCTGACATCGCCAGCAACTGCAGGCGCGCCGCGCGCTCGATCAACTGCGCGATCACACAGGCTTCCTCGATGCTGGCGCCGGTCGACAGCTGGCCGTGGTGCGAGAGCAGGATGGCGCGCTTGTCGCCCAGCGCCGCGCTGATCAGCTCGCCTTCCTCGTTGCCCACCGGCACCCCGGGCCAGCCTTCGAGAAACGCGCAGTCCTCGTACAGCGGGCAGAGGTCCATGTGCGACACCTGCAACGGTACCTCGAGCATCGACAGCGCGGCGATGTGGGTCGGGTGGGTGTGGATGATGCAGTTCACATCCGGGCGTGCGCGGTACACCCAGCTGTGAAAGCGATTGGCCGGGTTGGGCATGCCGCTGCCTTCGAGCACCTCCAGGTCCTCGTTGACCAATAGCAGGTTGCTGGCGGTGATTTCATCGAAGCCCAGCCCCAGTTGCTGGGTGTAGAAGGTGCCCGGTTGCGGGCCGCGGGCACTGATCTGCCCGGCCAGGCCGGAGTCGTGGCCGTTGTCGAACAGGATTCGGCAGGTCAGCGCCAGCTTTTCACGCACAGTCCACGTATTATCGGCAAGCGAGCCCTGCATCTGTTCCAGGGCCTGCTTGACCAGTTGGTCCTTGGGGAGTGCTAATGTCTTGGCCATTGGGGTTTCCTCGGTGGCGGATCGGACGTCAGGGCTGGCCCGCCCCGGTTGCTTGGAAGGTGAGCGGGGTGGTCAACCTCATGACACAAACAAGGCTATATGACACAAAGTGTCATTGGCAAGGGAAAGGTTGCCCATTGCACCGGGAATAGCGGCGTTAAATGTCTATCCGATTGAAAGTATTAAGAAAAAAACTTGGGCTGACGCTTGAGACGCTGGCCGAGAAAACGGCCATGACCAAGAGCTACCTGTCCAAGGTGGAGCGGGGTCTGAACACGCCTTCGATTGCGGCGGCGCTGAAACTGGCGCGGGCGTTGAACGTGAACGTGGAAGAACTGTTCGCCGAAGACCAGCCTGCGCAGGCGCGCTACAGCCTGGTACGCCGGGGTGAACGCCAGGCGTTGTCCGGCAGCGCCGAAGGGCCGGGCTACGCGGTGCTGGCCCAGCATATCGGCCAGCGCAGCCTGCTGCCGTTCATCATCTGCCCGCCGGCGGACTTCAGCGACTCGACGTTCAAGGAGCACCTTGGCGAAGAGTTCCTGTTCGTGCACGAAGGGCAGGTGGAAGTGGACTTCATGCACGAGCGGGTGTTGCTCGAGCGCGGCGATGCGCTGCACTTCAATGCCCAGACACCGCACCGGCTACGCTCGGTCGGGGCGGTGCAGGCGCAGTTGCTGGTGGTGGTGCACGACGCCGATTCGCCGGTTTAACCGGGCTGTCGAATGAACGCCACCGGCACGTGGGCCGTCAGCCATACGCCATTGTCGGCCTGGAAGAACGCCAGGCCCTGGGCGTGCATTGCCGCTGCATCGACGTGCAGCAGTACCGGTGAGCCGTAACGCTGGCCGACCGCAATGGCCGTGGCGGGGTCGTGGGACAGGTGCACGTGGTGACGGTTGCCGGCGATCAGGCCCTGTTGGGCAATCGAGTCGAGAAAGCGCGTTGCCGTACCGTGGTACAGCTCGGCAGGCGGCGCCTTGGGCGCGTACTGGAGCTCGACCGTCGCTGTCGAGTGCCCCTGTACGGCGCGAATCCTGCGGCCATCGTCCGACAGGCCGAAGCGTTTCTTGTCGCTGCTGGCCACCACCGCCTGCAGGTGCGCCAGGTCCAGCGCGCGGCCCTGGCGAGCGGCGCCGGCAATCAGTGCATCGACATCGCCCCAGCCTTCGCTGTCCAGTTGCAGATCGATGGATTCGGGGGCGTGACGCAGCACGTAGCTGAGAAATTTGCTGGTTTCGGTGAAGCGCTTGCTGCTCATGCGGGTCTTCCTTGAACGGTCTGCGCGGCAGCTTATCAGGGCGCGCGAGTGACGACGAGCGGTGCGCAAGGGGCAGTGGCACGCCCTGAAGCCTGATAGAGTGCGCGTTGTTCCACTGCCCACAGGCCCGCACGCGATGACCACCACCTCGTATTTCTGGCGTGACCCGGCGTTGCCCTTCATCGAGGCGCGCGGGGTCGCAGACGGTCGCAAGGTCTGCTATGCGCGCCATTCCCATGCCGGGTTCTCCATCGGTGCGATCACTGCCGGGCGCAGCTCCTACCTCAGCGGGCACACCTGGCGCGAGGTCGAGACCGGCACGGTGGTGATGATGAACCCCGGTGTGGTGCATGCCTGCAACCCGATCGCCGACCAGCCGTGGTCGTACCTGATGCTTTACGTGGACATGCCGTGGCTGACCCGGCTTGGCTTCGCACCGGTCGCTGCCACCCTGAGTACCGCCCCGGCCCTGTTCGAGGCCCTGTTGCAGCTGTACGACATGCTCATCGACAACCAGCGTGGCACGGCGTGCAAGGCGGCGGCTGCCGAAGCGTTCTTCGGCGACCTGCGCCAGCAGCTGGAGGCAGCGCCACCGCCGCTGGCCAGGCCGGATGCGCGCCTGGAGCGGGCGGCGGCATTCATTCGCGCACATTGCACCGAGCCGCTCAAGCTCGAAGACATCAGCCAGGCGGCCGGCTTGTCCACCTCGTATCTGATCCGCACCTTCAAGCAGCATTACGGCCTGACCCCGCACGGCTTTGTGCTGGACTGCCGCGTGCAGTACGCCCGCGCCCAGTTGCGCCAGGGCCGGCTGATCGCCGAGGTGGCGCTGGAGGCCGGGTTTGCCGACCAGGCGCACCTGCAACGGGCATTCAAGCAGCACCTGGCTGCGACGCCCGGGCATTACCGCTCAGCCTAGGCGCTGTACGAAAAGCCTTGATACTCGGTGATGCTGGGTTGAAAAAAGCCTGACCTTCGTCTTTTTCATACAGACCCCTGCATCAGGTACAGCGCGCTCAGCACCAGCAGGGCGGCCAGGCTGCGATTGAACAGGCGCAGGCGCCGCGGGTTGTCGAGGTAGCTGCGGATCAGGCTGCCGGCCAGCGCCCAGCAGCCCAGCGAGAGGTAGCAGATCACCAGGTAGATCAGGCTGAACTGGCCCAGCAGGGCGGTTTCGCCCTGGCCCACGAAGGCGCCGATGCCCGCCACGCAGGCCAGCCAGGCCTTGGGGTTGAGCCATTGCATGGCAGCGCCGCGCAGCAGGCTGGGTGCGTGGGTATCACGCCCTTCACCGAGCGCGCCGTCGTCGCGGGCCAGCTTCCACGCCATGTACAGCAGAAACAGCACCCCGGCCCAGTGCAGGGCAACGGCAAGGCCTGGCCAGTGGCGCAGCACCTCATGCAGGCCCAGGCCGATCAGTACCAGCAGCAGGATGAACCCCAGGGTGGCGCCGGTAACGTGGCGCATGGCCGGGCGCAAGCCATGCCGTGCGCCGGCGCCCAGGGCAACGATGTTGACCGGGCCAGGGGAAATGGAGGCGGCCAGGGCGAAGGCGGCCATGGAAAGGCTGAGGCTCATGCGGCAGATCCTTGAGGGGGAGGGTGCAGCGAGGGTAGGCGGGAAGGTCGGTGGGGTATTGAAGGAAATTGCCCTGTGCCGCAGCGCGTGTTTTGCCACAGATTGAAATAATTTCACGCTGTGAGAAAAGTCAGCTGAAATTGTAGGATCACCGTCCCTAATTGACCCAAGGTTGATATGACTTCGTTCTCGGAGCCTCCCAGTACCCGGCCGTCCTGGCCATCCTCCCTTTCCCGTCCCCGTGACGTTTCCCGCCTGAGTACCTGCCCATGGAATGGCTAGCCGACCCCACGGCCTGGCTGGGCCTTGCCACGCTGATCGTGCTCGAGCTGGTACTGGGTATCGACAACCTGGTGTTCATCGCGATTCTCGCCGACAAGCTGCCGCCCCATCAGCGCGACCGCGCGCGGGTGATCGGCCTGTCGCTGGCGCTGATCATGCGCCTGGGCCTGCTGGCCAGCATCTCGTGGATGGTGACGCTGACCGCGCCGCTGTTCGAGGTGTTCGACAAGAGCTTCTCGGGCCGTGACCTGATCATGCTGTTCGGCGGTGTGTTCCTGCTGTTCAAGGCCACCATGGAGTTGCACGAGCGTCTCGAAGGGCATGTCGCCCACCATCAGGGCCCGGCGCGCCATTCGGCGTTCTGGCCGATCGTGGCGCAGATCGTGGTACTCGATGCAGTGTTCTCGCTGGACGCGGTGATTACCGCCGTGGGCATGGTCGAGCACCTGTCGATCATGATGATCGCGGTGATCTTCTCCATCGGCATCATGATCGTCGCGAGCAAGCCGCTGACCCGCTTCGTCAACGCCCACCCCACGGTGATCATGCTGTGCCTGGGCTTTCTGATGATGATCGGCTTCAGCCTCACCGCCGAGGGCTTGGGCTTTCATATACCCAAGGGGTACCTGTATGCGGCAATCGGCTTCTCGATCCTGATCGAGCTGTTCAACCAGCTGGCCCGCGCCCGGCGCAAGCGCAGCCTGCAACAGCACCGGCCATTGCGCGAGCGCACCGCCCACGCGGTGATGCGCATGCTGGGCGGGCGCCGGTTGCAGGCCGACGAGGTGGGTGAGGACATCGCCGACCTGGTCGAGGATGGCGATGAACAGGTGCTGTTCGACCGCCGCGAACGGGTGATGATCAGCGGCGTGCTGAACCTGGCCGAACGCCCCATCAGAACGCTGATGACGGTGCGCGCCAAAGTCGACTTCATCGACCTGGCGCAACCGCCGGAGGCGATCCGTACCGCGCTGATGCATTCGTCCTACTCGCGCCTGCCGCTGATTCGCCAGGGGCGGGTGGAGGAGCCGCTGGGCTTCGTGCACAAGAAGGAGCTGCTCAGGGAGCTGCTGGCCGGTCACGAGCCGGACCTGGAGCGCCTGGCGCGCACGCCGCTGAACCTGCTGGAGAGTTTCAGCATCCTCAACGCGCTGGAGCAGATGCGCAGCCAGTCGACCCACATCGCCTTCGTGGTCAACGAATTCGGCGACTTCACCGGCGTGCTGACCATGACCGACATCCTCGAGTCCATCGCCGGCGAGCTGCCCGATGCCAGTGAAGTCGAAGGGCCGGGCATCGTGCAGGCGCCGGACGGCTACCTGGTCAACGGCGCGCTGAACCTGCGCCAGATCCAGGCGCAGATCGGCTTTGCGGCCAAGCCCACCGAGGACTACCAGACCCTCGCCGGCCTGGTCATGAGCCTGCTCGACCGCCTGCCGCGGGTGGGCGATCAACTGACCTGGGGCGACTGGCTGATGACCGTCGAGGCTGTGCAGGAGCGCCGGGTGCGGCAGGTACGGCTTACACCGAACGCCGCCGCTGACGCAGCAGGTGCCTGACCCCCTCGAGCACCAGCACCACCACTGCCAGCCAGATCGGCAGGTAGGTCAGCCACTGATCCCGGGCGATGCTCTCGCCCAGGATCAGGGCCACCGCCACCAGCAGCACCGGTTCCACATAGCTGAGCAGGCCGAACAGGCTGAACGCCAGCAGACGGCTGGCCATCACGTAGGTGACCAGCGCCAGGGCGCTGATCACCCCCAGGATCGGGATCAGCACGTAGAGCTGGGGGTGGGCCAACAGGTCGGCTGCGCTCAGCGGGCCCTGCACGATGAAGTACACCGAGGGCGGCATCATCAGGCACATGTCGGCCCACAGCCCGCCCAGGTGATCGGTGCGCAACTTGCGCCGCAAGATGAAGTAGAACGGGTAGCCGCCGGCCACCAGCAGGGTTTCCCAGGCGAACGAGCCATGGCGTATCAGTTCATGCCCCACCCCCACCACGGCGCAGGCCACGGCGACCTTCTGCAGGCGTGACAGGCGCTCGCCGTACACCACCCGCCCGGTCAGCACCATGGTCAGCGGCAGCAGGAAGTACCCCAGCGACACCTCCATGCTGCGCCCGTGCAGCGGTGCCCACAGGAACACCCACAGCTGCAGCCCCATCAATGTCGAGGTACCCACCAGCCCCAGCAACAGCAGCGGGTTGCGCCGGATGCGCTGCAGTACGCCGATTGCCAGTGGCCAGTCCTTGGACAGCAGCATGAACAGCGTGATGCACGGCAGGGTCAGCAACATGCGCCAACCGAAGATTTCCTCGCCGTCGAGGGGGGTGAGCAGGGAGGTGTAGTAGTACATCAGGGCGAACAGACACGACGCCATGACCGATGAAACGATGCCTCTGGACAAGGGGGCCTCGGGAGCACGAAGGGGTAGGGAAGTGGTGAGCGCGCATGATCTCAGGGGCGCGTCACCTGGGCAACCGGCTGTGTGCCCAATGCAGCCACGAATTCGGCCAACGGCATCGGCCGGGCGAACAGGTAGCCCTGCTGGAAGTCCACCCGGTGCCGGGCCAGGTAGTCGCGCTGGGCGATGGTCTCCACGCCCTCGGCGACAATGCCCAGGCCCAGCTTGCCCGACAGCTCGATGATGCTGTCGAGGATATGCAGCGACAGAGCATCGACGCCGATCATGGCCACGAAACTCTGGTCGATCTTCAGGTAGTCGACCTTGAACTGGCGCAGGTAGCCCAGGCTCGACTGGCCGGTGCCGAAGTCATCGATGGCGATCATCACCCCCAGGGCCTGCAGCCTTGCGAACAGTTGCTCGGTGGTGTCGCTGGGTACCACCAGCTTGCGCTCGGTCAGCTCCAGGGTCAGGATCACCCGGCCAGGCGGGAAGGCGGCGAGAAAATCGCGGCAGTCGTCATACAGGGCCATGTCCTGGCAGTGATCGGCAGTGATGTTGATGCCCACATGAAAGCCGTCGCCAAAGCTCTCGGCGTGGGGCGCCAGGCCTTCGGCCACGCGCTGCATCAGGCGCCGGGTCATGGGCACGATCTGGCCGCTGTGCTCGGCATAGGGAATGAACAGGTCAGGGCGCACCATGCCTTCGCGCGGGTGCTGCCAGCGCATCAGCACCTCGGCGCCGGCCCAGCGGTAGTCACCCTCGCGCACCACCGGCTGGAAGTACGGGATGAACTCGTCGGCCTCCAGTGCCCGTTGCAGCTCCACCCGTGGCGAACTGGCCCTGCGCAGCTGCCAGCGGCAGGCCGCGCCGGCCATCACGCCCAGCAGGGTCACCAGGCCGAACAGCCCCGGGTACTCGGCGCGCATCAGGCGCCAGGGCTCGCCAGCGGCATAACCGCTGTGCACCGAAAAACGATAGCGCTGCGAGGCCTGCTGCGTCGGCGCCACGGCAAACACCGGGGGCGGGCCCTGGTGCACCACGCCGTCTTCGCCCATCCAGTTGGGGCCTACCTGCAGCACCAGGGTGGTGCCCTGGTCGAGCAGCTCCAGGGCGCTGCTCAGGTGGTCGCCATCGACGGTGGTGATGGCGCCGTCGTTGCCCTTGCTGAGCCGGTAGGCCAGCAGTGCATGGCCGGGCGTCACCGAGTTGCCGTTCATCAGCCACAGGCTGCCATCGACATAGTCCTTGGCATCCACCGGCTCGCTGAAGTTGCCAAACAGCGAACTGCAGTACAGGTCATTGTCACGAAACAGGTTGCTGGAGCGCACGAACGAGCCGCGTGTCACCTGTTCGCGCAGGGCCAGTGTGGCCTCTGCGCAGGGTTGGCGGGTCAGGGGCAACAGGGCCTGGGCGGCGCCGGCGATGTTGTCGAGGATGCGTTCGAAGTGCCCGGTGACCAGGGCGGCCGTGTTCACGGCCCTGGCCTCGAGCTCGCGCTGTGCCTGCCAGTGCATGATCAGCACGCCGGACACCACCGGTATCGCCCCCACCAGCCATGGCAGCAGGGCTCGCAGGGTCCAGCGACCGGGGCGTTTTTTCGTGAGGGGCATGGTGGCTACCTGTGCGGGATGAGCGCGGATGATTTCAAGGGCAGGGTTTCCCTGGTACCCCTGAGCGCACAGCATAGCCGTTCATCGGCCCGTATACAGCTGAGGCGTCAGCCTGATGTACTGCAGGGGAGGCTGCCGCTGTCGGCAGGCCCGGGCACTAAAGTACTTACAATTTTTCTTACGCCCTGTAGAATCGCGTTACGCATACAATAATAAGGTCCTTCGCCACTGGAGGATCAGACGGCCGAGAATAGGTCCCATATGAAGTGTCATGGGTTCAAACTGATTTATGGTGACTACCTCGCCCGCAGTGTGAGGGGCATCTCCTGCGCGCCGCCACGTTCGCTCCACATCGACAGCAAGCTACCCCTGTGATTTGAACGCTTTGATGATGAGGAAACGAACATGGCAGATATCTTCGAAAACCCGATGGGCCTGATGGGCTTCGAGTTCATTGAACTGGCCGCACCTGTCCCGGGTACCCTGGAGCCGATCTTCCAGATCATGGGCTTCACCAAGGTCGCCAGCCACCGCTCCAAGGACGTGCACCTGTACCGTCAGGGCGGCATCAACCTGATCCTGAACAACGAACCCAAGAGCGTGGCGTCCTACTTTGCCGCCGAGCATGGTCCGTCGGTGTGCGGCATGGCCTTCCGTGTGCGCAATGCCCATGAAGCCTATGCCCGTGCCCTGGAGCTGGGTGCCCAGCCGGTCGAGATCGAGACCGGGCCGATGGAACTGCGCCTGCCGGCGATCAAGGGTATCGGCGGCGCGCCGCTGTACCTGATCGACCGTTTCGAGGAAGGCAGCTCGATCTACGACATCGACTTCAAATGGATCGAAGGCGTGGACCGCAACCCGGTCGGCGCCGGCCTCAAGATCATCGACCACCTGACCCACAACGTGTATCGCGGGCGCATGGCCTACTGGGCCGGCTTCTACGAGAAGCTGTTCAACTTCCGCGAGATCCGCTACTTCGACATCAAGGGTGAGTACACCGGCCTGACCTCCAAGGCCATGACCGCCCCCGACGCGATGATCCGTATCCCGCTGAACGAGGAGTCCTCCAAGGGCGCCGGCCAGATCGAAGAGTTCCTGATGCAGTTCAACGGCGAGGGCATCCAGCACGTCGCCTTCCTCACCGACGACCTGATCAAGAGCTGGGACGCGCTGAAAAAGCTCGGCATGCGTTTCATGACCGCGCCGCCGGATACCTACTACGAAATGCTCGAAGGCCGTCTGCCGAACCACGGCGAGCCGGTGGGCGAGCTGCAGTCGCGGGGCATTCTGCTGGACGGCTCGTCCGAGGCGGGCGACAAGCGCCTGCTGCTGCAGATCTTCTCCGAAACCCTGATGGGCCCGGTGTTCTTCGAGTTCATCCAGCGCAAGGGTGACGACGGCTTCGGCGAGGGTAACTTCAAGGCCCTGTTCGAATCCATCGAGCGCGACCAGGTTCGCCGCGGTGTACTGACCGCCGAGTAAACGCGGCGCGTATGCAAAAAGGCCATCGAGCATGCCTCGATGGCCTTTTTTTGTGCCTGCGCCGGCCTCAACCGTAACGACGCACCGATGGCGCGCGGCGGTTGCGAAACAGCGTCCAGTACACCGCTGCCGAGGTCATGACGCCCACCAGCAGCAACGACGGGATGATGGCCTGGGCGTTGGACAGCATCGCCTGCCAGATATGGCCGTCCGGGTAGCCGCCATGGATGGTGTACCCGTAACTGGCGGACAGCACGCGGACATGCTGTTCGGAGTGATCGGGCAGCACGTCGTCGAAGGTGCTGCCCTCGCTCCACAGGTAATCGTCACCGAACTGCAGCACCAGATTGGCGCTGGCCTTTACCCGCTGCATCGTGGCTTGCAGGGTCTTGGCGTCGACCAGGGCCAGCACGCCGAGCGGGTACTCCTGCAGGCGGTAATACAGGATGGCCGAGTCCGGGGTCACATCGTTGCCCGGCTCCAGGCGCAGGCGCTGGTTGAAGAAGCTGCCCGGGTCGACCAGCAGCTGGTATTCGCCGTGCACCGTGCTGCAGTAGGCCCGGTTCTCGCGCACCAGCACCAGCGAGCGCAGCTCGGGGCGCATCACCACTTCGGTACGCAGGCTGGGCAGGGCCCGCGGGCAGGGGAAGTCCGCCAGGTTGAGCACCTTGTTGCTGGCATTGTGCAGCGAGTCGAGGATGCGATCGATGTCCTGCTGGGTGTGCTGGATCGAGACCAGGGTCGACTCGGCCAGCATCTTTTCCACCTGCCAGCTCATGATCAACAGGCCGCACCCCACAGGGGTCAGGCCGATCAACAGGATGACCAGCAGTTCCAGCAGCACACGGCCAGCGCGAAATTTGTGACGGGGCATGATTCACCTATGTTGACAGAGCGGGCCGCAGGGGCGCGCGGGCATCTTGAGCGGATGCCGTTCAGCATAAGTGAGGGGCGTAGTTTGCCCTTGTAAGACGCGACGACATTGGCCGTGCTATTCGTCGACGCTCCGGGGGGCTAGCCTGCCTTCGATGCGGCCAGTACTGCCAGCACCTGGCGTGCGACAGCGGCCGAGGAGGCGGGGTTCTGCCCGGTGATCAGGCGCCCCTCGCGCTGGTCGCGCACCACGTATTCCTGCCAGGGGTCCTCGGCCTTGCTGTACAGGCCACCGCGCGCGGCCAGTTCGTTCTCGGTCAGAAACGGCACCACCTTGTCCAGTTCGGCCAGTTGTTCCTCGACGTTGGAGAACCCGGTAACCTCGCGGTCCTTGAGCAGCAGGGTGTTGTCACTGAGCTTGATGTTGAGCAGGCCGACCGCGCCATGGCACACCGAGGCCACCACGCCGCCGGCCTCGAAGATCTGGCGCGCCAGGCCCTGCAATGCCGTGTTGTCGGGGAAGTCCCAGATCACCCCGTGGCCGCCGGTGAAATAGATCGCGTGGTAGTCCTGCGCCTTGACCTGGTCAGGGGCCAGGGTGGCGCCCAGGCGGTTCATGAACGCCTTGTCGTCGTACCACTGCCAATCCAGGTCCGGGGCCATGCTCAGGCTGTGCGGGTCGATCGGCACGTAGCCGCCGGCGGGGCTCACATAGTCCACCTTGTAGCCGGCCTTCTCGATCACCGCAACGAAGTGCACGGCTTCGCCCAGCCACAGCCCGGTGGCGCGCTTGAGGCTCGGATACCTGGCGGTATTGGTCAGCACTACCAGTACTTTCTTGCTCATTGCAGCGTTCCTCTGGTGATCGGGCGCGGGGAGGGGTGGGGCGAAGCAAACCTATAGAGCATAGTCGCGGCCGCAAAACCCGCCATCGCCCAGGGCGTTGTGCTAGTTTCCACCCATACAGCCGCTGTCACAGGAGTCACCGTCATCATGTCCACACACACCGATCCGTTCATGCAGGCCGCCATCGACGAAGCGCAGAAGAGCCTGGCAGAAGGTGGCATTCCCATCGGCTCGGTGATCGTGCACCAGGGCAGGATCATCGGACGCGGCCACAACCGCCGGGTGCAACAGGGCAGCGCGATACTGCACGGTGAAATGAGCGCGCTCGAAGATGCCGGGCGCCAGCCGGCCAGCGTGTACGCCGACGCCACCCTCTATACCACCCTGTCACCCTGCGCCATGTGCAGCGGCGCCATCCTGCTGTACGGCATCAAGCAGGTGGTGATCGGCGAGCACCACACCTTCCTGGGCGAGGAGGCCCTGCTGCAGAGCCGTGGCGTGAACCTGCAGGTGCTGCATGACGCCACCTGCACCGGCCTGATGCGAAGATTCATCGAGGACCACCCCCAGCTCTGGAACGAAGATATCGGCGAGCAGTCCGAGCCTTGAGCCCCAAGGAAGCGCACCCGATCATGCACACCCCCCACTCTGAAGCGGCCCCGAACCTGTCGGGCGGCATGAGCGATGCGGTACGCCAGTTCGACTGGAGCCGCACCGCCCTGGGGCCGGCGCCGCAATGGCAGGCTTCGCTGCGCATCGCCGTGGACATGCTGCTGGCTTCCAAGTTTCCGGGTTGCCTGGTGTGGGGCCCCGAGCTGATCAGCATCCACAACGACGCGTTCGTGCCCTTGCTCGGCGCCAAGCCGGCGCCGCTGGGCAAGCCGCTGAGCGTGATCTGGAGCGACGTGTGGGACGATATCAGCGCCCTGGCGCAGCGGGCCTACGCCGGCGAAGCGGTGTTCATGGAAAACTTCGCGCTCGATACCGACCGCAACGGGGACGTGGAGCGGGCGTACTTCACCTTCTGCTACAGCCCGGTGCGCGACGAGTCCGGCCAGGTGGCGGGCTTTCTGAACACCGTGTTCGAAACCACCGAGACGGTCAGAAACGAGCAGGTGTGGCGCGAACGCGCCGATGCCTTCGAACAGAAGATCATGGAGCAGACCGCAGACCACGAGCGCATCTGGGAGCTGTCCAGCGACATCATGATGCTGGTGCGCGAAGACCTGCAGATCTACGCCATCAATGCCTGCGGTCGCGAGCTGCTGGGCTGGGACGATTCGTTCATCGGCAGGCCGGTGCTGGAGCTGTGCCATGTCGACGACCGGCCGGGCATCGAAGCGGTGCACCAGCAACTGCGGGCCGGGCAGACCGTGCAGGGCTTCAAGTGCCGCTACCGTCACCGTGACGGCCATTACCGCTGGTTCAACTGGTCGATCGTGCCCAGCACCGGCATCTATACCGCCATCGGCCACGACATCACCCTGGACCAGGAGCGCGCCGCGGCCCTGGTGCAAGCCGAGGAACTGCTGCGCCAGAGCCAGAAGATGGATGCCGTGGGCCAGTTGACCGCCGGCATGGCACACGACTTCAACAACCTGCTGACCGGCATCAGCGGCAGCCTGGAAATGATCGAGCGGCGTATCGGCAGTGGCCAGCTGGACGGCCTGGATCGCTACATCGCCGCCGCCAAGGAGGCGTCCCAGCGCGCGGCGGTGCTCACCCACCGCCTGCTGGCATTCGCCCGGCGCCAGCCCCTCGACCCTCGCCCGGCAGACCTCAATGCCCTGGTGCACGGCATGGACGCCCTGATCCGCCAGACCCTGGGCCCGGACATCGCCCTGCAGCTGAAGGTCGAGCCGCAGCTGTGGCGCACCCTGGTGGACGCCAACCAGCTGGAAAACGCCTTGCTCAACCTGTGCATCAACGCACGCGATGCGATGCGCGCCGGCGGGCGCCTGACCATCAGTACCGGCAACGAACGCTACGATGCCCGGGTCGCAGGCAGGGACGGCCTGCCCCCTGGCGACTACTGCTCGCTGACGGTAGAGGACGACGGCCAGGGCATGAGCCCCCAGGTGATGGAGCGCGCCTTCGAACCCTTCTTCACCACCAAGCCCGTGGGCCAGGGCACCGGCCTGGGCCTGTCGATGGTGTACGGTTTCGTGCGTCAGTCGGGCGGGCGGGTGTGGATCGAGGCGTCCGATACCGGCGGCACCCGCATCAGGCTGGTGCTGCCACGCTACTGTGGCGCCGACAGCCAGTCTGCGGCCAGCGTACCGGTGCCGGCCAAGGCCAGCGTGCCGGGCAAGGGGCGGATCCTGCTGATCGATGACGAACCGACCCTGCGCATGCTGATCAAGGAGGTGCTGCAACAGGAAGGCTACGACGTGATCGAGGCCGTGGATGGCCGTTCAGGCCTGGCGGCGTGCCTGGCCGGCCCGCCGGTCGACCTGCTGATCACCGACATCGGCCTGCCCGGCGGTTTCAGTGGGCGCCAGGTGGCCAGCGAGGTGCGCCGGCACAACCCGCAGCAGAACATACTGTTCATCACCGGCTACACCGACGAAGCCATCGCCCAGCGCGACACCCTCGAGGCGGGGGTGGAACTGCTGACCAAGCCGTTCCCGCTGGACCGCCTGCAGCGCAAGGTCAAGGCCATGCTTCAGCGCGCCGAGTCGCGCGGGCCGGGGGCCGGCACGCCGGCGCCCTGACTGGCCACGCGCTCCAGCAGCAGGTAGACGACGCAGGCCACCAGCAGCGGCAGCAGAAAGTACAGTACGCGGTAGGCAATCAGCGCCGCCAGCAGGGTGCCCTTGGCGTACTGGCCCTGCAGCAGGGTGATGAACACCGTCTCCAGCACCCCCAGGCCTGCCGGAATATGCGTGATCACCCCGGCAATGCTGCTGATCATCAGCACCCCCACGATGCTCGGGTAGCCCACCTTGTCCGGCAGCAGGGTGTAGATCACCAGCCCCATCAGCAGCCAGTTGCATGCCCCCATGACGGCCTGCAGCAGTGCCAGGCGGATGCTCGGCAACGTGAGCATCTGCCCGCGCACCTGCCAGCTGCGGCGCCTGGCGAACGCGCAGGCGCCCAGGTAGGCCGCAGCGGCCAGCAGCATCAGCACACCGATCACGCGCAGCCCGCCGGTGCCGATCTCCATTCCCGCCGGCAGGCGCGGCAGGCCACAGGCGAACAGGCTGCCGGCCAGCAGCAGGTAGCCCAGCCAGTTGGTCACCAGGCCCAGCCCGAGCAGGCGGCTGATGGTCGGTACATCCAGGCCCAGGCGCGAATACAGGCGATAGCGCAGGGCAACCCCGCCCACCCAGGCACTCAGGTTCAGGTTGAACGCGTAGCACACGAAGGCCAGCGGCACGACCTGGCGCGCCGGCAGCTGGTGGCCGGTGTAGCGCCGCCCCAGCAGGTCATAGCAGCTGAACAGCACGAAGCTGCACGCCGCAATCGCCCCGCCCAGCAGCAACACCCCGGGCGGGTAGGACACCAGGGCGTGACGCACCTCGCCCCAGTCCTGGTTGCGCAGCAACATGAACAGCAATGTCGGTATCAGGATGAAGAACGCCAGGGTCAGGGCCCGGCGCGCCCATTGCCAGTGTGTGCCGGAAAGCTTCATGACAGCGGCTCCTGGAGCGCCGCTGGCGGCTGCAGCGGCTTGAGCCGGGGCTGGTGCGCAGGCAGCCAGCCGACGATGGCCGGGAACAGGCGGGTGAAGTGGAACGCCATGAAGATCAGCGGCGCGCGCCACCAGTAGCCGCGCAGCACCCGTTGCAGGGTCACCGGCTTGCATTGGCTGTGGGCCAGCGCCTGCAGGTGCTCGCCCAGCAGCTGGTTGAAGGCCTGGTCGCGGATCACCAGGTTGGCCTCGAGGTTCAGCGACAGGCTCAGCGGGTCGAGGTTGCTCGACCCAACCGTGGACCACTCGCGGTCCACCACCGCGACCTTGCCGTGCAGCGGGCGCTCGCAGTACTCGTGAATGCGCACGCCGTCGCGCAGCAGGTAGTTGTAGAGCATGCGCGAGCACAGCCGCACCAGCGGCATGTCGGGCATGCCCTGCAGGATCAGGGTGACGTCCACGCCACGCCGGGCCGCATTGCGCAGGGCCCGCAGCATCCGGTAGCCGGGGAAGAAATAGGCGTTGGCGATGATGATCCGTTCGCGCGCGGTGACGATGGCGCGCATGTAGTGCTGCTCGATGTCGGTGGGGTGCTCGGCGTTGTCGCGGATGCACAGGCACATGCGCGCCTGCACGCTGTCGGCACTGATCGGCGGCGCCCGGCGCCACCAGCCCCGGGGCCGCACAGGGCGGGCGCGCTGGGCGTCGAGCAGGGTCAGGGTGGCCTGCTGCAGGTCGGCCACGATCGGCCCCCGTACCCGCACGGCGTAGTCCTGCTTGGCCATCGGCCCGAAGTCGGCCAGGTGGTCGGCGCTGTAGTTGATTCCGCCGACAAAGGCAGTGTGCCCGTCGATCACCAGGATCTTGCGGTGCAGGCGGCGGAACAGGTTGGTGCGCAGCCCCAGCCGCCGCGGGCTCGGGTCGAACGCCTGCAGGTGCACACCGGCCTGGCTCAGCGCCAGCAGAAAGGCGTTGCTCAGGTCGGCGGTGCCATAACCGTCCACCAGCACCTCCACCTGCACGCCGCGTTGCGCTGCCTCGATCAATACCTGTTGCAGCTGCTTGCCGACCTTGTCTTCGAAAATGATGAAGGTCTCCAGCAGCACCTGCTCCCTGGCATTGGCAATCGCCTCGAAGGCGGCCGGGAAGTACGCCTCGCCATTGATCAGCAATTGCACCTCGTTATCCTCGCGCCAGTCGGCCTTCATAGCAGTACCTCCACGAACAGCGGCAAGTGGTCTGACAGGTGCGACCAGGGTTTGCGCCCCATCACCCGGGGTTGCCGGGCCTGGGCGTTGCGCACATAGATACGGTCCAGGCACAGCAGCGGCCAGCGCGCCGGAAAGCTGCGTGCGGGGCGCCCGTGGGCCTGGGTGAACACCTCCACCAGGCCGCAGCCGGCCAGGTGCTGGTCGGCGCGCTGGCGCCAGTCATTGAAGTCGCCCGCCACGATCACCGGCGCCTCGGCGGGCAGGCTGTCCAGCAGCCGGCACAGCAGGCGCAACTGCTTGACGCGCTGGCGCTCATCCAGCCCCAGGTGCGCACACACGGTGTGCAGCGGACGCTGGCCGGGAACATCGAGCACGGCGTGGAGCAGGCCGCGGCGCTCGCTGCCGGTCACGCTCACATCGAGGTTTTCGTAATGCCGGATGGCGAACTTGGACAGCAGCGCATTGCCGTGCTCGCCGTCCGGGTACACCGCATTGCGCCCGTAGGCGTACTGCGGCCACAGGCTGTCGGCCAGGAACTCGTACTGCGGCACGTGGGACCAGTCCGGGTGGCGGCTGGCATGGCCACGGTGGCTGCCCAGCACCTCCTGCAGAAACACCAGGTCGGCGTCCTGGCTGCGCACGGCCTCGCGCAGCTCGGGCAGCACATAACGCCGGTTGAACGCGCTGAAGCCCTTGTGCACATTCACCGTAAGCACCCGCACGGCGTGCTCGGTGACCTGCCGGCCGGCCACCGGCGGGGGCTGGGGCAGGCTCATGGGGCGTTGCCCGGGCCGAGCATCTGCGCCACCTTGCGCGTCAGCTGGGTGAACTTGAATGGCTTGTTGATCATCTGCATGCCCGGGTCGAGAAAGCCCCGGCACGAGGTGGCGTTTTCGGCGTAGCCGGTGATGAACAGCACCTTCAGCCCCGGGCGCAGCTTGCGCGCGATCTCCGCCAGCTGGCGCCCGTTCATCCCCGGCAGCCCCACATCGCTGATCAGCAGGTCGATCGGGCGGTCGGAGCGCAGAACCGACAGTGCCAGGCTGGCGTCGGCCACCTCGCAGCACTGGTAGCCCTGCTCGGCGAGGGTCTCGTGGACCAGCTGGCGCACCGTGTGGTCGTCCTCCACGATCAGCACGCGGTTGCTGCCATTGGCCTCCGGCGGCGGGCCGGGGGCGGGCGCTGGCGCGCCCTGTACATCCCCCACATGACGCGGCAGGTAGAGCTCGACCTGGGTGCCATGGCCGATGCTGCTGTACAGCGCCACGTGCCCCTGTGACTGGCGACTGAAGCCATACACCATCGACAGGCCCAGCCCGGTGCCCTGGCCGATGGGCTTGGTGGTGAAGAAGGGGTCGAAGGCGCGGTCCACGCTGCTTTGCGGCATGCCGCAGCCGTTGTCGTGCACGCTCAGCAGCACATAGTCGCCGCTGGCCAGCGGATGCCCGCCAGGCAACGGCTTGCCCTGGCGGCGGTTGCCGGCGTGGATGCGCAGCTCACCGCCGTTGGGCATGGCATCACGGGCGTTGCTCAGCAGGTTGTCGATGGCTTCGCGCAACTGCTGCGCGTCCACCTCGATGTGCCACAGGTCGGCGTCGAGGCTGACCTGCAGGTCGATCTGCGGGGTCAGCAGGGCGCGCAGCTGGTCGCCGTCCAGCAGGCTGGCCAGGCTGACCGGGCCCGCATCCAGCGGCTGACGGCTGGAGAATGCCAGCAGCCGATGGGTCATGCTGGCGGCGCGCTGCACCGCCCCCAGGCTCATGTCGATAAGCTTGGGCAGGTCTTCCTGGCGGCCCTGGGCAAGGCGCCGGCGGATCAGCTCCACGCTGCCGCCGATGCCGGTAAGCAGGTTGTTGAAGTCGTGGGCCACACCGCCGGCCAACTGGCCGATGGCTTCCATCTTCTGCGTGTGGCGCAGCTGTTGTTCGTCTTCGCGCAGGTGGCGCAGTTGCTCTTCCACCCGTTGCTCCAGGTCCTGCAGGCGGGCCGCGCTGTACTGGGCCTGGTACTGGCGACGGCGGGCGCGCAGCGAAGCGTGGGTCAGGGCCAGCAGGCCGCTGGGCTGGAACGGGCATGCCAGCAGGAACAGGTTGCCCAGCGCCGTGTGCAGGTCGGCGTCCGGCGCCCGGGCCGGGCTGGTCAGCAGCACCACCGGCAGGTCCGACCAGGCGGGCTGGGTACGCAGGTAGTTGTGCACGGGCGACTGCACGAAGCCGCCCAGGGACTCGTCGGCGATGATGGCCAGCCCCGCGCCCTGGCCCAGGGCATCGGCCATCTCGTCCAGGTCGCGGGTGGCCAGCGCGTGTATGCCGGCTTCGTCGAACAGGTTCAGCGCCAGGCGGCTGAGGGTGGGCGGGGCAAGTATCAGTGCGCGTTCGCCGTTTGGCACCGAATTGTTCACGGGCGATCTCCTTTGATAACGCACAGCCAGGCGATTGCCTTTTTATCCATGCACTATCACTGGACACGCCACTTTCGGCGGGGTTCAAAACGCTTGCGGGAGCCCGGACGAGGGGCCTCAGAGGCCTTGCTGCACCAGCGGATCGTCCGGGTTCTGCTGCTCCAGCTGGGCCAGCAGCACCTGCACGTTCTGCAGCTGGCCGGTCTCTTTCCAGTAGCCGATCAGCAGCACCCGCGCCTTGCGGTTGGCCGGCTGGCGGGCGAGCAGGGTTTCGAGCTGCTTCTGCGCCACCTCGACCTGCTCCAGGCTGTGCAGGGTCAACGCCAGGGTAAAGCGATACTCGGCGTTGTCCGGGTCCAGCGCCAGGGCCCGGTCGAACGCCAGCAGCGCGTATTCGTGCTGGTCGTGGCGCATCAGCCACAGGCCCAGCTCGTGTTGCAGAAAGGCCGAGTCGGGGTGGCGCTTGAGCGCCTGGGCCAGCAGCTCGCGGGAGGCATCGGCGTGGCCCTGGCTGTCTAGCAGGCGCACCTTGGCCGCCAGTGCCTCGAGGTCGTCGGGGGCCAGCGCCAGCGCTCGCTCCAGTGCCTGCGCCGCCTCGTCGTCATGGCCCTCGTGCACGTACAGCCGGGCCAGGTGCACCTGGGCGGCGGCATCGTCGAGCTGCTTGAGCAAGGCCTGCTGGTACTGCTCCAGTGCCTGCTGCAGCGGGCCGTAGTACAGGCCGACATCGTCCGGGCCCAGCCCCAGCAGCGCATCGACCGCGGCAAAGCGCACGCTCTGCTCGGGGTCTTCGAGCATCGGCCCCAGCAGCACGCTGCGCTGCGGCGCCGGCACCAGCGCGCTGATGCTGGCGATCGCCGCGCGGCGCACCAGCGGGTCGTCGTGGCTCAGGTCCTGGTCGGCCAGCTTCAGCGCCAGCGGCGAAGGGTAGTTGGGCAGCTCGGCATGCAGGCTGGCGCGGCGAATGCCCGACAGGTCGGCGCGCGCCAGTTGCTGGTACAGCACCCGCGCCGCCCCCGGCTGCCCTTCATGGGCCATGGTCAGCGCCTTGGTGTAGCCATGGCTGGGGGCCGGCGCGGGGGCCGGGGCGTCACCCAGCCAGCCGTAGCCCAGCCCGATGACGAGCAGCACGAGCAGGCTGAGCAGGGTATAGAGGCGCGGTTTTGACATGCGGCATCCGGGCAGGCGGGGTGGGGCAAGCTTGGGTCAGCCAGGAAACGGAGTCAATCCGTTTTCCCCCTTCACCTGCCCGCACCCTGCGCCGCAGCCCGTGCCGCGAGCCGTCAGGTGCGAAAATGCACCACCAGGCTCTGCAGGTCGCTGCCCAGGCGCGCCAGTTCGACGCTGGAGCTGGCGATCTCGCTGCTGGCCAGTGCCGACTGGTCGGCGGTTTCGCGCACATGCAGCACGTTGCGGGTGATTTCCTCGACCACCGTGGTCTGTTCTTCGGCGGCGCTGGCGATGCGCAGGCTCATCTGCTGGATGTCCGAGACCTGCCGGGTGATCGCCGCCAGCGCATCGCCGGTGTTGCGCACCCCGGTCACGGTCGACTGGGTCTGCTCCACGCTGGACTGCATGATCTGCGTACTCTCGTTGGCAATGCGCTGCAACTCGCCGATCAGGTGCTCGATCTCCTCGGAAGACTGCTGGGTACGCTGGGCCAGGCTGCGCACCTCGTCGGCCACCACTGCGAAGCCGCGCCCGGCCTCGCCGGCACGTGCCGCCTCGATGGCGGCATTGAGCGCCAGCAGGTTGGTCTGCCCGGCCACGGCCTTGATCACCCCGAGCACGCTGGCGATACGGTCGATTTCCTGGTGCAGGCGGCTCATCGACTCGGCCGACACCCCGACCTCGCCGGCCAGCGCCTCGATCTGCACGATGGCATTGCGCGAGATGCCCGAGGCGCCGCTGGCTTCCTCGTCGGCCTGGCGGGCCGCCTGGGCCGCGTCTTCGGAGTTGCGCGCCACGGCCTGCACCATCGAGGTCATCTGGTTCATGGCGGTGGCGACCCGGTCGGTGTCGCTGCGCTGGCTGTCGGTGCCGGCCTGGGTCTGGGTGGTGATGGTGGCCAGCTGGCTGGCCGATACCGCCAGTTGCGAGGAGCCGTGACCAATGCGCGTGATCACCTCGCGCAGACGCTGGCTCATGTCGCCGATGGCGCGCAGCAGCTGGCCCAGTTCGTCTCGCCGATGGCTGTCCAGCTGCACGGTGAGGTCGCCGTGGGCGATGCGCTCGGCCGCCTCCAGGCTCTGGCGCAGCGGGCGCACGATCTGCCGGCCGATCAGCCAGGCGATCAGGGTGCCCAGCACCAGGGTCGCGACGGTCACGCCCAGCAGAATCGAGACCACCGTGGCCACGCTGTCGGCAGCGCGCTCCTCTTCCTTCTTGTACAGCACGTTGATGCTGCCCTGCAGGTTGGCCAGCAGGGCGTTGGCCTGCACCACCCGGGCGCTGTCGGGCGGGTCCAGGGCCAGGGCGGCCTGGTGGGTGGTGATGTAGCCCTGCAGGCCGTCGGCCAGTTGCTGCACGGTCTGCAGGTCTTCGGCGGGCCAGGCGCCGCGCTGCACGTCCTCGAGCACCGCGTTCAGTGCGCTGTGCAAGGCCTGCTGGTGGGTCTGGTGGGTGTCCAGGTGGGCGGCCTGGGGCGCCAGCGCGTACTGGTAGTTGGCCTCGCGGGCAAACACCGTTTCGTCGAACAGGGTGCTCAGTCGGTTGATCCGCTCGAACGAAGTCTTGTCGTTGTGCAACCCCTTGAGGCCGGTGGCGGCCAACCACACCGCCAGGGCCAGCATCAGCCCGAAGCCCAGTGCCAGTTTGCGGGTGACGGTGAGGTTTTCCAGTGAAAGTACGCGCAGCATGAACGCTCCTTAGAGTGGGGGGAACGTGGTTCCCGCCACACTATAGAAGCGCTGTCGCAGTGGATGAAGGCTAAGTGCCATACATCACGCCAAACGTTGATCCAGCTCAATTTTATTGTCGGACAAAATTCAGAAGTCGTAACTCAGGCTGGTGTAGTAGAACGCGCCCTGGGCGCCCTCGGGCGAGGTGATCGAGTACTTCTGCACACCGTACAGGGTCTGGCCTTCGAGTTTGTCGGGGTGGCTGTCGAACAGGTTGATCGCACCCACCGAGACCTTCAGCCCCTGGTCGAAGCGGTAGCTCAGGTCCAGGTCGGTGATCCACTGCGCGCTGAAGGTCTGGTCCAGGTCGGGGTTGCTGGCATTGAGGCTCTGCCATTCACCGTAGCGGCGCTGGGTCAGGGTCACGCCCCAGTTCTGGTACAGCCAGTTGGCGCTGAGGGTCAGCTTGGTGTCGGGGGTGCCGTGCTCGATCAGGCCCTGGGTGGCGCGCCCGACGATCTGGTTGCCGGCAATGCCGCCGGCATCGCGCAGTTCGGTGATGCGCGTGCGGGTCTTGGCGAAGCCGGCGTTCAGGTCCAGCCGGCCGTACTGCGCCAGGTCCCACTGGTACTGGCCGGCCAGCTCGATGCCGTCGGTGCGGGTGTCGGCAATGTTGGTATAGAACGCCGCACTCTGGATGTTGGCATACGGCGTACCGGCGAAGATCGGCCCCACCACGCTGGCCGGCAACTGGTCGGACAGGGTGATGCGGTTGTCGATGTCGATGCGGTAGGCGTCCACGGTCACCGAGGCGTTGGCCAGCGGGCGCCACACCAGGCCCAGGGAGTAGTTGGTCGACTCTTCGGGCTTGAGCGCGCGCCCGCCCAGCAGCGCGGCCTCGGGGCTGTCGGCACGCAGGGTGCGCTGCTGCACCTCGACCCAGTTGCCGCTGCCAGGTGGCTGCTCCACCACCTGCACGCTGAACGAGGACAGCCCGCTCTGCACCAGTGAAGGGGCGCGGTAGCCGGTGCTGAGGCTGCCGCGTGCGGCGATCTGCGGGGTGAAGTCGTAGCGCAGCGACAGCTTGCCGTTGGTGGTGTCGCCAAAGTCCGAGTAATGCTCCGAGCGCAGCGCCACGCCGGCCTGGAACTTGTCGGTGAGCTGCCCTTCGAGGTCGACATAGGCGCCGAACACCTTGCGCTCCAGCGACGCGGCATCGACGTTGGTGATGCCCGAGTAGTAACCGGGGATCGGCCGCCCGCTGACCGGGTCCAGGCTGCCGAACAGCGGCCCGTTCTGCCAGCCGGCCGCCTCGCCGGCGCCCAGGTGGTAGTTCTCCTTGCGCCAGGCCAGGCCCGCCGACAGGGTCAGCGGCCTGGCCAGCAGGTCGGTGGGGAAGTCGCGCACCCAGTCCAGGGTCAGGTTGGTCTGTTGGTTCTCGCGCTCGCCGGTGTAGATGCTCGACGGGCTGGCCGTGCCCCAGCTGGGGTTGATGGCGTTGCGGTCGGTGGACTTCAACGTGTCGTTGCCGTAGTTGGCAGCCAGGTCGAACGTGCCCAGGGTTTCGTCCTCCCAGCGCAGGCCGCCGGCCACGGCATAGTCTTGCAGGTTGTAGCGGGTGACCGGCAGGCGCCCGTCCGGGTAGCGGCGCAGCGCATCGCTGCCGTAGTTGCGGGCCAGGGTGGTGGGCGGGTCGAAGAAGCCGTCGGCGTCGGTGTTCTTGTGCGCATAGGTGGCAAAGCCATAGGCGGTCAGCCCTTCACCCAGGCCGATTTCGCTGTTGGCCACCAGGTTGTACTGGTCCGAGACATTGCCCGAGCCCCAGCGCCAGGTGCGGTAGCGGTTGTTCTGCTCGCGCGGGGTATCGGTGCTGGTGCTGCCGGGGTAGAAGATCCGGTTGTCGGGGTTGGTGTCGCTGGCCGGGTCCTGGCTGCCGGCATCGAAGCTCAGGGTCAGGAAGCCATCGTTGGGCAGGGCCAGGCCCTTCCAGCCGCTGAGCTTGCGCTGCAGGCCGTCGCCCTTGTCGTAGCCGCCGAAGCG
The DNA here is from genome assembly GCF_024126555.1 of Pseudomonas sp. VE 267-6A. Lineage (NCBI taxonomy): Bacteria > Pseudomonadati > Pseudomonadota > Gammaproteobacteria > Pseudomonadales > Pseudomonadaceae > Pseudomonas > Pseudomonas sp. VE 267-6A. The sequence continues at coordinate 131,087 of NZ_JAMYBY010000012.1, forward strand.
ATAGCCCACGTTGCCGCCGTCGTCGTTCTCCTTGAGCACGATGTTGATCACCCCGGCGATGGCGTCCGAGCCGTACTGGGCGGCGGCGCCGTCGCGCAGGATCTCCACCCGCGACACCGCGCTGAGCGGGATCAGGCTCAGGTCCACGGCCGCTGCGCCACGCCCGTTGGCCAGGCCCTGGCGGGTCACGTTGGCGCTGGTATGGCGGCGCTTGCCGTTGACCAGCACCAGCACCTGGTCCGACGCCAGGCCGCGCAGCGAGGCGCCCTGGGCGATGGAGCCGGCGAACGCGCCCTGGGGCGACTGCGGGAAGCTGAACGAGGGCGACAGGGCGGTCAGCGCACCGGACAGGTCGCTGGCGCCGGTGTCCTGCAGCTTTTCGGCGCTCAGCACATCCACCGGGGCTGCGCTTTGCAGCGCGGTGACGTCGCTGCGGCGGGTGCCGACCACGACCACGGTATCGAGCTTGTCATCCGCGCCGGGTGCGGCCTGGGCAGAGCATTCGGGCACGGCAACGCTGCCGATGACCAGCGCGATGGCGCCGGCCAAGGGGGTGGGACGCAACATGGGGTGTACTCCTTGCAAGGCAGTTGAAGTGCGCCGGCAGCCTGCCGCCGGCGCGGTCGATCAGAATCGGCTGGTGACGCTGACGCCGACCGTGCGCGGGTCGCCGTAGGTCAGCACGTACTGGCCCTGGGGGCCGTTGGGCCGGCCGTGCACCTGGTAGCGGCGGTCGGTGAGGTTGTTGACGAAGCCGGTCACGCTGAGCTTTTCATCCGCGCTGAACCAGGTCAGGCGGCTGTTGGCCAGGGTGTAGTGGGGCTGGCTGAGGGTCGGCTCGGCGCTGCTCTGGCGGTTGGCCAGAAAGTACTCCTTGTCGCGAAAACTCACGTCGGCGCCGGCCACCAGCTTGCCGCCGATCGCCAGCGGGATGGTGTAGTCGGCGCCCAGCGACACCACGTTGCGCGGCGAGCGCACGAAGCTGTTGCCGCTGTAGTCGGCGGTCACCTCGCCGGTGGTGGGGTTGACGTTCTTGAAGTCGGTGTACTCGGTGTCCAGGAACGACACCGCCGCGCGCAGGTGCAGGTAGTCGGTGGGCTGGCCCTCGATCTCCAGCTCCGCGCCCTTGACCTTGCCCTTGGCACCGTTGGTGAGCGCGGTGGTGAGCACGCCGCTGTTGACCGTCAGCAGGTTGACCTGGATGTCCTGGTAGTCGTAGTAGAACAGGTTGGCGTTGACCGTCAGGCGGTGGTCGAACCACTCCGATTTCAGGCCCAGCTCGTAGGCATCGAGCTGTTCCGGGTCGACCGTGGTCAGCTGCGCCAGGTTGCTCGACAGGCCGGTGTTGAAGCCGCCGGAGCGAAAGCCGTGGGCATAGCGAAAGAACACCCGCAGGTTGTCGTTGATGCGGTACTCGGGCGTCACATCGTAGGTCCAGGCGTCCCAGCGCTTGCTCTCGTCGCGGTTGCCGTTGGCGCCCGCAGCGCCCAGCGGCACCAGCGGGCCGTTGGCGCTGGTGCGGGTGAGCTGGGCCAGGTCCAGGTCGATGCTCTTTTTCTCGGTGGTCCAGCGCAGCCCGCCGGTCACGGTGAAGTTGTCGCTCAGGTCATAGGCCAGGTTGCCGAACAGCGCGTAGCTGTCGGTCTTGTGGGTGTAGTCGAGGCTGCTCAGGTCGACCCCGCCGATCTGGTTGGAGCCGCTGCCGTTGGGCGTCGGGCCCGGCGTCACGAAACGCCTGTCGGTGCTGTCGAGGGTTTCGTGAAAGTAATGGGTGCCGAGCATCCAGCGCAGGGTTTCCTGCTGCGGGGAGGCCAGGCGAAATTCCTGCGAGTACTGGTCGTAGCGGTTGTCGGTGTCGCTCGCGCCGTTGACCTCGTAGGGGGTGTAGTCGGCGTCGGTCAGCGACTGCTGGCGGATAGAGTCGTAGGCGGTGATGGAGGTCAGCCGGTAGTCGCCGATGTCCCAGTTCAGGGTCAGCGAGGTGCCGTCGTGGTCGAGTTTGGAGTGCTCGTCCACGTTCAGCTCGATGCGCCGCCCCTGGGGGCGCTGGTAGCCGACGTTGTAATAGGTGCCCAGCGGCAGCGAGCCGCTGCTGCCATCGCCCTTGAACTGGCGCCCGTGGAGCTTCCACAGCGCCTCCATGTCCGGGTTGAGCCTGGCCAGGAACTGCACGCGCACGGCCTTCTTGTTGACGTCGCCATAGGTCTGGTCGTTGGTCAGGTTGTGGGTGAAGCCGTCGCGCTCCTCGGAATACAGCGACACCCGGCCGGCCAGGCGTTCGTCCACCAGGGTGCCGCCCAGGGCGCCGTTGAGGATGCGTTCGTTCTTGCTGCCAAAGCCGATGGTGCCGAAGCCGTCGGTGTCGAAGGTGGGCTTTTTCGAGATCACGTTGACTGCCCCCGCCGTGGTGTTCTTGCCGTACAGGGTGCCTTGCGGGCCGCGCAGCACCTCGATGCGCTCCAGGTCGAACAGCGGGCCGCCGCCGGCGACGGGGGCGTTTAGGTAGACGTCGTCGGCATAGATGCCCACCGGGTAGACCGTGGCGGCGCCGGTGTCGCCGGTGCCCAGACCGCGGATGTACCAGCGCGGGCGGCCATCGCCATCGGGGTTCTTGGCCGAGGCGTTGGGGATGAAGGTGGTGATGTCGCCCATGGCGCGCACGCCGTCGGCGGTGATACTGGTGCCCTGGACCGCGCTGACCGCCACCGGCACTTCCTGCAGGGTTTCTTCGCGGTGTTGTGCGGTGACGGTGACGGTCTTGAGTGCCGGCGTGGTGCTGTCGTCGGCGTGGGCGGTGCTGGTGCCTGCGAGCAGCAGGCCCAGGCCGATGCCCCTGGCCAGTGGATGAAGCTGATGCATGGTGTGGCTCCCCGAGTGTGGCTGATACGGGGCTAGAGCAGGGTTTGTGCCATGTTTGCAAGCTATTGATTTACATGGGTTTAATCGGGTGTTTCGGGGTGGGTTGCTAGTGGTGCAGCAGGGGGCTGTGGAATGCCTGCTGCTGCAGCAGCAACCGGTTTGAAAAGCTTCGCCAGCAAGGCTGGCTCCTACAGGGGGCGAGGCCTGTGTAGGAGCCAGCCTTGCTGGCGAATGGGGCGGCACGATTTTCAGGTGGCCACCCGCGACGTCGACCCGATCACCGCCTCCAGCACACTGAAATCGATCCAGTCGCGCACATCGAAGCGCCGCGCAATGAAATGCCACCGATGCAGAAAATCGGTGAAATCCTGCAGCGCCTCGATCGAGCGACTGTCCAGCGTGGTCCGCAGGCGCCGGTGTGCGTCCTCGCCATACGCCGCCGCCACCCAGTACTCGCTGGTGTTGAGCTCGCGCGCCAGGTAGCGCCGGGTTTCATCGGGGTTGGCCCAGGCCCACTGCTCGGTACGCAGCACCACGTCGACGATGCGCGTGCACGCGCCGAAATGCTGTTGCAGCAGGTTCAGGTCAACAGTCAGGGTGCGCGGCGTGCCGTTGTTGGAACGGATCAGCGGGTCGGGGTGCGAGCCGGTGTCTATCACCACCCGCAGGCCGAACTCGTGGGCCAGTTGCAAGGCCGAGGCCCCCTTGAGGAAGATCGCGTCGATGTCGCCGCGCAGCAGCCCGATCAGTTCGTTGTTGCGCCGGCTCACCCGGTTCATGCCCAGGGTCACCGTGGCGCCATGCACATGGGTGACCTGCTCGTCGCTGTGGGTGCCGCCGTAGGGGTAGTCCACCAGCTCCACATCGGCCACGTCCAGGCCTTCGAGCCTGAGCGCGTTTTCCAGCCCGCGCAGGGCCTGGGCGCGGGTGAAGTCGATCTGCACGTTGGCCCACTTGGGCAGGCCGAAGCGGCGGTTCTTGAGGTCGCGCACGCTTTTCACGCCGCTGTCCTCGGTGGTCAGGATCAACTGCACCTCATCGGCCCAGCTCAGCCCCAGCACGCGGGTCTGCACGCCGCTGGCGTAGGCCCAGATCGCCGGAATGTTGCCGCCGTGGCGCACCGAGTTGGGCAGGTGATGGTCGTAGTGGGCTTCGCGCACTTCGCGCTCGCTGGACTCGCGCAGCGACTGGATCGAGGTGCCCAGCGGCTGGAACGCCTCGGCCAGGCGCCCGGTCTGCACGGCGATGCCAAGGCCGGTCGGCACCGGGCTGTGGGTGTACCAGAGGGTATCGAGAGGGGTGGTCATAGGGGCATCGGGTCCTTGATGGGTTGTTGTTGCACCAGCGGCAGCACTTCCTGGCCGATGCGCAGGGCTTCTTCCAGGTGCGGGTTGCCGGCCAGGATGAAGGTCGAGAAGCCGGCGTCGCGGTACTCGGCCAGGCGTTCGGCGATGTTCTGGTGGCTGCCCACCAGGCCCACGGTGGGGCCGGGCTTGGCCTTGGCGAAACCGGCCCACAGGTTTGGCCCCAGAATCAGGTCGTCGAAGCGCTGGATGTTCTGGTGATAGGCGCTCTGGCGGGCGCCGCCGACCGAGTCGCTGGCAGTGCTGAAGGTGCTGGAGAGGGCGCTGGGCCTGCCGTCGAGCTTGTCGAACTGGCGGCGCAGGTCGCGCCAGGCGGCCTCTTCGGTTTCGCGGGCGAACAGGTCCACACGCAGGCCGAAGCGCACCGTGCGGCCCTGCCTGTCGGCCAGCTCGCGCACGCGCTCGATATGCGGCCTGAGTTGCTCGATCGGCTCGGCCCAGTTCAGGTACACGTCGGCGTGGCGTGCAGCCACGTCCAGGGCCGGGTCGGAGAAACCGGAGAAGTACACCCCCGGCTTGCGCACATGGCCCAGGTGCTCGGGCAGGGCGCCGTTGTCCAGTTGATAGACCTCGCCCTGGTAGTTGAAGTGCTCGTTGCGCCACAGGCCGTCGATGATGTCGAGAAATTCGCCGGTGCGCCGGTAGCGCTGGTCGTGGTCGAGAAAGTCGCCCTGGGCGCGCTGGCTGGCGGGGTTGCCGCCGGTGATGATGTTCCAGTCCAGGCGGTCGTGGCTCAGGTGCTGCAGGATGGCGGCCTGTTGTGCGGCGTAGGCTGGCAGGGTCCAGGCGGCCTGGAAGGCGATCAGAAAGCGCAGGCGGCGGGTTTCGCGGGCCAGTGCGGCGGCCACGATCCAGGGTTCGGGGCCGGTGGGCAGCAGGGCGCCTTCGAAGCCGGCCAGTTCGGCGGCCTTGGCCACCTGGGCGATGTAGTCGATATAGGTGAAGCCGTCGGGGCGGCCGTCTGCCAGCCGGCCGGGTGCGATATGGCCGTGCTGGTGGCTGAAGCTGCCACGGTTGTGCCGGTCGGTGCTCAATTGCGGCCCGTCGGTGCCCAGGGGCAGGCGCCAGAAGAATTCGGTGCTCATGGCTGTTCCTCGGTGAATGTGCCAGAGGTGGTGCAACCGTCATGCCACGCGGTGCGGGCCCGATTTTGCGGGGGGTGGGCGACTGCACTGCTGCCAGGGCAGCAGTGCAGCAGCAGTGGGTGCGGCGGTTGCAGCACCAGAGCAATGCCCCCCTGTGGGAGCGGGCTTGACCCGCGATTGGCCCTAACCGGCCCGCGCATAGCTGCGATGCAGCGCCGCATACGCCCCACCCCTGGCCAGCAACTGCGCATGCGGCCCTTGCTCCACCAGGCGGCCCTGGCCGATCACCACGATGCGGTCCGCCTCGCGAATGGTCGCCAGCCGATGCGCGATGATGATCGCCGTGCGCCCCTCGCACAGCCGACGCAACGCCCGCTGGATGCGCCGCTCGGTATGCACGTCCACCGCCGAGGTGGCTTCGTCCAGCACCAGCACTGCGGGGTCTGCCAGGTACGCCCGCACCAGGCACACCAGCTGGCGCTGCCCATGGCTCAGGTGCGCGCCCAGCGCCCCCACCTGGGTCGCGTACTGGTGCGGCAGGCGCTCCAGCACTTCATCGGCGCCCAGCTCGCGGGCCGCCGCGATCAGCGTCGCATCGTCCGCCCCCGGTGCTGCCAGGCGCAGGTTGTCGAGGATGCTGCCGGCAAACAGCACGTTGTCCTGCAGCACCACACCCACGTGCCGGCGCAACTGCTGCTGGCTCAACTGGCGAACATCGATGCCATCGAGCTTCACCGCGCCGCCGTCCACGTCATAGAAGCGCGTGAGCAACTGCACCAGCGTGCTCTTGCCATGCCCCGACGGCCCGACCAATGCCAGCACCTCGCCCGCCCGTATGTGCAGGTCCAGCCCGTCGATCACCGGCGTTGGCGCCTGACGCTCATAGGCAAAGCGCACCTGCTCGAAGCGCACCTCGCCACGCGCCCTGGGCAACGCCACGGGCACCTGCGGGTCGAGAATCTGCGGCGCGGTGTCCAGCAGCAGAAAGATCCGCTGCGCCGAAGCCGAACCGGTGGCATAGCGCTCGAACAGGTCGGTCAGCTCCTGCAACGGCCCCAGAAACAGCATCACGTAGAACAGGCTTTCACCCACCTGGCCTACCGTCACCGAACCCTCGGCCAGCCCGTAGCCACCCACCAGCACCAGCACCGCCATGCCCATCGCGGCCAGCAGCGCGGTGAACGGCGCGAACCAGCCCGAGCGCAGGCTGCCCAGAATCAGCGCGCGGTTGAAGTCGTCCAGCAGGCCCTGGTAACGCTGCAGGTTGGTCTGCTGCCGGCCGGTCTGCTGCAGCAGGCGAACGCCGCTGACGCTCTCCACCAGGTGGGCGGTGAAGCGGCTGCGGTTTTCCGCGACCTTCGCCCAGTTGCGCTGGGCGATACGCTTGAAGCCCCAGGTGGCGAGCAGCAGCAACGGCACGCTGCCGATCAGGCTGAAGAAGAACAGCGGCTCGATCAGCCACAGCATCACCGCCGCCAGGCTGCAGCGCAGCAGGGCGCCGAGCAGCTCGGGCGGGCCCTGGATCAGCAGCGGCTCAAGCGCGTCCACGTCGCGGTCGGCCCGCGAAATGATGCGCCCGGCGCGGGTGCGGTCGAAGTAGCCCACGCTCAGCGCCTGCACGTGCGCAAACACCCGCACGCGCAGGTCGTTGAGCACGCTGATCGCGGCGCTGCCGGCGATGTACTGCGACAGCCCCGCCAGCACGAAGCGCCCCAGCCAGCTTGCCGCCAGGCCCGCGCCCAGCCACAGCACCAGCGGCGGGTCCAGCAGCCAGGCGTTGCCGTCATGGATCAGCCCGTGATCGAGCAGCTCGCGCACGAACCACGGGCGCAGGAACACGGTGAACACCAGCACCAGCTCCAGGCCGATCACCCAGCCGATCTGCCGGCGCACCGGGCGCAGCAGCGGCAGCAGGCGCCGGAACATGCTGCGGTCCAGGGCCTTTCTTGCCAGCAATTCTTCTATCTCGATATCGCTCAGGGCAGTGCCCGCTTGCGGCTTAGCCATGCTCGATCCCCAGCAGTTCACGGTAGGTCGGGTTGCGGTGCAGCAGCTGCGCATGGCTGCCGCTGTCGGTGATGCCGGTACTGCTCAGCAGCAGCACGCGGTCGGCCAGTTGCACGGTGCTCAGCTTGCTGGCGATCAGCAGCAGGGTCGGCGCATGCCCATCGCTGCGGCGCTGGCGCAGGGTGTCGAGCACACGCTGTTCACTGATCGCGTCCAGCGCGCTGGTGGCGTCGTCCAGGCACAGGATGTCGGGGGCCGCCAGCAGGGCGCGGGCCAGGCACAGGCGCTGGCGCTGGCCGCCCGAGAGGGTCACGCCACGGTCGCCCAGCGGCGTGTCCAGGCCCTGGGGCAGGCGCGCCAGCACGTCCTCGGCGCTGGCCTGGCGCAGTGCATCGAGCAGTTGCGCGTCGCTGGCCGTGGGCGCACCCAGGCGCAGGTTGGCAGCCAGGCTGTCGGCGAACAGAAAGCTCTCCTGGGGCAGCACATGCACGCGCCGGCGCAGTTCATCCAGCGCCAGGGTGCGCACGTCGTGCCAGCCCCGTGCAGCGCTGCCCAGCAGCACGCGGCCCTGGTCGGCCTCGGTCAGGCGCGGCAGCAGGCTGGCCAGCAGGCTCTTGCCGGTGCCCGTGGCGCCCACCAGCGCGACCACCTCGCCGGGTTCTATCTGCAACGAGCACTGGCTGAGCACCGCCTGCCCACCGCCGGGCGCTGCCACACCGACAGCCTCCAGCTTCAGGCCCAGCGGCCCCGGGGGCAGCGACTGCTGACCGCTGACGATGTGTACCGGCGCATCGAGCAACTGCCAGATACGCTCGGCCGAGGCGCGCGCGTCGGCGAAGGTCTGCATCACCCGGCCGATGCCTTCGATGCGAAACACCAGGGTGGTGGCGATCAGCAGCGAGGTCACCAGCTCGCCGATGCCGATACGCCCCTGGGCCACCAACTGCGCACCGACCACCAGGATCCACACATGCCCCAGCGCCACCACCGCCTGCGGCAGCGGTATGCGCGAGCTGGCGTAGGCCAGCGCCTGGCGTGCATGCCCGGCAAACACCTGCACCTGCGCGGCAAAGCCCTGGATGCGCTGGGCCTGCAGGCCGAACGACTTGATCACCCGTACCGCGCCGATGCCTTCGGCCAGGTCCTGGTTGACCCGGTCGTAGGCGGCGCCCACGGCACGGTCCAGTGCCACCAGGCGCTCGGTCTGGTGCACGAAGATGCCCAGCCCGAGCACGGTCAGCAGCAGCGGCCCCAGGGCCAGCCACGGGTCGTACCAGGCCAGCAGGCCGACGGTGGCCAGCACCACCAACGGGGTTTCCACCAGTTGGCGCCAGAAGCTGATCAGGGCATCGCGCACCTTGTCCGCATCGCGGGTGGTGCGGGTGACCATCTCGCCCATGCCGTGCTGCCAGTGGTAGCCCAGGTGCAGGGCCTGCACCTGGGCCAGCAGGCGCTCGCGCAGGCGCGTGAGCAGCGCCTGGCCGAGCACCAGCGAGCCGATGGCCGCGGCGTACTGCAACACCGCGCGGCCCAGCGCCACCGCGGCTATCAGCCAGAACCAGTGCCAGGCCAGGCGTGCATCCAGGCTGCCATCGGCCAGGCGTACCACGGCGGCGCCGGCACTCACGTCGTTCAGCGCATGGCCGATCAGCCATTGCTGCCAGACCAGCCCCAGGTTGATGAAAACGAACAGCCCGGCGACCAGGGCGAAACGCCAGGGCATTTCGCGGTAGATCGCCAGGCTGCGCAGCAGCGGGTGTCGAGGGCTCATGGAAAACTCGAGGCAAAGGGGAAAGCAGGCGCAGGGCAGGCCCCGCGCCCGGTGTTCAGCGGCTGGCGCCCGCGCTCTGCTTGGCGGCGAGAATGGCGGTGTATTCGCCCGGGTCGATGCCGTTGAGGTAGTAGTTGCCCACGTGGTGCAGGCGCCAGCGGATCGGGTCGTGGGTGGTGTGCACCCGCGCATTGCGCCAGAAGCGGTCCAGGTTCCATTTGCTCAGCGAGGCGCTGGCCCCCAGCAGCGAGAAGATGTCGCTGGAGATCTTCAGCGAGGCGGCATCCGAGTGCGCCCGCGCGGTGGCTACCGAGAGAATCAGCTCGTCCTGCAGGGCCTTGTCGTCGGGGGCCAGCTCGTGCGCATCGAAGGTCCGTGCGGCATCGCGCAGCAGCGATTCGGCGGCGCGCAGGGCCACGGCGTATTCACCGATCTGGCGGATGATGTGCGGCTCTTCGCTGGCGCGCTCCACCTCGCTCTCTACCCACGGGCGCGCGTGCTGGTTGAGGTAGTCGATGCCGGCCTGCAGGGCGCCGGCGGCGATGCCGGTGTCGATGGCCGCGTGCAATATCTGCGGGAAGGTCAGCCCGGTGCGCTTCATCGGGCCCTGGCGGCGCAGCACATAGCGCTCGTCCAGCTCGATGTTGTCGAACTGCACCGTGCCGCTCACCGAGTTGTTCTGGCCGAAGGCGTCCCAGTCGTCGAGCAGGGTCAGGCCCGGCGTGTCGCGGTGCAGCAGCACCCCGGCGCCGCCGTCGTCGCTGGCGGCGGTCAGCGAGATCCATTCGGCCAGGTACGAGCCGGTGGAGTAGAACTTGCTGCCGTTGAGCACCAGCTTGCCGTCTTCGCGGCGCTCGATGCGGGTCTTGAGGGCGAACTTGTTCTTGCCGCCGACCTCGGCCAGGGCGTTGCCCAGGCGCTTGCCGGCCAGCAGGTCGGCAATCAGGCGCTCGCGTACTTCATCCGGGTAGCCGCTGAGCACACCGCGCAGCATCACGTTGTGAATCTGCAGCAGTTGCCCGACACCGCCGTCGGCGGCGGACACGATGCGCACGGTCTCGACGATGGTCTGTACCGAAGCGCCCAGCCCGCCGAACTGCGCGGGCACGCCGATGGCGGTCAGGCCGCTGTCGGACAGCAGCTGGGCCTGGCGACGCGGCAACTGGCGGTTGTTGTGCCGGTCGCGGGCCAGCTCGGCGATCTGGCCGGCGATTTCATGGGCGGCGGCGATGGCCTGGGCGGCGCTTTCCAGGCGGCGGGGCGGGGTACTCATGCGGGGGCTTCCTTGAATGAACAGGTTTCAGGCCCTTGAGCAGGTTCTGTGCCACACACCTCAAAGCCTTGTGCCACAAGGACTGCGGCCAGGTGCGGGCGGCGGGGTGCTGCTGGGGCAGCAGCGGGGCGCCGATTGTTGCTCTGGCAGCAGCAGGGCAGCTGCAACACTGCTGCCAGGCCAGCACCCGGTGTTCAGAAGGTCTTTAAAAAACCAACAAAAACAATGAGTTGGTTAGTTGGCACGGGCGCTGCAATGGCATGGCTACCTTCGCTTGATGGAACATGCCCATGTCAATCGCCGCTACCTTGCCGTTGCCTGCCGCACCGGCCCTCGAACAGATCTGGTTCACCCGCTGCCCGGTGCCGACCGCCTCCGGCATCGCCTACACCCTGGGCTGGCTGGGCGAGGAATTCGCCGCCGACGGCCTGCCGGTGGAGACCCTGCAGGAGGCCCGCCAGCTCGGCCATCACCACTACGATCACCAGTTGCCCGGGCTGTTTCGCGAGGGCGGCAACGTGCCGGCCCTGGCCGCCCGCGCCGCCGGTTCGCCCAGCCGCCTGATCGGCCTGACCTGGATCGAGGAATGGCAGACCGTCCTGGTACGCCCCGACTCCGGCATCCGCAGCGCCCGGGACCTCAAGGGCAAGCGCCTGGCGCTGCCGGCCTGGGGCGACAACCGCCCGGGCAGCATCGCCCGTGCCATGAGCCTGCATGGCTACAAGGGCGCGCTGAGCCTGGCCGGCCTGAGCTTCGACGATGTCGAACTGGTGGAAGTGGCGCTGCACAACCAGGACGACGCCCCCACCCCCGAGCAGGGCCTGCAGCGCCTGTGGTCGGGGCTGGACTACCTGGCCCGTGGCGAGGTCGACGCGGTGTACGTCAAGGGCGCCGCCGCTGCCGATGCAGCGCGCCGCCTGGGCCTGGTGGTGGGCATCGACCTGGACCAGATCAGCGACCCGCGTTACCGCATCAACAACGGCACGCCACGGCCGATCACCGTGCACCAGAGCCTGCTGGACAACCACTTCGAGCTGGTGGTGCGCTTCCTCGCGCAGACCCTGCGCGCCGCCGACTGGGCCAGCCACAACCGCGAGGCACTGCTGCGCATCCTGCAGGACGAGACCCGCGCCGGCGCCCAGGGCGTGGACGAAGCCTACCGTGGCGACTTCCACACCACCCTGGCCCCGGACCTCTCGGCCCAGCGCCTGGGCTACCTGGACATCCAGAAGACCTTCCTCAACCTGCATGGCTTTCTCGAAGCCGATTTCAACCTCGCCGACTGGGTCGACCCGCGTCCACTGCAAGCTGCCCATCAACTGCTGGCCCGGCGCGCCCGCGCCTGAACCAAGGAGTCCGCCATGACCGTACTGACCACCGAGCACCTGATCGACGCCGACCTCAAGGCCTTCATCGAGCAGGTGCTGCACGAGGCCGAACAGGCCTTCACCGTGTTCCGCGAAACCAACACCATCACCGCCGCCGGCACCGTGGGCTTCATCGAGCGCGTACCGGGCCGCGAGCTGCTGGTGTCGGTCAACTACCCAGGCCCGTGGGACTACCGCAAGCCGCTGCAGGCCACGGTCAGCGACTTTGCCGGCAACCTGGTGCATGGCCAGGGCAAGGGCGGGCTGGGCCGCTACACCCGGCTGTTTCGCGAAGACGCCGGCATCACCACGGTGTCCCACGTGCACACCCCGTACCTGGGCGCCTGGGCGCAGACCCAGCGCAGCCTGCCGTTCCACTACGTGCCGGTGCAGCGCTACCAGCTGGCCCGCGAGCTGCCGGTGTACATCGACCGGCGCCAGGACGAGGTCGACTTCATTCTCGAGCGCCTGGCCGAGAACCCCTACACCCCGGCGATTCTCGAAGCCAACGGCGGTGCGACCGTGTGGGGGCGCCAGGGCCTGCGCGCCACCGCCGAATTCATCCTGCTGCTGGAGGAGGGCGCGCAACTGCAACTGCTGGCCGAGTCCATCGGCGGCTCGCGCCCCTACGGCCCCGGCGTGCTCACCCAGCAATGGAACATGAGCAAGCTGATCGACCGCGCCCACGCGCTGGGCCTGGTCCCGGCCATCGACCGCCCACGCGCCTGAGGAACCTGCCATGGCCATCAAGATCCTGTGGTACCTCACCAGCCCCGACGGCCCCTACCCGTGGGAGCCCCAGGGGCGCTGGAAAACCGATTTCGCCCACCTCAGGCAACTGGCGGTGGCCAGTGACCGCCTGGGGTTCTACGGCGCCCTGCTGGGTTCAAGCCCCAACGAGAGCCTGGCGGTGTCGGCGGCACTGATCGATGCCACCGAGCGCCTGCGCTTTCTGGTGGCGCAGCACCCGGGCGAGCTGTCGCCGGCGGTGCTGGCCAAGTGGGCGCTAACCTTCGACGAGTTCTCCAACGGCCGCCTGCTGTTCAACGTGGTCAATGGCAGCGACGCGGGCCTGGCCACCCTGGGTGTGCATTACCCGCACGATGAGCGCTACCAGTTCAGCCTGGAATACTGGCGCGCCTTCCAGCGCATCTATGCCGGCGACACCGCCGGTTTCGACGGCCAGTACGTGCAGCTCGCGCCACGCCCGGCTGCGGCGGCGCGCCATCCGCTGGGCGGCTGGCACCCGCCGCAGCGCCTGGCGGTACCCCTGTGGGGCGCCGGCACCTCGGACGTGGGCGTGGCGCATTCGGTGCAACTGCTGGACGTGTACCTGAGCTTTGCCGACACCCCGCCCAGGCTGGGCGACAAGTTCCGCCGCGTGGCCGCCGAAGCGGCGAAGATCGGCCGCGAACTGACCTACGGCACGCGCCTGCAGGTCATCGTGCGCGAGACCGAGGCCCAAGCCTGGGCGCATGCCGAGAAGCTGCTGCAACAGACCTCCCTGGCCACCGCCCGCGCCGCCATCGAGCGCCGCCTGCCGCCGGGCCAGACCCTGGACACCTTCCACAGCGACAACCCGCAGGTGCAGCGCAACGTGCAGAGCATCCGCGACGGGCGCCTGCCCACTGCGCGCGAGCTTGAGATCTACCCCAACGTGTGGACCGGCCCCAGCCTGTTCGGCTTCGACATCCTCGGCCCGTCGTCCGGCACCTACCTGGTGGGCAGTGCCGAGCAGGTGGCCGAGCGCATTCGCGAGTACCAGCAGCAGGGCACCTCGGCGTTCATTCTCTCGGGCTTTCCGCTGATTGATGAAGCGCACCGGGTGGCCGACCTGCTGTTCCCGCTGCTGGAACTGGACCACGGGTTCGAGATCCCGCGCCTGGGTGCGCGCACCGCTGCCGAGCCGGCCTAAGGAGCTGCCCATGCCTCATGAATTCTCGCGCCGGATCTTCCTCGGCAACAGCCTGGCCGTCGGCGGCGGCCTGCTGCTGGGCTCCAGCCTGCTGGGCGGCTGCGATGCCGGCGGGCCTGCCAGCAGCGCGGCGGCCAGCGCACGCCCGGGCACCCCGGTGCACGGCGGGCGCCTGCGCGTCGGCATCATCGACGGCGACCAGGCCGGCAACCTGGATGCACACAAGCCTTCCGGTGGCGGGATCATTCGCGGCTGGGCGCTGTACAGCAAGTTCTGGGAGTGGAACGACGACGTCAGCACGCGCCTGGGCCTGGCCGAATTTGCCGAGCCCAATGCCGATGCCAGCGCCTGGACCATTCGCATCAAGCCGGGGCTGGAGTTCCACCACGGCAAGAGCATCGGCGCCGACGACATGCTGTTCTCGATCCTGCGCCTGACCGACCCCAAACTTGCCTCGCCATTTGCCGGGCTGGTGGGCGCCATCGACCGCCAGGCGCTGCGCAAGCTCGACGAGCGCACCATCGAGATCCGCTTCAAGCAGGGCCGCAGCTTCTTCCCGCTGGACGAGACCCTGATTGCCTTCGGCGGCATCGTGCCTACCGACTACGACCCGGTCAGCAACCCGGTGGGCGCCGGCCCGTACCGGCTCAAACGTTTCGTGCCGGGCCAGCGTGCGCTGTTCAGCCGTTTCGAAAACTACTACAAGCCCAACCAGCCATATGCCGACGAGCTGGAGATCATCGAATTCAAGGACCAGGTATCGCGCGTAGCCGCCCTGCGTGCCGGGCAGATCGACATCGCCAGCGGCGTGCAGGCCGAGCACAGTGCCTTGCTCAAGGCCGACCCGCGCCTGCAACTGGTGGTGTCGCCCACCACCTCGTTCAGTGGCTTCAACCTCAACACCGCCAAGGCGCCGTTCCAGGACGAGCGGGTGCGCCAGGCCTTCCGCCTGCTGGCCGACCGCCAGGAGCTGGTGGGCCGTGGCCTCAACGGTTTCGGGCGCATCGCCAACGACCTGTATTCGCCAACCGACCCCACCTACAACCATGCCATCGCCCAGCGCCCCTTCGATCTGGACCAGGCCCGTTCGCTGCTGCGCCAGGCCGGGCAGACCGACCTGCGCATAGAGCTGACCACCACCGCCAACGAAATAAACGCTGCCCTGGTGTTCGCCCAGCAGGCGAAGAAGGCCGGGGTCCAGGTCAAGGTCACGCCGGTGGACGCCTCGGTATTCAACGGCCCGCAGAAGGAGCAGTGGCTGATGTCGCCCGGCTCGACACCGGCCCGCGGCTTTCTGGCCACCGGCCTGCACAACGATGCACCGCTGGCGATCTACAACCGCAGCAACTTCCGTGACGAGCGCTTCAGTGCGCTGTTCACCCAGGCCCTCGGCCAGCCGGATCTGGCGCAGCGCAAGCAGCTGGTGCACGAGGCGCAGGCCATTCAGCACCAGCGCGGCGGCCTGCTGATCTGGGGCTTCACCGACGTGCTGGACGCCGCCTCGAACAAGGTCGGCGGCCTGCACGGCGAACAGACCACCTTCGCCTCCTGGCGCTTTGACAGCCTGTGGTTGAACCATGCCTGAACCGTGCGCAACCTCTCATCGACTGCCGGCCTGGCTGCCCTGGTTCATCGGGCGCCTGGGCTACGGCCTGCTCACCGCCTGGGTCATCAGCCTGGTGGTGTTCATCGCCACCCAGGCGCTGCCCTCGGACCCGGCGCGGGTGATCCTGGGCCCCGACGCGCCGCTGGAGAGCATCCAGACCCTGCGCGAGCAACTGGGCCTGAACCGGCCGATCCTGCTGCAGTACCTGAGCTGGCTGGGGCAGGTGCTGCACGGCGACCTGGGCATCTCGCTGGATTCGAACCAACCGGTGGCCGGCATCATTCTCGCGCGCTTTGGCAATACCCTGGCGCTGCTGGGCGGCGTGCTGCTGGTGGTGGTGCCGCTGGCGTTGAGCATCGGCGTGAGCCTGGCGCTGCGGCGTGACAGCCGCCTGGACCGCTGGGCGCTGTCGGCGCTGATCTTTCTCAAGGCCACCCCGGGTTTTCTGCTGGCCATCGGGCTGGTGCTGCTGTTTTCCATGCCGCAGTTCAGCCTGCTGCCGGCGGTGTCGATCCTCGACCCGGACAAGCACCTGTGGCAGCAGCTGGAGTTTCTGCTGCTGCCGATCCTGGCCCTGAGCCTGTCGTCGCTGCCGTACCTGGCGCGGCTGGTACGCGCCTCGATGATCGAGGCGCTGGAATCCGACTACGTGAGTGCGGCGCGCCTGCGCGGGGTGCCCGAATGGCGCATCGTGTGGCGCCACACCTTGCCCAACGCGCTGGTGCCGGCAGTGCAGGGCGTGGCCCTGACCTTGCGCACCCTGATCGGCGGCGCGCTGCTGGCCGAGGTGATCTTCAGCTACCCCGGCATCGGCACCCAGCTCAACACCGCGATCCAGATGCGCGACCTGCCGCTGATCCAGGGCGTGGTGCTGGTGATCACCCTGGGCGTGGTGGCGATCAACCTGCTGGCCGATCTGCTCACCGTGCTGCTGACCCCCAGGCTGCGCACCGCGCGGCGGGTCACGCTGATCCAGCGCAACCGTCGCGGCATCCAGAGTTGGTGGCGACGCCCGGCAGCCAAGGCCCCTTGAGAGGAAGAGAGCATGTTCAGTGCAAGTGTCTGGCGTGAGCCGCAAATTCGTCGGGGTGGGCTGGTGACCCTGGCCATCGTGCTGCTGGCGCTGCTGGGCCCGTGGCTGGCGCCGCATGCGCCTACCGACATGGTTGGCGGGGTGTACGGGGCGCCCAGCGGCGAGGCGCCGTTGGGGCATGATTTTCTGGGCCACGACGTGGTGTCGCGGCTGCTCGGTGGCGGTGTGTCGATCCTGTGGATGTCGCTGGCGGCCGCTGCCATTGCGCTGGTGCTGGGCACGGCGCTGGGGCTGCTGGCCGGGCTGTCGCGCCAGCGCCTGGACCAGGCCATCACCTGGCTGGCGGATGTGTGGCTGGCGTTTCCGGACCTGATCCTGGTGCTGCTGATCGTGTCGATGCTGGGGCGCGCGCCGTGGCTGATCGTGATGACCGTGGCAATTGCCTTTACCCCCGGCGTGATCCGCCTGGCGCGCGGCAGTGCGGTGGCGGTGGCCAGCCAGGAGTTCGTGGAGGCGGCGCAGATGATGGGCTTTTCGCGCACGCGGATTCTACTGCGCGAGATCCTACCCAACGTGCTCACGCCGCTGCTGGTGCACTTTGGCAACATGCTGACCTGGGGCGTGGGCATGTTGTCGGGCCTGAGCTTTCTGGGTTACGGCGTGGCGCCGCCGGCGGCGGACTGGGGGCTGATGATCAACGAGAACCAGGCCGGGCTGCTGGTGCAGCCGTGGGCGGTGCTGGCACCGGCGCTGCTGATCGGGGTGTTCGCCTACGGCACCAATATTCTGGCCGAGGGCATTGCCCGGCACAGTGCGGGAGAACGCAAATGAATGCGCATGCCTTGATGGCCTCTTCGCCGGCAACGCCGGCGCCTACAGGTTTTGCACCGTCTGTAGGAGCCGGCGTTGCCGGCGAAGCGTTGCGGGTCGAGAACCTGCGGGTCGAACTCGCCAGCGGCGCCGATATCATCGACCACATCCACTTCAGCCTGGCCCCCGGTGAAATCCTCGGCCTTGTCGGCGAGTCCGGCTCGGGCAAGACCACCCTGGCCACCGCGCTGCTGGCCCATGCCCGGCGCGGTGCGCAGATTGCCGGCGGGCGCATCGACATTGCCGGCGCCTCGCTGCTCGAGTTCAAGGGCGATGCCCTGCGCCGTGCCCGCGGCGGGCTGATCGGCTATGTTGCGCAAGACCCGGCCATGGCCCTCAACCCGGCGCTGCGCATCGGCAACCTGCTGCGCGAAACCCTGCTGGCCCACGAGCCGCAGCTTGCCCGCGCGGCCCAGGCCGACCGGCTGCAGCAGACCCTGGTGGACGTCGGCCTGCCCGGCGATCGCGAGTTTCTCAGGCGCTTCCCCCATCAACTGTCCGGCGGCCAGCAGCAACGGGTGATGCTGGCCCTGGCCTTCGTGCTGCGCCCGCGCCTGATCGTGCTCGACGAACCCACCACCGCCCTCGACGTCGGCACCCAGGCGCACATCCTGCAAACCCTGCGCAGGCTGTGCAAGGAGCAGGGGGTGGCAGCGGTGTACGTGTCCCACGACCTGGCCGTGATCAAGGACCTGGTCGACCGCGTGATGGTGATGTACGCCGGGCGCATCGTCGAGGTGGCGCAGCGCGAACGCCTGTTCGCGCGGCCCGCGCACCCGTACACCCTGGGCCTGCTGGCGGCGATTCCGGACGTGGCCCGCCAGCGCCCGTTGCAGGCGATTGCCGGCCATGCCCCGGCGCCCGGCCAGCGCCCGCAAGGCTGCGCCTTCGCCCCGCGGTGCGCGCGCCGCAGCGCTGCCTGCACCTCGCTGGAGCCGTCGCTGAATGCGCTGGACAGCGCGCAGCAGGTCGCCTGCCTGCACCCGCAACTGACCGCCGTGGCCGCGCCGGCGGTGGTGCCGGCAACGATGCTCAGCTGCGCTGACACGCCGCTGCTGAGCCTGCGCGACCTCAACCTGAGCTACGACCGCCAGGTGCTGTTCGACCTGTCGCTGGACCTGTACAAGGGCGAATGCCTGGCGGTGGTGGGCGAGTCGGGCTCGGGCAAGACCAGCCTGGCGCGCACCCTGGCGGGGCTGGGCGATACCGCCCAGGCCGAGCTGACCTTCGACGGGCAGCCGCTGAGCCTGCTGGCGCGCCAGCGGCCCGCGGCCACGCGCCACCGTATCCAGTACATCTTCCAGAACCCGTACCGCGCCCTGAACCCGCGCCAGACCGTGGCGCAGTGCCTGCAAGCGCCGCTGGAGCACTTCTTCGGCCTCAAGGGCGCGGCCTGCCGGGTGCGTATCGACGCGGCGCTGGCACGGGTCGCGCTGCCCCCGGATGCGGCGCACAAGTACCCGCATCATCTGTCGGGTGGCGAGCGCCAGCGCGTGGCGATTGCCCGCGCGCTGGTGTGCGAGCCTTCGGTGCTGATCTGCGACGAGGTGACCTCGGCCCTGGACGTGTCGGTGCAGGCGGCGATCCTGGCGCTGCTCAAGCAGTTGCAGGGCGAGGGCATGACCCTGCTGTTCGTCACCCACGACCTGGGCGTGGTGCGCGCCATCGCCGACCGCGTGGTGGTGGTCAGGGAAGGGCGGATTGTCGAGCAGGGGCCGGCGCAGGATGTGCTGGACCACCCCCAGGCGGCGTACACCCAGGGGCTGCTGGCGCACTCGCCACGGCTGGGCTGAGCGGGCGGCCGGCGTGCATCAGCGCATGCACCAGCAGGCCGGTCAGCAACCCCCAGAACGCGCCGCCGATACCCAGCAGGGTGACATTGGCGGCGGTGGCCAGAAAGGTGATCAGCGCGGTCTCGCGGGTACGCGCATCGCCCATCGCGCTGGCCAGGCTGCCACCGATGGCGCCCAGCAGGGCCAGCCCGGCGAGGGTGGTGACGAAGGTGCGCGGCAGCACCATGAACAGGCTGGCCAGGGTCACGCCGAAAACCCCCACGGTGACGTAGAACACCCCGCAGGCGATGCCGGCGAGGTAGCGCCTGGCCGGGTCGGGGTGCGCGTCCTTGCCGGTGCAGATGGCCGCAGTGATGGCGGCCACGTTGAACGCATGGGCGCCAAACGGCGCCATCAGCAGCGACCCCAGCCCGGTGACCGTGATGATCGGGTTGGCGCTGGTGGCGTAGCCGTCGTTGCGCAGCACCAGCATGCCGGGCATGTACTGCCCGGTGAGGGTGATGATGAACAGCGGCAGCGCCACGCCGAACAGCGCGCCAAGGCTGAACTGCGGGGTTTCGAACACCGGCAGCGCCATGCTCAGGTGCACGCCGTGCAGGTCCAGGCGCTGCTGGGCCAGCAGCATGGCCAGGCCCGCCACCAGCACCCCGACCACGGCAAAGCGCGAGGTGAAGCGGCGCAGTACGGCGTAGGTGAGCACAAGCACGATCACCAGCAGCGGGTCGGCGCTGGCCCCGCCGAAGGCGTTGACCCCGAACTGCAGCAGGATGCCTGCCAGCAGCCCGGCGGCGATGCCGGCCGGTATCCAGCGCACCAGCCGCTCGAACACCCCCGACAGCCCCAGCAGGATGAAGCCGATGGCGCACAGCACGTAGGCGCCGATCACCTCGCCATAGGGTGTGAACGGCATGACCGTGGCCAGGAACGCCACGCCCGGGGTGGACCAGGCGGTGATGATCGGCGCGCGGTAGCGCCAGCTCAGCCAGGCCCCGGTCAGGCCCACGCCGATGCTCACCGACCACACCCACGAGGCGGTTTGCGCGGCGGTCAGGTTGCCCAGTTGCGCGGCCTGGAACACCAGCACGAAGGTGCCGCCATAGTTGACCATGACGCTGATCAGGGCGGCCAGGGTGGGTGAGACGAGGTCACGCGGGTGCAGGCGCGAAGCGGTTCGGTTCATGGGCAGGTCCTTGCGGGATGGGCTGGGGTGCCGAGCGTATCCGCGCCAGGGGTGGCCCGATCAGTCCACCTCGCTGGCCTGCGCCAGACCGCTGCGCACGCCGGGGCGCAGGGCCTTGGCCAGGCGTGCCACGGCACTGCCGATCTGGTGCGGGGTGAGCGCTGCGAAGCCCAGCAGCCAGCCGCCCTGTGCCGGCGGCGTGGCGTACAGGCGGCTGAGGCCGGGCAGGTGGATGCCCGCCCGCGCGGCCTGGCGGATCGTCTCGGCCTCGCTCCAGCCGTGCTCCAGGCGGCACAGCATCTGCAGGCCGCCCGGTGGCAGCTGCGCGCTGGCGATGCCGCCCAGGTGCTGGTGCAGTGCCTCGGCCATGGCCTCGCGGCGCACGGCATACAGCGTGCGCATGGCGCGAATGTGCGCGGCGAAATGGCCGTCTTCGATAAACCGCGCCAGGGTCAACTGGGCCAGCTGCGGGGTGTGCCCGTCGAGCATGCTGCGCGCGTGGCTCATGGGCGCGACCAGGGCCGGCGGCAGCACCATGAAACCCATGCGCAGGCCGGGGTACAGCGACTTGGCGAAGGTGCCCAGGTAGATCGTGCGCTGCGCGCTGTCCAGGCCCTGCACGCAGGCGGTGGGCAGGCCGTCGTAGTGGAACTGGCTGTCGTAGTCGTCCTCGATGATCCAGCCGTTGCGCTCGCCGGCCCAGGCAATCAGGTCCAGGCGCCGTTCCAGGGCCAGGGTGACGCCGGTGGGGTACTGGTGCGACGGGGTGACGTAGACGGTGTTGGCGCCGCTGCGGTCGGCACGCAGCAGGTCGGTGCGCAGGCCGTGCTCATCCACGGCCACGGGCACCACCTGCAGCTGGGCCATCTCGAAGGCCTTGCGCGCGCCAAAGTAACCCGGGTCTTCGAGCAGGATCGGCCCGCCGGGGTCGGCCAGCACCTGCGCGCACAGGTACAGCGCCTGGCGCGCGCTGCTCAGCACCAGCACCTGGTCGGCGTGCACCCTGGCGCCGCGTTCCAGGTTCAGGTAGCGGGCGATGGCCTGGCGCAGCGGCGCGGCACCCAGCGGGTCGCCATGCAGCAGCACCTGGGCGCGGTAGTCCTTCTGGGCCTGGCGTTGCAGGCGGTCCCAGGTGTCGAGGGGGAAGTTGCGCGTCTCGGGCAGGCCGGTGGCGAAGGCCTTGACCTGCTGCTGGTCGCTGACCCCGCCGCTGGCCAGGATCGCCGCGCCACGGGCGCTGAGGCCGACGGTGGCAGGCGCGTGCTGCGGCGCGCCGGTGCGCGGGGGGCGTGCACCCAGCAGACGCGGCCCCAGGTGCTCGGCCACATAGCTGCCCGAGCCTGGGCGGCGGCAGATGCAGCCCTCCAGCTGCAGTTGCACATAGGCCATCTCCACGGTGTCGCGAGACAGTCCCAGGGAACTGGCCAGGGTGCGGGTGGCGGGCAGGCGGCAACCCGGCGGCAGTTCGCCGGCAAGAATGAGTTCGCGCAGGGCGCGCTGTACCCGCACGCGCAGCTCCAGCGGGGCCAGCTCGGCGGCGGCCAGGCGGATCTTCAGGGTGTCGAGTTGAAAACTGTGGGCCATGACGTCTGTGCAGTGAAGAAGGGCAGGCCGGCATGCTGACCTGCCAGGGCCCGGCTGTCCATGCCTGCCCTTGAACGGGGGAAGGTTACAGCGCGATCTGGTAGAGGATCGTGCCGGGGTTGACGGCCACACGGTTGTACAGCTGCTGGGCGCGATGGTTGGTCTGGTGGGTGTGCCAGTACAGGCGTGTGCACTGCTGCTGGTCGGCGGCGGCCTTGACCCAGGCGATCAGGTGCTCGCCGGTACCCTGGCCGCGCATCTGCGGGGCGACGTAGAGGTCTTCGAGGTAGCAGTAGTGGGTGGTCGACCAGGTAGAGCGGTGGATGACCCAGGTGACCATGCCGACCAGCTCGCCGTCGTACTCGGCCACTGCGGCGAACACGGGCTCGTCGGGGTCCAGAAAGCGCTTGAAGGTGGTGGCGTTGACGGCTTCGCCCAGGTCGACCTGGTAGAAGTCCTGATAGGCCAACCAGAGCGGCAGCCAGGCCTCGAAGTCGGTGGGCTGGATGGGGCGGATGGCGAGTGATGCGGTACTGCTGGTCATCGCTGATGGTCCTCGTTGATGGCAAGGCTGCATGCCTCGCGACCTGCCCAAGCATAGGGGCAGGGCGCGGGCATCAACCGACCACTTGGAGGGCGGCGGGCAGTCCGCGTGCCTCAGGCCGCCAACACGCCGGCCAGCGCGACCAGCCGCTGTTCGACCGTGTCGCGGGGGCAGTGGCTCTGCAGGTAGCCGGCCTCGACGACAAAGTCGAAGTCCTGCTGCAGGGCATGGGCCAGGGCGTCGCGCCCGAGCAGTTCATCGACATCGATCTGCAGCAGGAAGCCATGCGGCGTGGAGGTGACATAGAGATGGGTGTGCACCTGCGGGCTGGGCCTGTGCAGCAGGTAGAAGTAGGGTTCGTCGGCACTGCCGGAAACCGGCACGTAGCCTTCGACCGACAGCGGTGCCAGTTGCGCCAGCCGCTGCGGGGTTTGCAGCCGTTGATGCAGGGCGAAGCTGAACAGCTCGGCATGGCTGCCACTCATGCGTTCCCTGGCCAGCAGGTACACCTGGTCGCGTTCGAAGCGCAGTTGGCGCAACGCGCAGTACCCGAGGGCCGAGGGGGTCTGGATCAGCACCTGGCGCCACGGCTCCCGCACCCGGGCCTGGTCGATGATGCGTTGCAACTGGGCCGGCAGCGGGCGGGTTTCGTCCAGTCGGTTCCAGAGGCAGAACAGCGTCACGCGCATGCCGTCTTCATTGGCCAGCAGGCGTTTCCAGGTGCCAGGGCCCGTGAGACCGTCGCCAAGGAACGAATGGTTGTAGCCGCGTTTGAGCAGGTAATCACCCTCGCTCAACAGCGCGCGCTCCCAGAGGAAGTCATCGATTGCGCGTAGCCCGTGGTCGTCGAACATCTGCTCGGCCAGCGCAAGGCTGCTGGCAAAGTGTTCCTGCCAGGTGGCGTGCGCGTGGCTTTGCAGCGCCCAGGCGGCGCTGCTGTGGTCGAGCAGAAAATCGATCTGGCCCTGGAAGTAGCCGTGCTGCTCGGCGTGTTCGAGCAGCGGCCGCCATTGGCTGTCGGCGACGATCAGTTTCGCCTTGGTGATTTCCTCGCGCACCTGGGTACCGCGAAAGCCGCCGACGGGCCTGTCGACGCTGGCAAAGTGCGCGAGGATGTCCAGCGCCTGCTCCAGCATTTCGCCGAGCCCGCTGACGCTGCGCTTTACATCGTCCGGCCCGTCGTAGCTGGCATTGACCGACAGGTTGACCACCAGTCGCATCCACTCGCCAAATGCCTGCGGTTGGCTGCTGCCATGGCGGCGCAGGAACATCGCATAGCCGCAGAACTGCACCAGGCGGGTGTAGTTCAGTGGCTGGTCGCTGATGGCGTGGTTGAAGAAGGCGACCTCGTCGAAGTAGTGCGCCGTGGGCAACTGGGTGGTGAAACTGTCGGGCCCTTCGCTCCAGGCTTCGAGCAGCAGCATCAGGGTTTCGGAAAACGCATCATCGAGCCAGCCGTTGTCCTCGTACACCTGGTAGCTCAGGCGCTGCTGGCGGTTGCGCAGCTTGAGCAGGTCGGCTTCGTAGCCCGGCGCCTCGGGCGCGCGGGTGGCCGCGGCGACCATCTGCAACAGGTTCATCACCGCCTGGTCGAACAGGCGCATGGTCGCGGGGGCCGTGGCGTCATTGCGGGCGTTGCTGAAGTTCCAGAAAAAATCCGCCCAGCGCGTGTCCATGCGCCAGGCGAAGAAGGTCGCGGTGCTGACCGGCTTGCCGTGCATCTGCCGGGTGTGACCGTCGAACTGGGTGTGCAGGTGCCGTTCATAGCGCGCCTTGAACGTCTCGAAGGCGGTCAGCGGCATGCCGCGGGCGTTCATCTTGATGTACAGGTCGTCGGCCAGGCCGAAGTCGTCCAGGTCGAGGATCTGGAAGCTGATCACCGGCTGCTGCACATCGATCAGGCGGGCAAAACGGGCGGTGGCGGCGTTGTGAAAGCGCTCGTGCATGGCCTGCAGCATGGTCAGGCATGACTGGATGGTGGGGTCCAGGCGCCAGTGGCGAAAGTACCAGGGCTGGTCGGTGAGGTGCTCGATCAGCGAATCGTCGGCACCCAGCGCGGGCGAGGGCGCATGCTGGCTGAGGGCGTCGAAGAACTCGCTGCTGCTGGGCCTGACGCTGTAGGCGAATCGGGCGCTGCCGTTGGCGTTGCAGAACAGCTGGGCGAAGGCTGCCAGCTCACCGTCGCGTTGCGCCAGGTACCAGTGCAGCAGAAACAGCGTGGTCAGGCGCTGCTGGCCGTCGAGCGGGACGAACTGGCGCTGGGGGTTCAGCGTGCCGTAGACGAAGTCCAGGTTCAGCGGCAGGCTCGGGTCGTCGGGCGGCAGTGCCAGGGCGCGGGCCAGGGCACCGAGGAACTCGCTGCGCACCTCTTCGGTATCGGCCCTGCCCTGGGCGTAGTCGCGCTGGATCAGCGGGATGCGGGTGCCGGCGTAGCGCTCGAACAGCTGGCCGAAGATGATCTGGCTGTTGGCGCTCATGCGTGCTGCTCCTGCGGGTCGGCGAAGAAGGCTATCAGGGTGTGCAAGAGCGCAAGCGCGTAGCCCTTGCGGTCCTGTTCGCCCCAGAACAGCAGGTGCTTGACGTCAGGGCTGTAGCATTTGAGGAACAGGTTGCGCGTGCACAGCGGCACGAACACGCCGCCCTGGTCCAGGGCCAGCAGGCGCTCGCGCTTGACCGCGAAGATCGCGTTCTTGTAGCTGCGGTTGGTCTTCTGGTCGAGCAGCGTGAGGTTGCCGATGCTGTCGTCGACCTCCTGGTTTTCGCCGAACGCCTCCAGCACTGCCTGGTGGAGCGCGTTGAAAGCCTCATCGTCTGCACCCTTGGGGTCGCCAATGAATGCCTCCAGGGCCTCGCGCAGAGGTCGGGTTTCGGTCTTGTCCGGCAGGTGCGGCAGGCAGCGCTGCAGCCATTGCTGTTTTTCCTCGGCGCCGTTGAAGCGGTGGGCGGTGACCGAGCGCACATGTTCGATGTCCCAGCGCTCCTTCTTGAAGCTGTCGAACTGGAAGCGCACGTTCGATTGCGGGTTCTGCAGCAGGCTGGCGAGGTTGAACAGCAGCAGGGTCGCGCGAATGGCCGATCTGTCCCGCTGTGAGTAGTCCAGGCCGGCGAGGAATGGCGAGAGCGCATCGGTAATGGCGTCGCGGGTAGCCGGCTGGGGCAGGGGCGAGCCGGTCAGTTGCATGAACACGCGTTGGCGCAGGCGCTGTTCGAACTGGCTCTTGGGCAGGCCTTGCGACAGGGCAAACAGCTCGGCCACGGCGACACCCTGTTGCACCAGAAAACCGATGATGTGGTAGAGCCGGCGGTCCTCGAACCATTCCTCCAGCAGCATGCAGGTGTTCTTGACCTGCTGCCATAGCGGTTGCGCCGAGGCGTCGGGGGCAGCCAGCCGGCGACTGTAGTGATGGAACACGGAGTAGCGCTGTTGGGCTGGCGCGCTTGCGCCTTCCAGCCGGGCTACCAGCTGGAACAGGAAGCCGATGCGGTTCTGCCCGGTGCTTGGCTGCTCGTTCAGGAAGTACCAGAGCGCGTCGTTCTGCAGGGCCTTTTCGAGTTGATCCCATTCGTGGGCGATGCGCAGTTGCTGGGGCGTTTCGCCCGAGGCGTCGTCGGCGTTGCGCTTGAGAAACAGCGCACGGATCAGCTCGTCGTCGGTCAGGGGGATCTTGCCGATGTTCAGGCGCGTGAAGGCGTCCACCGGGTTCTCGCTGGCGGCCAGCTCGTACCAGATGACCTTGGTGCGGTTGAGCAGGGTGGACTTGAAGTCGTCGACTTCGTTGTCGTGCTGATCGAACCAGTGCTCGATGCTGTGCATGGCCTGGTACAGGTGGAAGAAATCGACATTGCCGCGGGCCTGCTCGGCCGAGGGCTCGAGCAGAAAATCCGGCAGGTGCGGGCGGGTTTCGTAGCTGAGTTCGAACACCGGTGCGCGGTGTCTTTCGGTGAGCCGCTGGTTGAAGAAACGCAGAATCAGCAGCAGCGTGGTGAGGCGCTGCTGGCCGTCGACCACTTCATACTGGCCGTTGTCGCGGGCCTTGAGCACCAGCGGCTGCAGGCAGTAGAAGTCGTCGTTCTGCGGGTTCTTGCGGTAGGCGAACTCGAGGATGTCTTCCAGCAGTTGCTGCACCTGCTCGGGTTTCCAGCGGTAGCCGCGCTGGTAGGCGGGGATCCAGAAGCGATTGACCGGGCTTTGCCTGTCCTCCCTGATCAGCTGGTGGACGGGCTTGGGCCGAAAATCGGGTGAGGTCATTGCAATGGTCCTTATTGCCGAGGGTGCGCAACAGCCGAGCGATGGCAGAGTGCCTTGGTGGGGCGAGGTTGGCAACGGAGTGGGCAGAAAAACCGCGTGGGCAGGTTTTGCTGGCGCTGCGCACCAGATCGCGGGGCAAGGCCCGCTCCCACGGCCTGGCGGCCCGAAACAGATCATTGAGCCATGCATAATCCGCTTCTGCCCGCAGGGCGTGGGAGCGGGCTTGACCCGCGAATCGAGCGCGAAGCGGTCGCAGGGCCTACATGCACAATGCAGGCTTTTGCTGCGAGGCCACCGCGCCAATCGCCAGGGAAGTGCCCTTCACTCACCCCCCATCATCAGGTCCAGATTCTGCACCGCCGCCCCCGCCGCGCCCTTGCCCAGGTTGTCGAACACCGCCGCCAACAGCACCTGCTCGCCATTCTCGAACACCATCAGGCGCAGGTCGTCGGTGCCGTTCATCACCTGCGGGTCCAGGTACGTCAGCGCCTTGGCCTGCTGCAACGAAAGCACCTCGACGTGCTGCAATTGCGCATAGTGCTCGGCCAGGCACGCATGCAAGCGCTCCCCGGTAACACCCGGCGCCAACAGCCGCAGTTGCACCGGGATGGTCAGCACGATGCCCTGGCGGAACGCCCCATAGGCCGGCATGAACATCGGCCGCTGGCCCAGCCCGCTGTACTGCTGGATCTCCGGCACGTGCTTGTGCGCAAGCCCCAGCCCATACGCCTGGTATGCCGGCGCCCCGGCCGCATCCGGCCCCTCGTACAGCTCGACACCGGCACGCCCGGTGCCCGAGTAGCCCGACACGGCATGCAGGCTGGCAGGGTAGTCCTGCGGCAACAGGCCGGCATCGATCAACGGCTTGAGCAGGCCGATGGCCCCGGTCGGGTAGCACCCGGGGTTGCTCACCCGCTTGGCTGATGCAATGCGCTCGGCCTGCTGCGGGCTCATCTGGGCGAAACCATAGACCCACTCCGGGTGGGTACGGTGCGCGGAACTGGCGTCGATCACCCGCACCGCCGGGTTGCGGATGCTGGCCACCGCCTCGCGCGCGGCATCGTCGGGCAGGCACAGCATGGCGATGTCGCAGGCGTTGATCGCCTCGGCGCGGTGCTGCGGGCTCTTTCTGTGTTCGGCGGGCAGGGTCAGCAACTGCAGGTCGGTTCGGCCCTGCAGGCGCTGGTGGATCTGCAACCCGGTGGTGCCCTGGTCGCCATCGATGAATACAACGGGTGTGGCCATGAAGTGTGCTCGCACGTGAAAAAGGTCAGGGCTTATCTTCGATGCGCGGTTAAGATAGGAAAAGTTGAATTTGGCAAAGGTCAGGTTCAGTTTTACTGAAGAGGCAACACCCATGCGTGAAATCAGCCTGGACCGTTTGCGTACCCTGGTGGCGATTGCCGACCTGGGGTCGTTCGCCGAAGCCGCGCGGGTGCTCAACCTGGCGCCGCCCACGGTCAGCCTGCATGTCGCCGAGCTTGAAGCACGGGTGGGCGGCACCCTGCTTTCGCGCACCCGTGGCAACGTGCAGCCCACTGCCATCGGCGAAACCCTGGTGGAGCGCGCCCGCCGCCTGCTGGCCGACGCGCAGCAGGCACTGGACGACGTGCAGCGCCAGGTGCTGGGCCTGGCCGGGCGCGTGCGATTGGGGGCGTCCACCGGGGCGATTGCGCAACTGATGCCCCAGGCGCTGGAAACCCTGGGCCATGCACACCCCGGCATCGATGTGCAGGTGGCGGTGCTGACCTCGCGCGAAACGCTCAATAAGCTCGCCGAGGGCTCGCTGGACATCGGCCTGGTGGCCCTGCCGCAAAGCCCGGTGAAGGGGCTGAGCATCGAGCCCTGGCGGCGCGACCCGGTCATGGCGTACCTGCCGGCACGCTGGGACTGCCCGGCGCAGGTCACGCCCGAGTGGCTGGCGACCCAGCCGCTGATTCTCAACGACAGCAGCACCGGGCTGTCACGCCTGACCTCGGAGTGGTTCAACGCGGCCGGCCAGCAGCCGGCGCCGCGCATCCAGCTCAACTACAACGATGCGATCAAGAGCCTGGTGGCTGCCGGCTACGGCGCCACCCTGCTGCCCAACGAGGGCTCCACGCCGCTGGCCGATGCGCGCATCGTGATGCGCCCGTTGCAGCCGCTGCTGTGGCGCCAGCTGGGCATCGCGCACCGCAGCGGCGAGGTGGAGCGTGCCACCGGCCATGTGCTGCAGGTGCTGTGGGGCTTGAGCGCGGGGTAGGGCGGGGCCGCGCAGACCTGTAGAATCCCCGCCAGGACCGCAAGGTCACCCTGTTTCCGGAGCCAGACGCCGCATGCCTGTCATCACCCTGCTGCAAACACCCCCCGACGAACCGATCAAGGGCCAGATCCTGCAGATGGTGGTCGACTACCTGACCGACATCAGCAGTGTGGCCCTGCCGCCGAGCAACCCGCTGTACAGCCTCTACCAGTACGGCATCGGCTATGAGGTGCACCTGTACCTGGAGGCCCTGAGTGGCGCGCGCGGCATCCCGGTGGAGCTGCTGGTGGCCACCGACGAGCAGGACCCCTCGCGGCTGCTGGGGTTCGTGCTGTACCTGCCGGTGCAGGACGACCCCCAGGCCTGTGCGGTGGCGTACATGGCGGTACTGGCCGGGCATCGGCGCCAGGGCATCGCCCGGGCCCTGCTGGGGCAGGTGCGCGAGCGCTACCCGCACGTGGAGCTGGCCTGCGCCGTGGGCAAGGTTGCGTATTTCGAGGCGATGGGCTTTCAGGTGCTGGGGGCACGCGGGCCGCAGGTATTGATGAACACCCGCGATCACGCCACCGAGGGGCTGCTGGCGGTGCTCGACGTGGCGCCGATCTACCGCACCCTTGAGGTCCAGCAGATCCACGCCTACCTGCTCAAGCAGCACGGCAAGCGGGCCATGGTGGACGCCGAAAAGCAGCGCGACCGTCATCTGGATCAACTCACCCGCCAGGCCAGGGCATTCGTGCAGCAGCGCCTTGGCGACACGGGCGCGCAGGCCGCTGCCAGCCTGCGGCTGGTGTGAGGGTAGGGGCGTCAACCGGTGGATTTGTGCGCAGGGCAAGGAACGCCGGCCGGCACTGCGCATCCAAGCTCGATAGCGGCGCATAAGCAGGTATTGATAATGCGTCGCATCCCGTGGTGCTACGAAAGCAACACAAAATCACGCATCATGGGCGCAGTTTGTTCAAGGGAGAGTTACATGCACGACTTATCATCCAGGCTGCGTCTGGGCGCGTTGGCGCTGGGCATGCTTGTCACCACGCTGGCGGTGGCGAGCGACGAGACGCAACTGGTCGAGTCGATCAATGGCTATCGCAGCCAGTCGCAACGTTGTGCCGAGCAGGTGTCGCTGGAGCTGCCGCCGCTGGCCAGCGACCAGCGCCTGGTGCTCCCGGCCAACGGTGTCGGTGACTTGCAGCAGGCGCTGGTGAAGGCCTCGTACCCGATGGTCAGCGTGCAGGCCATCAGCCTGTCGGGGCCACGCGATGCAGCGGCAGCGATGAAGGCGATTCAGGAGAGCTTCTGCAAGGTGGTGCTCGACCCGCAGTTCGTCGATGTGGGCGTGAGCCGCGAAGGGCGTGACTGGCGCATCGTGCTGGCGCGCCCACTGCTCAGTGCCAAGCTGGCGGAGTCGCAGGTGGAGGGGCAGAAGCTGCTCGATGCGATCAACAGTGCGCGGGCCCAGCCGCGCCAGTGCGGCGCCCAGGCCTATGCGGCCAGCGCGCCGCTGGCCTGGAATACCACCCTGGCAGAGGCCTCACAGGGCCATACGCGGGCCATGGCCAACGGCAATTTCTTCGACCACCGCGACCGTGACGGGCGCATGCCGGGCGACCGCGCCGAGTTGCAGGGCTACAGCTATCAGCTGATCGGGGAAAACATTGCCGCCGGGCAGGACAACGTGCGCAAGGTGGTCGATGGCTGGCTGGCCAGTGCCGGGCATTGCGCCAACCTGATGAACCCGCAGTTCAAGGAGCTGGGCGCGGCTTATGCGGTGGACCCCAAGAGCGATGCGGGGATCTACTGGACGGCGATGTTCGGGACGAAGTGACAGCATCGCGGGTCAAGCCCGCTCCCACAAGGCACACCGCCATCCTTGTGGGAGCGGGCTTGACCCGCGAGAGGCCGGCGCCGACCTATACCAGTACCTTGGTCATGGGCACACACGCCAGGTCGATGTCCCGGGGTGAGTGATAGAGCGCTGTCGCTTCGCCCACATAACCACACTGTCGATAGAAGGCTGCTGCGTTCAGCGTGGCGTCCAGGTTCACCTGCGCCAGCCCCAGGTTGCGCGCCAGCGCTTCAAGAAACGCCAGCATCTGTTTGCCCAGGCCTTGCTGCATGTACCCCGGCAACACGAAGATCGCCCCGATTTCACGGGCATTCACATCCAGCATGCCGGTTGCCACCGGCTCACCTTCGATGCACCCCATGTAGAAGTGACTGGCCATGAGGCTGGCGTAGCCATCCTCGGCCGTGCCCGCCGTCCAGGCCAGCATCTGTTCTGCCGGGTAGGCCCCGATGCAGTGATGACGGACTGCCTCCCGACGTATGTCGTAGGCCACTTGGGCATCGGCGCTGGTAGCGGGTCTGATGGTGAGCATTTCACAGTCCATTGGTTCAGGAGGAGGTTGCGGTGGCACTGGCAGTATCGCTGCGGTGGCAGTTCAGGCACCAGACCACGCCACCGACCAGCAGCGCAATAGCAACCAGCTCCAGCGCACCGGGCAGCCGCTGTTCCCACAAAAAGCCGAACAGCAGCGCCGCCAGGGTTTCCACCACCAGCACCTGGCCGCTGAGCGCCAGCGGCAGCAGCCGGCTGGCCTGGTTCCAGAAGGCGCCGCCGACCACCGACGATAGCAGCGCCACGCCCGCGGCCACCAGCACGAAGTGAACCCAGGTTGCCGCGCCATGGGCCGCCACTTCAGGGCCCAGCACCGGAATCGCCAGCACCAGCGCCTGTGCGCCGGTCATCAGGCCCGTGAGCAAGGCCCAGTCGTGGGAGGACACGCCGCCGACCAGGGCCAGCCGACGGGCATTGGCCACCGCGTACCAGCTCCAGCTCACCAGCGCGCCCACGGCGCACAGCAGGCCGGCTATCACCTGGCCGCTGCTGGTGCGGGTGTCGGCGCCGCTGTGCAACGCATCGAGGCTGATCAGGGCCACGCCGGCCATCGCCAGCGTCAGCGAGGGGATCAGCCGCCGCACAGGCACCGCGTTGGCGTCATGGCGCCCCGCCAGGGTCACCAGCACCGGGATCAGACCGACGATCAACGAGGTGGTGGCGATGCCGACCAGTTGCACGCCGCTGCCCACCAGCGAGTAGTACACCAGGTTGCCCACCAGGCTCAGCCAGAACAGCGAGACCCAGTCGGCACGGGTGAGCTGCGCGCATACCCGGTGCAGGCGCGGCATCAGCAGCACCAGCGAAAACAGCCCGTAACACAGGAACCGCAGTACCGCGAACTGCACCCCGCTCAACCCTGGGGTGAGTTCGGGGCCCAGGAAGATCACGCCCCAGCACACCCCGGCCGCCACGCCGTAGCCAAGCCCCTTTACCAACGAACGATCAGCGAACATCGCACCACCCCTGCCGTGAAAGGTGCCCAGCATGCGGGTTTTGCCAGTGGTGGTATTGGCGCCGACTGCGGGGTTTTTTACCCAGGCTGTTGCTGGCGCCTGCGGTAGGCGGCGGGGGTGATGCCGCCCACCCGCTGCATGGCGCGGGTGAGGGCGGCCTGGTCGCTGAAGCCGCTGCGCAGGGCGATCTCGGCAATCGGCAGGTGGCTGTCGCCCAGCCAGCGCTGCGCCTGCTCGATCCTTACGCGGGTCAGCCAGCCCTGCGGGGTGCAGTCATGCAGCTCGCGAAAGCGCTGATGTAGCTGGCTGAGGCTCATGCCCGCGACATGGGCCATGCGCTCGTTGCTCCAGGCGGCGGCTGGTCGGGCGTGTACCTGGGCAATCAGGCGGTTGAGGCCGGGGCTCGGCTGCACCGGCAGGGCGGCCAGCGACGCCAGCAGCAAGGGCGCCAGGTGCGTTGCAGTGGCCGCCAGCTGGTCACGGCAGATGAGCTCGGCATATTCGATCAGGCGCCGGGTAGCGGGCGGGATGGTGACATAGGTGCGTTGGGCCAGCGCCGTGAACGGCTGGCCGTGCAGTGCATCGGGGGCACAGTCGAGCACCAGGAAGCGACTGCCGGGCTGCGCCAGCTGCGCGTGCTGCGAACCGGGTCGCACCAGCGCCGCCAGGGCATTGTCGATGCTGCCGCCACGGCCATCCACGTCGATTTCCATGCGCCCGCAGATGGGCAGCACCAGTTGCGTGAAGTCATGCTGGTGATGAGCGCTTTCAGCCTGATAGCTGCGAATATCGAGGTTCAAGACCAATGGTGCACTCCTGGCGTCAGACGTCGGCATGGCCGCCGTGCGCACAGGCTATCCTCGACCCTCTGAACATTCAATCGCACGTGCGCGCCCCAGCCGACAGCCGGCTGTTCGAGATGATCGCACAGTGCCACAATGCGGCTTACCAGCGCTTCACCATAGCGGGCATAGCCAATGGATCATCCCTTTTCGCACCCTGATGCCACTGTGGCGCAACTGGCCCGTACCGACCGTTTGCAGTTGCTGTTCCGTCAGTCGCTGACCGCGGTATACGGCAGCTTTCTTGGCGCAGTGATGCTGTGCTGGCTGTGCTGGGACTACATCGAGCACAACGTCGCGTTGAGCTGGATCGGCGTGCTGAGCGTGGCGACCCTGTCGCGCATCGTGCTGTTCACCGCT
This sequence comes from Pseudomonas sp. VE 267-6A, assembly GCF_024126555.1. Lineage (NCBI taxonomy): Bacteria > Pseudomonadati > Pseudomonadota > Gammaproteobacteria > Pseudomonadales > Pseudomonadaceae > Pseudomonas > Pseudomonas sp. VE 267-6A. The sequence continues at coordinate 164,382 of NZ_JAMYBY010000012.1, forward strand.
TACTACCGCAGCCCCGAGACCAGCCATACCCCATCGCGCTGGGAACGCAGATACTGGGTCACCCTGGTGTTCAGTGCCGGCGTGTGGGGCCTGGGGGCGCTGGCGGTGATGCCGCACGACAGCCTGCTGGCCCAGGCGATCGTGCTGTTGTTCGCCGTGGGCATGTCGGGCAGTGCGGTATCCTGCTATTACGCCTACCGCTCGATGACCCTGGCCGCCATCGGCCTGGTGCTGCTGCCCTGCACGCTGTGGCTGCTGTTTCAGCCTTCGCAGCTGCAGACCGGCATGGCCCTGGCGGTGCTGGTGTTTTCCTCGTTCATGCTGCGTGCCACCGGCAAGCTCTGCGCGGCGCTGGAGAAGGCGTTATGCCTGACCCACGAGATGGAACGCGCGCACCACATCGCCAGCAGCGCGGCGCAAACCGATGAGCTGACCGGCCTGAAGAACCGCCGGGCGTTCTTCGAACATGCCCAGCAGTTGTACTCCCACAGCCAGCGCGAGCAGCGCCCGCTGTGCGCACTGATGCTGGACATCGACCACTTCAAGCGCATCAACGACACCTACGGTCATCAGGTCGGCGACGAGGTGCTGCGCCAGATCGGCGGGGTGATCAAGGCCTCGTTCCGCGACACCGACGTGTACGGTCGGCTGGGCGGCGAGGAGTTCGCGGTGCTGCTGGCCGACACCCCGATGGACACGGCGCTGGGCATCGCCGAACAGTTGGCGCAAGCCATCGCCCAATTGCAGTTCGTGCACCACAGCGATGGTCGCCAGGGCATGACGGCCAGCTTCGGCGTGGCGGTGGCCAGTGCGGCGCACAGCGACCTGCACACCCTGCTCAACAGCGCCGACCAGGCGATGTACCGTGCCAAGGCCCAGGGGCGCAATCAGGTGGTGGCGGCCGACTGACCGCCTGTGCACTGCAACTGAACGTTCGGCCACGCCCGGCACTCACTAGAGCTGAGTGACCCAGAGGACAATGCCATGTCGGTTGACCGCAATATGCCTGAACTCAAAGCCTGGTATGCCGTGCTGGACGATCAGAGTTACCGGCTGGAATCGCCGGATGCCTACCACCAGGCCCTGGTCAGCCTGGCCCAGGCGCTGCTGGACGACGGTGCCATCGAATGGGACGACTGGCTGGCGCTCAAGGCCATGGCCGATGAGGCGAACACGCACGCCATCGAAGCGGCCGTGGAGGCCAAGGTCGACGACCCGGATACCTGATCGCCAGGGAGGTGCGGATGAAAACGCTGAAGATCGCCACATTCAACATCAACGGCCTGCGGGCGCGGCTGCCCAACCTGCTGGCCTGGCTGGAGCGGGAACAGCCCGACATCGCCTGCCTGCAGGAGCTCAAGGCGGTAGACAGCGCGTTCCCTGTGGCTGACTTCGAAGCCCTCGGCTATGGCTGCCTGCACCATGGCCAGGCGTCGTGGAACGGTGTGGCGATTCTGGCCCGTGACGCGCAACCGCTGGAGGTGCGCCGTGGCTTGCCGGGAAGCGAGGACGATACGCAAAGCCGGTATCTGGAAGCGGCGGTGCTGGGCATTCAGGTCGGCTGCCTGTACCTGCCCAATGGCAACCCGCAACCGGGGCCCAAGTTCGACTACAAGCTGGCCTGGTTCGAACGCCTGATCGCCCACGCCCAGGGCCTGGTGAACAGCGAGCACCCGGTGCTGCTGGCCGGCGACTTCAATGTGGTACCCACCGACCTGGATATCTACAACCCGCGCTCCTGGCTCAAGGACGCGCTGCTGCAGCCCGAAAGCCGCGAATGCTACCAGCGCCTGCTGGCCCAGGGCTGGACGGACGCTATCCGCCACCTGTACCCGGACGAGCGGGTGTACACCTTCTGGGACTATTTTCGCCAGCACTGGCAGAAGAACTCGGGGCTGCGCATCGACCACCTGCTGCTCAACCCGCCGCTGGCCAGGCGCCTGAAAAACGCCGGGGTCGACGCCTGGGTGCGCAACGAAGCGCATGCCAGCGACCATGCACCCACCTGGATCGAACTCAAGGCCGCTCGATGAGCCCCTTGTTACGCATCGGCTGTGCCGGCTGGAGCCTGCCGCGCGCGTACTGGCCGGCGTTCGCCGAGCAGGGCACGCACCTGCAGCGTTATGCGTCGCGCCTGCCGGCCGTGGAAATCAACAGCTCGTTCTACCGCCCGCACCAGCCCGCCACCTATGCGCGCTGGGCTCATGCGGTACCGCCAGGCTTCGCATTCTCGGTCAAGGTGCCCAAGCAGATCACCCATGTGCAACGCCTGCATGACTGCGCCGGGTTGCTGGATGCGTTTGTGCAGCAGTGCACGCAGCTGGGCGAGCGCCTGGGATGCCTTCTGGTGCAGACCCCGCCATCGCTGGCCTGCGAGCCGCAGGTGGCGCAGGCGTTCTTCGGTGCACTGCGTGAGCGCTACGCCGGCGCCGTGGCGTTCGAGCCGCGCCATGCCTCCTGGGCCGACGCCGGGGCGTTGCTCGAACGCTGGCGCATTGCCCAGGTGGGGGCCGACCCCAGCCCCATCGGTGCCGTGCAGCCAGGTGGCTGGGCCGGCTTGCGCTATTGGCGCCTGCACGGCTCGCCACGCCTCTATCACAGCGCCTATGGGCACGAACGCCTGGCACTGCTGGCCCAGGACATACGCCAGACCCTGCAGGCCGGCGTGGAGTGCTGGTGCATCTTCGACAACACCGCCAGCGGCGCTGCGGTAGGCGATGCACTGGGCCTGCTGCAACTGCTGGAGGACACATAAGGCAATTTGCTGGCCCCGGCGCCTTTTCATCCTTGGCAAACTCGCCGCCTTTCAACGGGTTAGGATGACTTCATGCGAGGTTTCGTGATGACCGTGGCCGTGTGCGCACTGGCCACCTTCTCGCTGGCGACGCACGCCAAGGCGCTGAACAAGAATGATCGCTTCGTGTGCAGCTGGGGTTCGGAGATTGCCGCCGGCGCGCAGCAGTCCAAGCTGTCCGGGGTCACGCTGTATGCCGCGCGCAAGCGCCTGCAATCGCGCAAGTTCCCCAAGCCGTGGATGCGCATGACGGCCATGGGCATTACCGAACAGACCTACAACAGCCGCTCGCGGCTCAAGCCGCCAGCCATCAAGCAGACCTACTACGAACAGTGCGCGCGCCATGCCATGGCGCAGCGCTAGGCGCCGAGCAGGCGCTCGATCCGGGCCAGTTCCCAGGTGCTGAGCAGGTAGACCGGGTCGGTGCCGTAGCGCAAGCCAGGCTCGTACACCCGGCCATCCGGGCTCTGGCAACGCTGGCAGTGGTGCAGGTGGCCGTGTTCGACATCCAGGCTCAACTGCCAGCCGTCGATCTGCACCTGCATCACGCCACTGGCCGGTTGCGCCTGCAGGCACTGCAGGCTGGCCAGCCCCAGGGCGGCGTCACGTAGCTGCTGGCACACCTCGCGGGCGGTGAGGGTGTGGTCAGTGGGCGCGTTCATCCATACCTCCCGGAAAAAAGCGTCACTTTATGCGGTGGCGCGGGCGATGTCTTCGCCTGCCTGAGTCGCGCTATAGTCGCCGGCTTGTCGAAGCCCAATGAACGAGGTGTGGTGTGAGAGTGCTGATCGTGCTGTTGCTGGGCCTGATGCCCATCGTTGCCCAGGCGCTTGAGGTGGGCGAGCGCGTGGCCCCGTGGACCCTGCTCGACCAGTTCGAGCAGCCGTATACCCTAAACGACGACACGGCCCTGGTGCTGGTGGCGCGCAGCATGGAGGGTGGCAAGCTGGTCAAGGCGGTGCTGGAGGGGCAGCCCAAGGGCTACCTGGAGGCGCGCAAGGGTGTGTTTGTCGCCGACGTGCAGCGCATGCCGGCGCTGATCGCCAAGCTGTTCGCCATCCCGGCCATGCGCGACTACAGCTACCGCGTGCTGCTGGACCGCGAGGGGCGGGTGGCCTCGCGTTACCCGGGCGCCGAGGACACGGTGCTGTTGCTGCAACTGGAGCACGGGCGCGTGACGGCCAAGCAGGAAGTGGCCGATGCACAGGCACTGCGCGAGGCGCTGGCCGAGGTGAAGGCGCGTTGAAGATCCCCGCTGAGTTCATCGTTCACGAAACCGCGCACTGGGATCGCGGGCCAAGCCCGCTCCCACAGAAGCAGCGCAAACCTGTGGGAGCGGGCTTGACCCGCGATCGGGTGCGCAGCACCAGCAGGCAGGCACCTACGCCCCTCACTTCACCGGATGCGCCGCCACCGCCACCTTCAACGCTTCGGTCACCAGTTCGATCAGCACCGGCCTGGCACTGGCCTGCATGGCCTTGCCGATGTCTGGCTGCTTGGTCATCACCTTGTCGGCATACTTGGATTCGCGACCTTCGCTGGCCAGTGACGCCAGCTCCTTCGCCGAAAACGACTGGCTGTAGGCCTCGACCAGGTGCTGGTCCCACTGCGGCTGGTACTTGGGCAGCAACCCCTTGATGGCCGCCGTCACGCTCTTTTCCGCTTGCTGGCTGCCGACCTGCGCAGTCAGCAGGCCGTAGGTGTTGGTGCGCATGGCCGCCGACAGCGCAATCGGCCCCAGGTTGGCCCCGGCCTGGCTCTTGACCACGAACTCGCGCGCCGCCTCTGCTGCCGGTGCCTTGGCATAGGCAGTGCCACCCAGTCCGCTCAACGCCAGCAGGGCAAGCAGGGTATACAGAACTTTCATGATCACTCCGTTCTCGACAATCCGAATCTACTGCGCCAGATGCTCCAGCGCGATGCCCGGCCGCTCCACATGGCGGTAGCCGGTCTGGCCGGCCACCGGCACGGGCACGCCCGGTTGCGGGGCCCTGGCCTGGGTACGATAACCCAGCGGGCTGGTGCCCAGCTCTTTCTGAAACACCCGGCGCATGCGTTCTTCGCGGCCGAAGCCGACGGTTTCGGCAATGCGCTTGATCGGCTCGCGGGTGGTCTCCAGCAGGCGGCACGCCGCTTCAAGGCGCAATGTTTCCACCGCCTGGGCCGGCGTGTCACCCGTGGCCGCCACATAGGCCCGGGCAAAATGCCGCGGGCTCATGCCGAACTGCTCGGCCAGGCGCTCCACCCGCAGGTCGCCATCCAGATTGGCGGCGATCCAGGCATGCAGCCGGGCCAGGCGCACATCCGGTGCGGTGCGCAGCGCGTTGGACTGTGCCTGCAACGAGGCACTGAGCTGCGGTTGCCCGGCCGAGCGCCACAGAAACACCGTGAAGTAGCGTGCCAGCGCCAGGGCCGCGTGGGGGCCGAGGTCCTGCTCCACCAGTGCCAGCGCCAGGTCGATGCCCGCCGTGGCGCCGCCGCAGGTCCACAGGTTGGCGTCATTCAGGTACAGCGCGTCGGGCTGGCACTGCACGCTGGGGTAGCGCGCCTGCAACTCGTCATTGAACTTCCAGTGGGTCACCACCCGACGGCCATCGAGCAGGCCCGCAGCCGCCAGCGCGAAGGTGCCCGTGCCCACCGAGCACAGCCGGCGAATCTGCCCATGGCGCCGGCGCAGCCAGTCGCACGCGCGCGGGTCTGCTTCCAGTGCGGCCACCCCAGGGCCGCCGGCCACGATCAGGGTGTCGATGTCGCGCAGATCCAGGTCCAGCTGCGCCAGTGAACGGGTCATCACCTCGATGCCCGACACCGTGCTGATCAGGCCGCCCTCGGGCGAGGCCAGTACCAGGCGATAGGGCGGGTGCTGTGCGAACGCGCCGGCCAGCAGGCGCGGCACGGCGCCGAACACCTCCAGCGGGCCGGCCGCATTGAGCAGCAACGCATCGTCGAAACCCAGCACCACCACCGCGCGGGGCGCGGGTGGCGTGGCAGCAAAGGAGGGGTGTTTGGCATGGAGTTGCACGGGGGGCCTCGACATACTGGGTTCAACACGAAACAAGGGGACGACAATGCCGTTATTCGCTGCTGCTGCCAAGCACCTGCACGCCCGCCGCACCACCTTGCGCGCCGTGGCGCTGTGCGCCGGCATGGTGCTGGCCCAGGCCGTCAGCGCCGCACCTGCCGCGCTGCGGGTCGGCGACCAGAGCGGGCTGGTACAAACCCTGCTGCAGGCCGCCGGGGAGGCCCAGACTCCTACCTTGCCCCTGAGCTGGCACCCGTTCCCGGCCGGCCCGGCCTTGCTCGAGGCGCTGAGTGCCGGGGCGGTGGATGTGGGGGTGGTGGGCAATGCGCCGCCGGTGTTTGCCCAGGCCGGTGGTTTCGACATCCGTATCATCGGCGTGGCCGACGGCGCCCAGAACAACAATGCGCTGCTGCTGCCACAAGGCTCGACGGTGCAACAGGTGGCCGACCTCAAGGGCCGGCGCGTGGCGGTGGCCAAGGGCTCCAGCGGCCACTACCTGCTGCTGGCCGCGCTGCGCCAGGCCGGGCTGAGCCCTCGCGAGGTGAAGATCGCCTATGCCAGCCCCATCGATGCGCAAAACGCCTTTGCCAGTGACCATCTGGACGCCTGGGCGGTGTGGTACCCCTTTGTCGGGCAGGCCACCGCCCACGGCGCCCGGGTGCTGGTGGACGGCTCGGCCTGGCCCGAGACCGGCCTTAACTTCACGGTCGCCAGCGGCCAGGCCCTGGCCGACCCGCAGCGTGCTCGACAGCTGGGCGAGCTGATGGTGCGCCTGGCCAGGGCGCAGGCCTGGGCCACCGCCCACCCGGATGCCTGGGCCCAGGCGCTGGCAGGCAGCACGCGCCTGCCCCTTGAGCTGGTGCGCGAGATGCTGGCGCACCAGCACCTGCGCTATGTGCCCATCGACCCTTCGATCATCGCCTTGCAGCAACGCCTGGCCGATGCCTTCGCCGCCGAGCGCCTGATCCCCAAACCGCTGCGGGTTGAACAGGTATTCGATAGCCGTTTCAACAGTTTGCTGCCACAACCTGACTAAACACTTCAACTCGACCTGCCATGCCGACCTGCCGTCGGCAGGGCACCACTCACCCGGAGAAACCTCATGACTGCCCTGCACACCCCGACCCTCAAACGCCACAGGACCGGCCTGGTTGCCGTGGACCACGCCCGCAGCGCCGGGGGTTATACCCTGTTCGCACCGCAGACCGCCGACGGCAACGTGTTCCTGATCGACCTGGACGGCGAAGTGGTACACCGCTGGAAGCTGCCCCAGCGCCCCGGTCGCGACGCGGTGATACTGCCCAACGGCAACCTGGGCTACAACGGCAACCACCCCGACTCCCCCGAGCTGTTCCCCGGCTGGTCGGTGTGGCACGGCGGCGCCTTCAGTGAAGTCACCGCGCAAGGCGAGGTGGTGTGGCAGCACACCGACCTGCTGCACCACCACGATGCCCAGTGGCTGGACAACGGCCACCTGCTGTACACCACGGTCGAGCCCCTGAGCCCCGAGCTGGCCAGCCGCGTGGTGGGCGGTATTCCCGGCAGCGAGGCGGCGGGCGGGGTGATCTATGCCGATGTGGTCAAGGAGGTGGATCGCCAGGGCCAGGTGGTGTGGGAGTGGCGCAGCTGGGAGCACCTGCGCCCCGAGGACTACCCGCTGCACGACACCTTCGAGCGCTACCACTGGCCCATGACCAACGCGGTGACCCCGGGTCGCGATGGCAAGGTGATCCTCAGCCTGCGCAGCGTGTCGTCGGTGATCGCCGTGCAGCGCGGCAGCGGCGAGGTGCTGTGGCGTCTGGGCCACGATCTGGTGGCGCAGCAGCATTGCCCGAGCGAGCTGGAGAACGGCCGCATCCTGGTGTTCGACAACGGTATTTCGCGGCCCCACGTGTCGATGCCGCACTCGCGCATCCTGGAGATCGACCCGCTGACCCGGCGCATCGAATGGCAGTACGCCGATACCCCCGGCTACGCCTTCTTCACCCCGTTCATGGGCGGTGCGCAGCGCCTGCACAACGGCAACACGCTGATCACCGAGGCCAATTTCGGCCGCCTGTTCGAAGTGACGCCGGCCGGCGAGGTGGTGTGGGAGTACATCAACCCGCATTTTGCCGCCTACCCCGATGCGGCCTCGCGCCGCTACCTGCCGGGCGAGAACAACGCGATCTTCCGCGCGCACCGTTACCAGCGCGACGACATTCCCTGGCTGAAAGCCTGAACACAGCGCACCAGCACCCACCCTCACGCTCACGCACACCACGCGCAGCGAGGTACCGCCATACCCCCAAAGGAATCGATGATGAAGCTGCCTTATCCACGCCCCCTGTGCCTGGCCGCACTGGGCCTGCTGTCACTGCCTGCGTCAGCCACTGAGCCGGCCCCCACCGACGCCCCGACCCTTGCCCCGGTGACGGTCGAGGCGCGCCGGCGCAGCGAAGAGGCGCAGCACGTGCCCACCCCCATGAGCGTGCTGGGCGCCCAGGCCCTGGAGGCCCAGCGCCTGTATCGCCTGCAGGACCTGCAACAGGCCATGCCCAGCGTCAACGTGGCGTTCATGAACCCGCGCCAGTCGAGCCTGTCGATCCGCGGGCTGGGCAACAACCCGGCCAGTGACGGCCTGGAGGGCAGCGCCGGGATCTACCTCGACAACGTCTACCTGGGCCGCCCCGGCATGGCCGTGTTCGACCTGCTGGACATCGAGCAGATCGCCTTGCTGCGCGGCCCGCAAGGCACCCTGTTCGGCAAGAACACCACGGCCGGGGTGCTCAACATCGCCACCCGCCAGCCCACCTTCACCCCGCAGGGCAACGTGTCGACGTCGCTGGGCGAGGACGGCTACCGGCAGGTGCAGGGCGGTGTGTCGGGGCCGTTGACCGACACGCTGGCCGGGCGGGTGGCGGCCTACCGCACCGACGAGAACGGCTACGTGGAGAACCGGTTCGACGGCGACACCCTGGGCGGCGGCCGACGCCAGGGCTTTCGCGGGCAGTTGCTGTTCAAGCCGCAGGAAGACTTCAGCCTGCGCTGGATTGGCGACTACAACGAGGAGCACTCCAGCGCCGGCACGCGCTCGCTGTTCAGCACCGGGCCGACCATCAACGGGGTCAACCGCTATGAACAGCGGGCCCAGGCGGTGGGCGCGACGCTGGTCGACGGGCGCAGGGTCAACCTCGATGCCGACCAGCGTGTCACGGTGTTCCAGGGCGGCACCTCGCTGGAGGCGAACTGGGGGCTGGCCGATGGCTTCACGCTGACGTCGATCAGCGCCTACCGCTGGTGGGACTTCACCCCGCGCAACGACGACGAACTGAACGTGGACGTGATGCACAACGTCGGCCAGTCGGCCCGCGACAAGCAGTATTCGCAAGAGCTGCGCCTGGCCTCGCCGCTGGGTGAGCGGTTCGATTACGTGGTGGGCGGCTATTACTTCGGCCAGCAGATGCAGAACCGCGTGTTCACCGAGTACGGGCCGTTGGCCGACACCTGGAACGGCACCCCGCAGGGCGCATTGAACGATGTGAACAGCGTGGGCCACGGCAGCATCGACACCGACAGTTTCGCCACCTTTGCCCAGGGCACCTGGCACCTGACCCCGCGCCTGGACCTGAGCCTGGGCCTGCGCGGTACCTACGAGCGCAAGCAGGCCAGGGTGACGCGCGATGCCCCGGTGGGTGGCGCGAGCGTGACGGGGGCGGCGGCAGCGGTAAGGCAGGGGCGTGTCGGCGCCTATGATTCGGGCGACCTCAGCCTCTACAGCTTCAGCCCGTCGGCGCTGGCCAGCCTGGCCTGGCGGGTGAACGACCAGGTACTGGCGTATGGCTCGTTGTCCCACGGGGAGAAGTCCGGCGGGGTCAACCTCAGCGTGGCCAGCGCCCCGGTGGCCGGCGCCGACTCGCTGCTGATCGGCAGCGAACGGGCCAACGACGCCGAACTGGGCATCAAGACCACGCTGCTGGATCAGCGCCTGCAACTCAATGCCAACCTGTTCTGGACGATTGTGCACGGCTACCAGACCAACGCCTACGACGACGCCAACCTCACCAGCTACCTGACCAACGCCGGCAGCGTGCGCAGCCGTGGCCTTGAGCTGGACAGTACCTGGCGGGTGAGTCGTGGCCTGACCCTGAGCCTGAACGGCTCGTGGAACGATGTGCGCTACCTGTCCTACGACAACGCCCCATGCCCGGCGGAGGTGGCCTTGCGCCCCGGCGCCCCGGCCGCCTGCGACCTCAGCGGGCATAACGTGGTGGGCGCGGCCAAATGGATTGCCAACACCAGCGCCAGCTACCAGTGGGACCTGGACAACGGCCTGCAACCCTACGTGAACGGCAACTACGCCTGGCGCTCGCAGGCGGTGGGCACGGTGGACGATTCGCGCCTGGCGCAGTTGCCGGGGTATGCGCTGGTCAACCTGTCGGCGGGGGTGCGCGGCGACTGGGGCCAGGGCCAGTGGGACGTGTCGCTGTGGCTGAAGAACGCCTTCGACAAGACCTACTACACCACCCTGTGGAACTCGCCCAACGGCGCCTACACCGGGGTGCTGGGTACGCCGCGCACCCTGGGCATGAGTGCACGCTACGACTTCTGAGGCGTGGGCTTCAGGAGTACGCCTGCACCACCCAGCGTACCTTCGCCAGCGCCGCGCGCAGCGTGTCCAGGTCCACCGAGCCCAGCGCCAGCCTGAGTGCACGCGGCACGTGACTGGTGGTGGCGAACGGCTGCGCGGTGGACACCGCCACCTGTTCGCGCATCAGGGCGGCGGCGATCTGTTCGGCGCGGGCGTCATCGGCCAGCGGTAGCCACAGAAAGTACGAAGTGGGGTGGGTGACGCAGGGCATGCCCGCCAGTACTTCGCGGGCGATGGCCTGCCTGGCCTGGGCATCGGCGCGCTTCTCGGCTTCCAGGCGCTCCACCGTGCCGTCCTCGATCCAGGCGCAGGCAATGGCGGTCATCACCCCGGGGGTGTTCCAGGTGGTGGCGCGAATGGAGCGCTCCAGCGCGGCAACCTGGTGCGGCGGCGCGGCAATGAAGCCCACGCGCAGGCCGGTGGCGACGTTCTTCGACAGGCCTGACACGTACAGCGTGCGCTCCGGTGCCAGCTGGGCCAGGGGCGGCGGCGCGTCGTCGGCCAGGAAGGCGTAGGCGGCGTCCTCGATCAGGTGCAGGTTGTGGGTGCGGGCAATCGACACCAGTTGTTCGCGCTGCTCCAGGCTCATCACCCAGCCCAGCGGGTTGTGCAGCGTGGGCATGCTGTACACCGCGCGTACCGGGCGGCTGCGGCACAGCCGCTGCAGGGCGCCGAGGTCCGGCCCGTGGGGCGTGACCGGAACCGGCAGCATTTCGAGGCGCAACGCCTCGGCCAGCACCTTGAACCCGGAGTAGGTGAGGGCGTCGACCGCGATCACGTCGCCGGGCTGCAGCAGGGCCATCAGCACCACGGCCAACCCGTGCTGGGCGCCGCTGACGATCAGTACCTGCTCTGGATTCACCTCGAGCCCGCAACCGAGCAGGTGCCGGGCGATGCAGGCGCGTTCATGGGCGCGCCCGGCATGGGGCTGGTAGCGCAGCAGCGCCTCCAGGTCGCCGCTCAGTGCCAGCTGGCGCAAGCCGCTGCGCAGCAGGTCGGCCTGGCCGGGCAATGCCGGGTAGTTGAAGTTCAGGTCGGCCATGCCGGCGGCCACCACCTGCTGGTCGACGCCCAGGTCGGGCGGCAGCGAGGTTTCGCGCACGAAGGTGCCGCGCCCGGTCTCGCCGCTCACCAGGCCCATCTGCTCGAGTTCGGCATATACCCGTGACGCGGTGACCAGGGCCAGGCCATGGGTCGCGGCCAGGTGACGGTGGGTGGGCAGGCGGGTGCCAGGGGCGAGCCTGCCGTCACGAATGTCGGCGGCGAAGGTGTCGACCAGGGCCTTGTAGCGCGAACGAGGCATGTGCAGATGTATCCATGACGATTTTTTGATTGTGCTGATCGTCGGCCCTAGCATGGTTTTTGGCAAGCGTGCCCTTACCCCTGCAACCTGTCGAGCGTGACTTCAATGGAACAGACTCTCAAACCTCGTACCCTGGACGACACCACCCGTGGCTGGATCAACGGCCTGATCGGCGTGGTGATTTTCAGCGGCTCCTTGCCGGCCACGCGCCTGGCGGTGCTGGAATTCGACCCGGTGTTCCTCACCGTGGCGCGTGCCGCCATTGCCGGTGTGCTGGCGCTGGCCTTGCTGATGCTGCTCAGGCAACCGCGCCCGACCCGGGCTCAGGTAATGCCCTTGATCGTGGTGTCGCTTGGGGTGGTGGTGGGGTTTCCGCTGCTGACCGCGCTGGCCCTGCAGTACGTGACCTCGGCGCATTCGATCGTGTTCATCGGCATGCTGCCGCTGGCCACCGCGGTGTTTGGCGTGCTGCGCGGGGGCGAGCGCCCGCGCCCGGTGTTCTGGCTGTTTTCGGTGCTGGGGTGCTTGATGGTGGTGGGCTTTGCGTTGTCGCAGGGCTTGGCGGCGTCGCCCCAGGGTGACCTGCTGATGCTGCTGGCGGTGGTGGTGTGCGGCCTGGGTTATGCCGAGGGGGCGCGGTTGTCGCGGGCGCTGGGCGGTTGGCAGGTGATCTGCTGGGCGCTGCTGGTGTCGTTGCCGGTGATGCTGGTGCTGACCTGGTACCTGGCGCCGTCGACGTTCGCGGGTATCAGCCTGCCGGCGTGGGTGAGCCTGGGGTATGTGTCGCTGTTCAGCATGCTGATCGGTTTCGTGTTCTGGTACCGCGGCCTGGCCCAGGGCGGGATTGCGGCGGTGGGGCAGTTGCAGCTGCTGCAGCCGTTCTTTGGCCTGGCCTTGGCGGCGGGGTTGCTGGGCGAGCAGGTCAGCCCGGGTATGCTGGGGGTGACGGTGGGGGTGATCCTGTGTGTGGCGGGGGCGAGGCGGTGGGCGCGGTAGACGGTTGCGTCCAGCCTGGGCTTTTGAGCCGAACTCATCTGATCCGCTTTTTGCCTCGCTAGCTGCATCTGTTTCCAGATCAGAAGGGGGCAGACAATGTGGCCTTCGACAGCCGCACCCCCTCAGTTAGGAGCTCCCATGGGCAAGATGGCAATTTTTGTATTCGGCTTTCTGGTATTGGCCTTCGCAATCGGAGCACTGGGTACCATCTCCCCCCTGTAACCCCCGCCACACCCCGCACAGAACCAGGAAGGCGCCGAGACTCCCGCGCCTTCTTTTCTATTCTGCCACCAAGCCCTTGTTCACCCGCCACGCCAGCGGCAGCGTGAGCAGCAGCGTGGCCGCCAGCACCACCACCGCCGTGGGCACCCCGGTAACGTCCCCCAGCCGCCCGAACACCACCGGTGCCAGCGCGCCGCCACCGATGGTGCCGGTGTAGAACAGCGCGAAGGCCTGCTCGTGCTTGCCGGCAGCCGCCAGCTCCGGCACCACGCCATACAGCACCGACGAGGTGCCGTTCAGCGCCAGGCCCAGCAACGGCAGCATCACCAGCGTGGCCGAATACGGCAGCACCACCGCCAGCACGATCAACAGTGCAGTCCCCGCTTCGGTGAGCGAGACAGTTTTCAGCAGGCCGATGCGTGCGCCCAGGTAGCCGCACAGCAGCTTGCCGAAGGCCCCGCCCACGAACAGCAGCGTCAGCGCCAGGCCGATACCGGCGGTGCCGGCGCCCTTGAGCCTGAGCAGAAACGGCAGGAAGGTCAGAAACCCCATGCGCACCGCGCTGTCGAGCATGCCCAGCATCAGCAGGGCACGCAGGCCGCCCGGCGAGCCGTTTCCGGTGGCCAGCTTCGGCGCCTTGCCGCCCGCCGCCAGGGCCTGGGCCCGGGAGGGGATCAGCCACCACAGCAACACCGCCGCAGCCACACCCAGCACGCCCAGCAGCGTTGCACCGGTACGCCAGCTGACGGCCACCAGCAGCACGCCCATCAGGCCCGGAATGACCGCCTTGCCGATATCGCCCGCGAAGTTGTAGTGCGACAGCGCCTGCTTGACCCCGCCGCCCGCCGCGTGGCTGTCGGTGATCATCGAGGAGGCCAGCGGGTGCTGGGTACTGGCGCCCAGCCCGCCCAGCATCAGCGCCACCAGCAGCACACCCAGGCCGGTGGCCTGGCCGGCGACCAGGTAGGCCACGCCGGCCAGCAGCGTGCCGCCCACCAGCAGGCGCTCGCGGCCAAAGCGCCGGGCCGCGCGGCTGGCCAGCAGCTGAAAGCCGGCCATCATCCCGGAATAGGCCCCGCGCAACAGGCCCACCTGGGCCAGGCTGAGGCCGAACTGCGCCTGCCACAGCGGCAGCAGCACGTAGATCACGTCGGTGAGTCCGTCGTGCACCGCGTGGGCGCTGCAGCCGGCCAGCAGCGAGCGGCGGCGCACCGAGGTTTCGGTGGTGGCGGTGGCGTTACGGGGTACCGTTTCTTCCATGGATGACAAACCCTTCGCGTTCGGTCAGACGCTCGTAGTATGCCCGAACCGCTGCAAAATCCGGATGCTCCAGCGGGGTTTCGAACCAGCGATTGACCGACAGGCCGATGGCGATGTCCGCCAGTGAAAAGTCCTGGCCACTGACGTAGGCGCCGGTCGATTCGAGCTGGCGGTCGAGGATCTGCAGGTTGGTGGTCCACTGCCTGCATGCCGCCGCCAGTGCCTCGGGGTCCTGATGGTCGGGGGAATGGCGCACCAGCGACAGGAAGGGGTAGGTCCAGGACTTGTTGAGGTCGGTGGCCTGCCAGTCCATCCACTGGTCCACCCGTGCGCGCACCCGGGGCTCGGCGGGGTAGAGGTGCTGCCCGTGGTACTGGTTGGCCAGGTAGCGCAGGATGCTGTTGGACTCCCACAGCACGAAGTCGCCGTCCTTGATCACCGGCACCATGGCGTTGGGGTTCAGGGCCAGGAACTGCGGGCTGAAGGTGGACCTGAAGCCCGAGCCCCAGTCCTCGCGCTCGAAGGCGATACCCAGCTCGGTGCAGGCCCATAGCACCTTGCGTACATTGATGGAGGAAGCTTTGCCGAGTATCTGCAGCATGGGAGGCCCTTGTGGTTCGGTAGGGGAGTGAGGCGCGTCAGGCGCCGGTGGTGTCGTCGAGCGAGGCCATGTCGATCACGAAGCGGTAGCGCACATCGGAGCGCTGCATGCGTTCGAACGCCTCGTTGATCTGGTCCATGCGGATCATTTCACACTCCGGCAGAATGTTCTTCTTCGCGCAGAAGTCGAGCATCTCCTGGGTTTGCGCAATCCCGCCAATCGGCGAGCCGGCCAGGCGCCGCCGGCCGAGGATGAACGGCACGGTCAGTTGTTCGTCGATCGGCCCCACCTGGCCGACGATCACCAGGGTGCCGTCCACGTCCAGCAGCGACATGTAGGGCGACACGTCATGGCGCACCGGCACCGTGTCGATGATCAGGTCGAAGCTGGAGCGCGCGGCGGCCATGGCCTTGGCGTCGGACGACACCAGCAGCTTGTCGGCGCCCAGCGCCCGCGCATCATCGAGTTTGTCGGGGGTGCGGCTGAGCACCGTGACGTCGGCACCCAGGCCCGCCGCCAGCTTCACGGCCATGTGCCCCAGCCCGCCCAGGCCGATGACCGCGACGCGGCTGCCGGGCCCGGCATTCCAGGTGCGCAGCGGCGAGTAGGTGGTGATGCCGGCGCACAGCAGCGGCGCGGCCTTGGCCAGGTCCAGGCCGTCGGGCACGCGCAGCACGAACTCCTCGCGCACTACAAGGTGCTTGGAATAGCCGCCGTAGGTGGGTTCGCGGGTGATGCGGTCCAGGCTGTTGTAGGTTTGCGTGTTGTTCTCGCGGCACAGCTGTTCCTCGCCCTTGCGGCACTGGTCGCACTGCTGGCAGGAGTCGACCATGCAGCCCACCGCCACGGCGTCACCGACCTTGTAGCGGGTGACCTGGCTGCCCACCTCGGTCACGCGCCCGACGATCTCGTGGCCTGGCACGATCGGGTAGCGGCTGAAACCCCAGTCGTCGCGGGCCTGGTGCAGGTCGGAGTGGCATACGCCGCAGTACAGGATCTGCATCGCCACGTCGTTGGGGCGCAGGGCGCGGCGTTCGAACTTGAAGGGTGCCAGCGGTGCTTCGCGGTGCTGCGCTGCATAGCCAATGGTGTACATGTTCACCTCTCGTCACGCTCGGGAATGGGGACCAGGGTTTCAATATAGCCAGCATGGCGGGCTTCGGTGGGCGGGTAGGGATATTGGCGGGAACTCTTGGCCTGGGGGGCCTATCCTAATGAATGTAGGTTCCCCCCCCATCACGGAGGCATCGTCATGCGCCGTTTACTGCTGGTTTCTTCCCTTGTGCTCTGCCTGCCTTTGGGCACGGCCCTGGCCCGTGTGGATGGTCGCGATGTCGCCACCTCCGCCGGGGTTTCCGCCTCGTTGTACTCGACCTTCAAGGACGACAAGCTGGTGATTCCGGCGCGCGATGATGCTTCGACGTTCATCGCCAGCGGCGGCGAAATTCGCGGTGTGTACCTGGAGTCGATGCTGCAGCGTATCCGTCAGCAGAACCCGGGGTTGCAGGCCAGTGACGAAGACCTGGCCAAGGCGATACTGACCCAGGATGAGCTGGGGGCGGGGCAGTAAGGCGCCGCAGGCAAGGTGAGCCCATCGCGGGTCAAGCCCGCTCCCACAGGGATCTTCATGGTCTTTGTGGGAGCGGGCTTGACCCGCGATGGGTACGCCGCGATCTATCAGACTGAAGCCGGATCAACCTTGCCAGGGTCGATGCCCAGCGCTTCGATCGCCCCGGCCACCACCTCGCGCTCGATCACCCCGTCCGCCGCCAGCGCATTCAGCGCCGCCAGCACGATGAACTGGCGGTCCACCTCGAAATGCCGGCGCAGCGCCTCGCGTGTGTCCGACTGGCCGAAGCCGTCGGTGCCCAAGGCCACGAAACGCCTCCCGGTCACCCACGGCCGGATCTGGTCGGCATGGATCTTCATGTAGTCCGTGGCCACCACCACCGGCCCCGCATGCCCCTGCAGCAGCGTTTCGATGTATGGCGTCTTCGGCGCCTGCAGCGGGTGCAGCAGGTTCCAGCGCTCCACCGCCTGCGCCTCGCGCCGCACCTCGGTCAGGCTGGTGGCGCTCCAAACCTCGCTGCTGACGCCGAAATCGCGCTGCAGAATATCCGCCGCCGCCAGCACCTCATTCAGAATCGAACCGCTGCCCATCAACTGCACATGCCGCTCGCCCTGCGGCGGTTTTTCCACCGGCAGGCGGTACAGCCCCTTGAGAATGCCTTGCTCGGCGCCTTCGGGCATGGCCGGGTGGACGTAGTTCTCGTTGAGCACGGTGATGTAGTAGTACACGTCCTCCTGCTCGGCATACATGCGGCGCATGCCGTCCTGGATGATTACCGCCAGTTCGTAGGCATAGGTGGGGTCGTAGGAGACGCAGCACGGCACGGTGGCCGACATCACGTGGCTGTGCCCGTCGTCATGCTGCAAGCCTTCGCCCATGAGCGTGGTGCGCCCGCTGGTGGCGCCCAGCAGAAACCCCCGTGCGCGCGCATCGCCCGCCGCCCACAGCAGGTCGCCCACTCGCTGGAAGCCGAACATCGAATAGAAGATATAGAACGGCAGGGTCATCACGCCATGGTTGGCGTAGGCGGTGCTGGCGGCAATCCACGACGAGGTGGCGCCGGACTCGTTGAGCCCTTCCTGCATGATCTGGCCGTCGGTGCTCTCCTTGTAGTAGCTGAGCGTGCCGGCATCCTGCGGCGTGTACAGCTGGCCCACATGGGAGTGGATGCCGATCTGGCGGAACAGCCCCTCCATGCCGAAGGTGCGTGATTCGTCGGGCACGATCGGTACGACGAGGCGGCCGACCTGCGGGTCCTTGAGCAGGGTGCCGAGAATGCGCACGAACGCCATGGTGGTGGAGATGGCACGGTCACCGGTGCCCTTGAGCTGGCTGTCGAAGGCCTCCAGGGCCGGTACCTGCAACGGCTCGACCCTGGCCTGGCGCGCCGGCACATGCCCGCCCAGGCGATCACGGGCCACCTGCAGGTAGCGCGCATCGGCGCTGTCGGGGGCGGGCTTGAGGTAGGGGATCTCGCCGAGGCGCTCATCACTCAGGTCCAGGCCGAAGCGGTCGCGGAAGGCCTTGACCGCCTCGTCGCCCATCTTCTTCAACTGGTGGTTGATGTTCTGGCCTTCGCCGGCTTCGCCCATGCCGAAGCCCTTGACGGTCTTGGCCAGGATCACCGTTGGCCGCCCCGTGTGACGCACGGCCGCCGCGTAGGCGTTGTACACCTTGACCGGGTCGTGCCCGCCGCGAGCCAGCTTCCAGATGTCGTCATCGCTCAGGTCGCTGACCATCGCCAGCAGTTCCGGGTACTTGCCGAAGAAGTGCTCGCGCACGTAGGCGCCGTTCTGCGACTTGTAGGTCTGATACTCGCCGTCCACGCACTCCATCATGCGCTGGCGCAGGATGCCGCTGCTGTCCCTGGCCAGCAGCGCATCCCAGCCGCTGCCCCACACCACCTTGATCACGTTCCAGCCGGCAGCACGGTACAGGCTCTCGAATTCCTGGATCACCTTGGCGTTGCCACGTACCGGGCCGTCCAGGCGCTGCAGGTTGCAGTTGACCACGAAGATCAGGTTGTCGAGTTTTTCGCGCCCGGCCAGCGAGATGGCCGCCAGCGACTCGGGCTGATCCATTTCGCCGTCACCGAGAAACGCCCACACCTTGCGGCCCTGGCGTGGGGTGAGGTCGCGGTCTTCGATGTAGCGCATGAAGCGCGCCTGGTAGGCCGCGGTGATCGGCCCCAGGCCCATGGACACGGTGGGAAACTGCCAGAACTCGGGCATCAGCCGCGGGTGCGGGTAGGACGACACGCCATCGCGGTCGGTCTCGCGGCGAAAGTTGTCCAGCTGCGCTTCGCTCAGGCGCCCTTCGAGGTAGGCCCGGCCATAGATACCCGGCGCCGAGTGGCCCTGGATGTACACCATGTCGCCGGCAAACTGCGCGGTGCGCCCGCGAAAGAAATGATCGAAGCCCACGTCATACAGCACCGCCGCCGAGGCGTAGGTGGCGATATGCCCGCCCACCCCCGAATGCTTGCCGGCGCGCAGCACCATGGCCAGTGCGTTCCAGCGGATATAGGCATTCAGGCGCTGCTCGGTGGCCAGGTCGCCGGGGTAGGGCAGTTCGCGCTCGGGGCCGATGGTGTTGACGTAGGGGGTGTTGACGCGGCCACGAAAGTCGCCGTGCAGCGACACGTCCAGGTCCAGCATCTGGTCGATCAGGAAGTGCGCACGCGAGCGCCCCTCCACCTCGACAACGGTGGCCAGGGACTCAAGCCATTCCTGGGTCTGCTCGGGATCTGGGTCGTTCAACAGAGTGGGCTGCTGTTGCATCGGTAATCCTCATGCGGGGTTGTGGCGGGCAGTGCCGGCAGGCCTGCCGGGTAGTAGTTGCATTTGCAATTGATTCTAGGCATGCGCCCCGTATGATTGCAAATGCAATAACTTTGATCCGAGGAACCCTCATGGCTGCACCCACCGCTGATCTCTGGTTCAGCTTCATTCGCGCCCACCGCAACCTGATTCGCGAAATCGAACGCCGCCTGGCCGACCAAGGCCTGCCCGTGTACGCCTGGTATGACGCGCTGTGGGGCATCGAGAGCGGCCCAGATGGCTGCCGGCGCATGCACGAGCTGGCCGATGTGATGGCCATCGAGCGTTACAACCTGACCCGACTGGTCGACCGTCTGGAGGCCGAAGGGCATGTGTTGCGCAAGAAGGTCGCGGGCGACGGGCGCGGCGCCCTGGCGTGCATCACCGACAGCGGCAAGGCGCTGCGCAAGCGCATGTGGGCGGTGTACAAGCAGGCAGTGGACGAGCTGTTTCTGAGCCAGTTCACGCCCGAGCAACAGGCGCTGTTCGCCCAGGCGCTGGAACAGTCGAGCTTCAAGGCCCGGGCGTCATTCGCCTAGGCCCAGCCGGGCCTGTGCGGCGGGTAGCGCCTGGGTGTCGAACAGGCCCTGGCCGGCCAGTGCCTGCAACGCGCTGAAGGTTATCCAGCGCCGATCCAGGCAGTTGCCCGGCGCCAGGCTGTCGGCGCCCAGTGCGGTGAAGGGCGCCGTGACATGCGGGGCAAGCTGGTCGGCGATGTGCTGGGCATAGCCGGTCACGGCGATCACCGGCGTGCTGGCCGACATCAGGCAGTACTGCAGGTAGCTCTTGCGTGGCGCGGCCTCGGGGTGCAGGCGGTTCCAGCGTGCGGCATCGTCGCTGTCACGGGCCAGGCGCGTGTAGCTGGGGCAACTCCACAACTGGCTGGCGATGCCCCAGTGCGTGTCGAGCAGCACCGCGGCGGCGCGTACCTCCCGGAGCATGGCGCCGGCGCCCAGCAGGCGTACCTGGGGGCGGGCAGCGCTGGTGGGCTGCAACGGGTACATGCCCAGGAATGCATCGCTGCAATCGTCGTGTGCCGGTTCATCGGCTGCCGGCGGCTGATCGTGCAGGGTCATGTAGTAGAAGCAGTGGCGCCCCTGTACGTACAGCTCGTCCAGCGCCGCCAGCAGGATGGCCTGGGCCTCGGCAGCGCTGGCGGGGTCGTACGGGCGGCACTGGGCGTTGGCCGACAGCCACAACGGCAGCCACGGGTGCGCGCCCTTGGGCCAGCGCGAGGCGGCCGATTCCAGGTCGTTGAACACGATGCCGCGGTGGCCGATCTGCTCGGCCAGCATCGACACGCGGGCCGAGCTCGGCGACTGGGTGAGGTAGATCAGCGGGCGTTCGCGGCTGGGCGCCTGCTGGCGAAACCAGATGCCCCAGGGGCTGACCACCTCGCTCGCGCTGTCGGCGCGATCATTGATCACCCACAGGTTGCCCGCCACGGCCGGGTCGTGCTCGATGCGGTGCACGGTCTGCAAAATCTGCAAAAGTGGCGAGTGCGACGCTGCGCCGGTCGACGGCAGGCCGGCCTCGATGCTGCGAATGCAGGCGTGGGCGGCCAGTCGGGCAGGGGGGATGGCAGGCAGTGAATCCACGGGGCAGCTCCATGATCGGTCCTTGGCAGAAGCGCAAGGGATACTGCAATCTGATTGCAAATGCAATCAGATGCTGTCGACACGATCAGGGCGCTGCGCTTTCAGGTATGGGGCACCGCGGCGGCGGCTGCGTTGCCCGCATACTGGGGCTTGAGGTGGCCTTGTTCGTCCAGCAGGTAGGCGTCCATGATTTCCCGGACCACCGGCCCGGCCACGCGCCCACCGGCCTCGCCGTTCTCGATCATCACCGCGATGGCGATGCTCGGGTGGTCGGCGGGGGCAAAGCCCACGAACAACGCGTTGTCGCGGTGGCGCTCCAGGGTCTTGTCGCGGTTGTAGCGTTCCCCCTGCTTGATCGCTACCACCTGCGCAGTGCCGCTCTTGCCGGCGATGCGGTACTGCGCCCCGGCAGCGGCGGCGCGGGCGATGCCGCGCGGGGCGTGCATGACCATCTGCATGCCCTGGTTGACCTGGTCCCAGGCGTGGCGGTCATGCAGCACGATGTCGGGCATGGGGTTGGGGTCTACCGGCGGCTCGTCGCCGATGCTCATGGCCAGGTGCGGGCGGTGCCACACGCCCTTGCTGGCCAGCAGGCTGGTAGCCTGCGCCAGTTGCAGCGGGGTGACCTGCATGTAGCCCTGGCCGATGCCCAGGATCAGGGTTTCGCCGGGGTACCAGGCCTGGCGCCGGTTGGCGCGCTTCCAGGCGGGTGAGGGCATCAGGCCGGGTGACTCTTCGAACATGTCCAGCGAGACCTTCTGGCCCAGGCCGAATTCGCTCATGTAGTCGTGCAGGCGCTCGACCCCCAGCTTGTGCGCCAGGTCGTAGAAGTAGGTGTCGTTGGAACGCATGATGGCGCTGTACATGTCCACCCAGCCGTCGCCGCTGCGGTTCCAGTTGCGGTACTTGTGGTCGTAGTTGGGCAGCTCGTAGTAGCCGGGGTCGAACACCCGGCTGGCCGGGGTGATCACGCCGCTGTCGAGGCCGGCGATGGCCACCTCGGGCTTGATCGTCGAGCCCGGGGCGTACAGGCCGCGCAGCACGCGGTTGAACAGTGGCCGGTCGATGGAATCGCGCAGCTCGGCGTACTGCCTGAAGCTGATGCCCTTGACGAACAGGTTGGGGTCGAAGCTGGGGTTGCTGACCATCGCCAGCACCTCGCCGGTGGCCGGGTCCAGCGCGACCACCGAACCACGGCGATCGCCCAGGGCCTTTTCGGCGGCCAGCTGCAGGTGCGCGTCCAGGCTCAGGGTGATGTTCTTGCCGGGCACCGGATCGTGGTGGCGCAGCACGCGCATGATGCGGCCCTGGGCGTTGGTCTCGACCTCTTCGTAGCCCACCTGGCCGTGCAGCTGGGCCTCGTAGAAGTGCTCGATGCCGGTCTTGCCGATGGACTGGGTGCCACGGTACTCGGTGGCATCGAGGGTCTTGGCTTCTTTCTCGTTGATGCGCCCCACGTAGCCCACCGAGTGGGCAAAGTGCGCGCCCATGGGGTATTCACGAATGAACTGCGGCTCCACGTCCAGCCCCGGCAGACGGAACTGGTTGACCGCGATCAGGGCGATCTGCTCTTCGCTCAGGCCGAACATCAGCGTCACCGGCTCGAACGGCTTGCGGCCACGGCGCAGGTCCTTCTCGAAGCCCTGGCGGTCCTCCTCGCCCAGGCCCAGGATCTGCACCAGGCTGTCGAGCACCCTGGGCGTGTCGCCAGCACGCTCGCGGGTCATGGTGAGGTTGAAGCTGGGCTTGTTGTCGGCCAGCACCTCGCCGTTGCGGTCGTAGATCAGCCCGCGCTCGGGGGCGATGGGCAGCACGTGCACGCGGTTGTTCTGCGACACGGCGGCATGGTAGTCGTGCTGCACCACCTGTAGCACGTACAGCCGCCCCACCAGCACCGCCACCAGCACCAGTACCAGCAGCGCACACGCGATCAGCCTGCGGTTGACCAGGTGCGTTTCTTTCTCGTGGTCCTTGAGGGGGATAGGCTGGGGCATGTGCAGGCTCTTGCGGAAAACGGATACACCACCGGCCTGGGAGCAGGCAGTGAACGGGCGCGATGGCGTGAATGAACGGCGATCCTACGCAAGCTGCTGCGGTGCCTCAAGGCCGGTTGTCCGCAGGCGGGCGAGGGTGCGCCGAGGTTCCCCGGTTAGCGGGGCGCAGCGTTCATGAAGATTTTTTCATGAAGGCCGCAGCGGCCCGGTCGACAGGCTGCGCTTGCATGCGTGGCGATCTGCGAATACTGTATGGATAATCAGTATCGAGGTGGACCCCATGCAGCTCATCGCCAAGCTCGGCATCCTGGCCGATGCCGCCAAGTACGACGCCTCGTGCGCCAGCAGCGGCGCCCCCAAGCGCAGCTCGCGCGGTCGCGACGGCCTGGGCGCCACCGATGGCATGGGCATCTGCCACAGCTACACCCCCGACGGGCGCTGCGTGTCTCTACTCAAGGTGCTGCTGACCAACTTCTGCCTGTACGACTGCCAGTACTGCGTCAACCGCCGCTCCAGCAACGTGCCGCGGGCACGCTTCACGCCTGAGGAGGTGGTGCGCCTGACCCTGGATTTCTACCGGCGCAACTGCATCAGCGGGCTGTTCCTCAGCTCGGGCATCATCCGCTCCGCCGACTACACCATGGAACAGTTGATTCGCGTGGCGCAGCTGCTGCGCGAAGAGCACAACTTTCGCGGCTATATCCACCTCAAGACCATCCCCGACGCCGACCCGCTGCTGATCGAGCAGGCCGGGCGGCTGGCCGACCGCCTCAGCGTGAACATCGAGCTGCCCACCGAAGCCAGCCTGCAGCGCCTGGCGCCGGAGAAGCAGGTGCGTACCATTCGCCAGGCCATGGGCACCATCCACCACGGCCAGCAGGCGGTGGCCGGTGAAGTCAACGCACCGCGCTTCACCCCTGCCGGGCAGAGCACCCAGATGATCGTGGGCGCCGATGCCACCGACGACCACACCATCCTGGGCAATGCCGAATCGCTGTACCACGGCTATGGCCTGCGGCGTGTGTACTACTCGGCGTTCAGCCCGATCCCCGACAGCCCCACCAGCGTACCCCTGGCCGCGCCGCCGCTGCTGCGCGAGCACCGCCTGTACCAGGCGGACTTTCTCATGCGCGGCTATGGCTACAAGGCCGGCGAACTGCTGGGCGGCGCGGGCAACCTGGCGCTGGACATCGACCCCAAGCTGGCCTGGGCCCTGGCCAACCGCGAGGTGTTTCCGCTGGATGTGAACCGCGCCGAGCCGGCGCTGCTGGCGCGCATTCCCGGCATCGGGCTGCGCAGCGTGCAACGCCTGGTGGCGCTGCGCCGTGAACGGCGCATTCGCTATGACGACCTGATCCAGCTGCGCTGCGTGCTGGACAAGGCGCGCCCGTTCATCGTCACCAGCGACTACCGCCCGCCCCAGTCGGAAACCCGCAGCGGCCTGCTGCGCGAACGCCTGCGCGAGCCGCAGGCACCGGTGCAGATGGGGTTGTGGGGATGATCGCGCTGGACTGCGACGAGCACTTCGACACCTGGCGCGACCAGGCCCGCGTGCTGCTGGGCCACGGCATCGACCCCACCGAGGTGGTGTGGGCCCACGGCCCGGTGCACGATCTGCTGGCGGTGCCGGCGGTGTTG
Organism: Pseudomonas sp. VE 267-6A; assembly: GCF_024126555.1. NCBI lineage: Bacteria > Pseudomonadati > Pseudomonadota > Gammaproteobacteria > Pseudomonadales > Pseudomonadaceae > Pseudomonas > Pseudomonas sp. VE 267-6A. The sequence goes on from NZ_JAMYBY010000012.1 coordinate 188,829, forward strand.
CCGCAGGGCCCCGGGCCGTTTCGCACACGGGTGCCGGCCGCCTTGCTGGATCAACTTGAGCAGGCCGCCCGCTACCGTGGCGAGCAGCGCTGGAACCTGCTGTATGAAGTGCTGTGGCGCGTGGCCCATGGCGACCGCACCGCCATGCTGGCGGGCGACCGGCTGGGCAGCGAGCTGCAGCGGCGCATCAAGCAGGTCAGCCGCGAGGCCCATCACCTGCATGCCTTCGTGCGCTTCGTGCCATTGCCGGCGGCACTGGCCGAGCAACTGCAACTGGACCTGGTGGCCTTCCATGAACCGGCCCACGACATTCTGCAAAGCGCCAGCGGCCACTTTGCCGACCGGCTGGGCCGCCAGCGCTGGCTGATCGCCACGCCACGCGATGGCATCCGTTTCGATGGCAGCACCCTGGACTACCGACGGCACTGCCCCGAGCAATGGCGCCAGTGGGCCTGCCACGCCGACGACCCTGGCGCCGAGCTGTGGCGCACCTATTACCGGCACACCTTCAACCCGGCACGGGTCAACCCCGATGCCATGCGCCAGCACATGCCGGGGCGCTTCTGGCGTCATCTGCCCGAAGGCCCGCTGATCGCGCGGCTGGTGGGCCAGGCGCGCCAGGGCAAGCAGCGCGACGGCCAGGCGCAGGAGGTGGGGCAGCAGGGCGGCAAGCGCATCGGGCGCGGGGATTCGCCAACGCGCTGAGGGCCGCCTTTCCATATGCCACCCTGGCTGTGTATGATCGGCGCGGGCCGATGCTGCCCGCCGCTCGCTCCCGTTGGGAAAGGTGAAAGCATTGCAGTTACCCCTGACGCGATCATTCTCTTGAACGTCGAGGCCTGGCAACGCGAGCCCCACACTGCCTCGGCACCAGGAGCACATGATGATCTCGATCGAACAGGCCAAACAGATGGCCAAGCGTCTGCGTACCGCCCTGCAGGCGCAGAACCCGCTGCTGACCCACTCCGGTGCACTGGAGCTGGTGGCGCAGCAGCTGGGCCACAAGGACTGGAACACCGCCTCGGCCCTGCTTGCCCCCGCCACCTCTGCAAGCGAAGTGTGCTTCGACAAGCCTATCCCCATCCTGCGCATGTTCGACGAAGCCAAGGCGCGCGAGTTCTACCTCGACTTCCTGGGCTTCAGCGTGGAGTTCGAGCACCGCTTCGAAGCCGATCTGCCGTTGTACCTGGGCATCGTGCGCAATGGGCTGCAACTGCACCTGTCCGAGCACCACGGCGACGCGAGCCCTGGCTCGACGGTGTTCATCCCCATGCACAACATCGAGCAATTGCGCGACGAGCTGCTTGCCAAGCGCTACGGCTATGGCCGCCCGGACATCGTCGAGCAGGGCTGGGGCAAGGTGCTTGAGGTGTACGACCCGTTCGGCAATCGCATTCGCTTCTGCCAGGGCTGACCGGCCTTTCCCCCCAGGCTGAAGATGCGCCGTTTGTTCAAGCGGAGCAGGCTGCGGCTACACGAAACTCCAGGCTCTGACCTGCCTGGAGTTTCACGATGCGAACCCTGTACGCCCCTGTATTTTTCCTTGGATTCGTCGGCTCGGCCGTGTGGCTGCTGGACGAGGGCGCAAGCCTTGGCTGGTTGCCGGTTCTGCTGTTGCTGGCGATTGGCGTGTCGCTGCTGTGCGAGCGGCTGTGGCCCTATCGCGAGCGTTGGAATGTGAGCCAGGGCGATGGCACCCGGGACGTGATTCACGCGGGGGTGAACGAGGCGCTCAACGTGGCCGGCATTGCCGCCATCCCCCTGATTGCCCTGGTGCTGCCCGATACCGGCCTGTGGCCGAGTGACTGGCCGCTGGCGCTGCAACTGTTGCTGGCGTTGCCGGTGGCAGACCTGGGCATCACCCTGGTGCATTACGCCAGCCACCGCCTGCCGTTGCTGTGGCGCCTGCACGCCGTGCATCACAGCGTGACCCGAATGTACGGCTTCAATGGGCTGATGAAGCACCCGCTGCACCAGATGCTCGAAGCGCTGGGCGGCACCTTGCCCTTGCTGCTGTGCGGGTTGCCGCTGGATGTGGCGGCCTTGCTGGCGTTCAGCATATCCATCCAGCTGCTGTTGCAGCACAGCAACGTCGACATGCGCATCGGCTGGCTGCGCCATGTATTTGCCTGGGCGCCGGTGCACCGGCTGCATCACCTCAAGTACGGCACCACGGGGGATGTGAACTTCGCGCTGTTCTTCAGCGTTTGGGACCGCCTGCTGGGTACCGCCTTGCACCTGCCGCACTATCACCTGGCGGACGACGACCTGGGTATCGGCGACTTTCCGGACTACCCGGTGGGCTACGGCGCGCAGTTGCGCCAACCCTTTCGCCGCGACCAGCCCGAGCATCCACCTGCCGTACTGCCCGATGCCCTGAGCCGTGCGCTAGTCCAGCAGCCTTAGGCGCAGGTGGCGCAGGGTACGGTCGGCACGGATGCCGAACTGCTGGCGCACGCTGCGTGACAGGTGGGCCGAGTCGGCAAAGCCTGCGCAGGTGGCTGCCTCGGTCAGGCTGCTACTGCCCAGTGCCAGCTGCAAGGCCACGCGCAGGCGTTGCCACAACACCAGGCGGCGCACCGACAGCCCCAGTTGACCGCTGAACAGGCGCTCCAGCTGGCTGAGCGACAGCGCCGCCTCACTGGCCAGCTGCGCGGCGGGCAGGGTGTTTTCATCCAGTGCACGTACCCGTTGCAAGGCGGTGGCTAGGCGCGGATGCAAAGGGCGCCGGGGCAGGGCGCGCAAGCGTTGGTTCAGGCCCTCCAGGTCTGCGCCGGCGTCTTCGCAGAGCTGGCGCAGCACCGGCAGTTCGAAAGCCAATGGCTCGGCAAACAGCGTGATCGCCGGTTGCTCGCTGAGAATCGCATGCGGCTGCCCGGAGGCAATGAGCAGCAGCGGCCCGCACTCGACCTGGCCCTGGATCGACGCCTGCACCGGGGCAGCGCAGGCGATCAGTACCTGGTGGGCATAGTGGGCGTGGGCCTGGGTTTGCCCGACCTGCCCGGCCACCAGGCAGTAGTCGGTGGCCAGCCACAGGTCGCCTTGCCAGGGTTCGTTGGGTGCGCGGTGGATAGTGGTGCTCCTGAATGAGGCTGAAGGCGGGCGGCGAGGTTACAACGGCAAGGGCCGGTCCTGCACCACGCGCTTCATCACCAGGGTGGAGGTGAGCCGCTGCACGTTGGGCAGCGACGACAGGCTTTCATCATAGAGCCGCTGGAAGGCCGGCAGGTCCTGGGTGATCACGTGCAGCAGGTAGTCCGGCTCGCCGAACAGGCGCTGCGCATCCACCACCTGTGGCAACGTCACCAGCGCGTTCTCGAACGCCTCGACCGCCGTGCGATCGCCCTCGCGAAGGGTGACGAAGACCATGGCGGAAAAGGTCAGGCCCAGGGCAATGGGGTCCAGTTTCGCCCGATAGCCCAGCAGCACCCCCGATTCTTCCAGGGCACGCACCCGCCGGTGGCAGGGGGAGAGGCTCAACCCCACCCGCTCGGCCAGTTCGGTGATTGAAAGGCGCCCGTCTTTTTGCAGTTCGGCAAGAATGTTCCGGTCGATGCGGTCCATCTGGAAGGATCTTCCCCTATTGGCCTATGTCGCGATTATCTTCGAAAGAAAATTCTAGCAAGATTTCATTATTGTTCCCTGAATCAATTTGCTTGTGGAGCAGGACGATGCAGCCAACCGTGGATCAACCCCTGGCGTGGGTAGCGCCATGACCCTGAGTGTTTTCGTGGCGTTCTGGGCGGTGTCGATGTTGTTCATCATCACGCCGGGTGCGGACTGGGCCTATGCGATATCGGCCGGGCTGAAGGGGCGGGTGGTATTGCCCGCCGTGGCCGGGCTGTTGTCGGGGCATCTGATCGCGACACTGATCGTCGCCGCCGGGGTGGGCACGCTGGTGGCGGGGCATCCGTTTGCGCTGTCGGTGCTGACGGTGGCCGGGGCCGGGTACCTGCTATGGTTGGGCATCGGCATGCTGCGCCACCCGACTGTGCCCCTGGCGGACCAGGTGCAGGTAGCCGGTGCGTGGCAGCGCTGGGCGGTGAAGGGCCTGTGTGTGAGCGGCCTGAACCCCAAGGTGTTCCTGCTGTTTCTGGCATTGCTGCCACAGTTCACCGACGCCACGGCGCCGTGGCCGGTACCGCTGCAGATCGTGGCGCTGGGGCTGGTGCATGCGCTCAGCTGCGGGGTGATCTACCTGCTGGTGGGCTTTGGATCGCAGGCCGTGCTGGGCGCGCGGCCTGCGGCGGCGCTGTGGGTCAGCCGGGTGTCGGGGGCGGCGATGGTCATCATCGCGCTGGTGCTGCTGGGCGGGCAGCTACCCAGGTAGGCAGAATGTACGCGGCAATCGAACAGGGGGAGTGCCATGAAGAGCTTGAGAGCACGGGCCGTACAGGGCCTGGAGGTGGGGGCGCAACTGAGCGTGAGCCGATGCTTCACCGATGAGGACATCCGCTGCTTTGCGCAGCTTTCGCGGGACTACAACCCCGTGCACTACGATGCCGCCTCGGCCGAACTGCGCAGGTTCAGGTCGATCATTTCCCATGGCCTGCTGACGGCCAGCCTGGTGACCGAGATCGGCGGGCAGATCGGCTGGCTGGCGACCAGCATGAGCTTCGAGTTCAAGCGTCCGGTGTATGCCGGCGATGCAATCACCTGCCACTGGCTGATCGTGGACAAGGACGAGCGCGGGCATGCGCGGGCGCAGTTGAGCATCGTCAACGCGCAGGGCGAAACCGTGCTGGAAGGCATGACCACCGGGGTGTTGCCGAACGCAGCGGCGCGTGAACGCATGGCGCAGCTGTTGGCCGAGGGCGACCCCGGCAACCTGGCTGTGGCAGGTGCCTAGGGCGCCGGCACGCGGCAGGGTTCAATTGCGAAAGTACAACTCGTCCAGCTGGCGCCGACGGATCGCCACGTACTGCTCCCACACCTTGGGGAACTCCGCCTCGCGGATGAACGGGAAGGTGAGGTACACGAATCGCCCCTTCACCTGAATGTACTGGCGTGCACGCTGGAAGGCCGGCTGCTCGGTCAATGCGATGCTCTCGTCGTAGCCGTCGTGGTAGTGACGAATATCCACCCGGTGCGGGGCAAGCATGCCGCGGGCAAAGTCGATCACCCAGCCGGTGCCCACCGAGGTGCTCAGGTAACCGTAGACACCATCCTCCGACAGCTGCAGGCACGCCTTGGCCTGCGTGCCGTCGTCATCGTTCACCAGCACGATCTGGTCGTTGAAGTACTGGATGGATTGCCCCTGCGGCCCGTGCAGCACCAGGTTCCAGCCTTCGGCATCCATGCGGAACTCGCCCTGGTTGGCAAACTCGGCGATCCATCCGTTTGACAGCTCGATTCTGTGGTTGGTCATGGGGTGGGGGTCCTGAGGGATAGGGCAGGCAGTTGCTTCAGCTGTGCTCGATCAGCATGACAGCAACGGTATCGGGCTCCAAGGCTTCGAACACATGGGGCTGGTTGGCCGGGTAGCGCAGGTAGTCGCCGGCATGCAACAGCACCGGTGCACTGGCCGGGCCTGCGCTGGCGGCCCCCTGGCACACGAATACATGCTCGAAAGTGCCCGCCGGGTGCGCCTGGGAATGGTGCGGCTGCCCGGGCTGGGCATGCACGCGGTACAGGTCCCGGCGTATGCCGGGCGGGCAGTCGGCGAGCAGGGTCGCCGCGTAGTCGGCGTCGTCGGCCTTGAGCGCCGCACCTTCGCCTGCGCGAATCACCGTGACCGTCTGCGCCGGCTGCTCAAAGAACCGCGTGACCTGAATGCCCAGTGCCGTGGCCAGCGCCCACAGGGTCTCGATGCTGGGGTTGCCAAGGCCGGACTCCAGCTGCGATAGCGTGGATTTGGCCACGCCGGCGCGGCGCGCCAGATCGCTGACGGACATCCCCGACTGCAAGCGCTCGCGCCTGATGGCCTGGGCCAGAATCATGATCGGCGCATCGTTCGATATAATGGTCATTTGTTCGTTATGAGTTGACTGGGAGAGAGGGCGGCGGACATTATGGCACCCACTTGTTCGTTTTGATGGATTTTGTTCGATGACACAGCCTTCTGTTTTTGCCTCGACGGGACACCGCGCGCCATGAATGCACGTTCACGCGGCACCCTCGAAATGGTTACCGCCATGTGCATTTCTGGCACTGTCGGCTGGTTCGTGGTGCAGTCGGGCCAGTCGCCTTCGTCGATGGTGTTCTGGCGCTGCCTGTTCGGCGCCGCCGTGATGGCCCTGGCGTGCTGGGCGCTGGGGGTGTTTGGCACGCTGCGCCCGACCCGCGCGCAGTGGGGGTGGATGCTGCTGGGTGGCGTTGCGCTGGCCTGCAACTGGCTGCTGCTGTTCAGCGCCTACAGCCAGGCCTCCATCGCGGTGGCCACGGTGGTCTACCACACGCAACCCTTCATGCTGGTGGGGCTGGGCGTGCTGCTGTTCGGCGAGCGGATTTCGGCCAGTGGTGCCGGCTGGTTGGGCCTGGCGTTTGTCGGCATGCTGCTGATTGTGACGGCCAAGACGGGGGCGGCCGGGGAAAACTACCTGATGGGTGTGATGCTCGCGCTTGCGTCGGCCTTGCTATACGCGATTGCGGCGATCATCGCCAAGCGCCTGCAGGGCGTGCCGCCGCACCTGATCGTGCTGGTGCAGCTGCTGGTGGGCGCGGCCATGCTCTGGCCCTGGGCGCAGGTGCCGGACATGACCGCGCAGCCCCAGGCCTGGGCCTACCTGCTGACCATTGGCGCGGTGCATACCGGGCTGATGTCGACCCTGCTGTACGGCGCCATCCAGAAACTGCCCACGGCGCTGATCGGCGCCCTGTCGTTTCTGTACCCGGCGGTGGCCATCCTGGTCGACTGGCTGGCCTTCGATCACCCCCTCAGCGGGCTGCAGGCAGCCGGGGCGCTGGCCATATTGCTGGCGGCGGCCGGCATGAACCTGGGCTGGCGCCTGGGCTCAAAGCCGGCCCTGAATACCTGAGTTAGACCACCGCGTGCCCTGGGCCGCACTGGTCGAGCGTGGCCAGGTAAACACTGGGCGGGGCGCCCAATTGACGATGGAACATGCTGGAAAAGGCGCTGGGGCTGTCGTAGCCCAGCTCCAGCGCGACCCGTGTGACCGAGGCGCCGGCCGCCAGGCGGGTGACGGCAGCCATCAGGCAGGCCTGCTGGCGCCAGGTGCCGAATGAAAGCCCGGTTTGCTGGCGGAACAGGCGGCTGAAGGTTCTTGCACTGCAATGCAGGGCACTTGCCCAGGACTCGGCGCTGGTGTCGATGCGGGGTTGGCGCAGGAAGTTGCGACATAGTTCGGCCAGCCGCGGGTCGTTTGGCAAGGGTGCGAACAGCGCCAGGCTCGGCGCGCTGCGCAGCTCGTGCAGTACCAACTGAATCAGATGCCCGTCGCGACCGTGTGTTTCATACAGTGCGGGTACGTGCGCCGTGGCCAGCAACAGGTGGTGGAGCAGGGGCGAGACCACCAGGGCCTGGCACTGCGAGGTATCACGCACCGGCTGCGCTGGCTCTATGTACAGGCTGCGGGTGCTCACCCCGCGCATCAGCACCTGGTGCGGCTTGCCGGCGGGTATCCACACCCCGCTACCGGGCGGAATCACCCAGCTGCCGTCCTGGGTTTGGACCTCCATCAGGCCACTCATGCCATACAGAAACTGTGCGCGCCGATGCACATGGGTGGGCAGCAGTGTGTCGGGCGGGTAGTCGGTACCGATGGCGAGCACCGGGCGGGCGACGGCGTCGACGCTGGCGAGCGGAACATTGAGCATGTGAAGCACCTTGGCCGGAACGCGAGGATTATTGGCCAATTCGCGAGGGCTGGCCACATGTCTGGCCGTTAACGTGTGGCTTCCCCCTTGTGTTGGAAGCGATGCATGTTCTGGTTTCTGCTGTGTGCGTTCGGTGTGGTAGCCGGTGTGACGACTGTGCTGTTCGGCTTTGGTGGCGGCTTTGTGGCGGTGCCGCTGCTGTTCACCCTTATCAGTGTGAGCCATGCGCCGGGGTCGGCCATCGGCGAGGCCGCGATGCATATCGCCGTGGCCACCTCCACGGCGGCGATGATCTTCGGCGCAGGCCTTTCGACCTTGCGCCATGCCCGTGCGCGCACCTTGCAGTGGCCTGTGGTGCGGCCGTTGCTGGGTTACGTTGCGCTGGGTGCAGTGCTGGGCGCATGGGCCGCCACGCAGGTGCAAGGGGCGTGGATACGCTGGCTGTTCATCGGCTACCTTGGCCTGACCATTCTTGATGCCGTGTTGCGCCCGGGGTTTACCGTGAGCACAAGCGATGGCATGCGCCCGCTGGGCCGTCGAGCCAGCGCCGTGATCGGTGTCGGCATGGGCGCCGTGGCGGCTTTTCTGGGAGTCGGTGGCAGCGTGATGAGCGTGCCGCTGATGCGCAGGCGTGGGGCGAGCATGGCCGTGGCGACGGCGTCGGCCAACCCGCTGTCGCTGCCGATGGCGATTGCCGGTACTGCCGCCTACGCCGTGCTTGCGTGGCGCACCGAAGTGCTGGGGCCCTGGTTTGCCGGCTATATCGACGTGCGTGCCCTGGCCGTGCTGGTGCTTGGCTCGTGGTGCGGCATTCGCCTGGCCGCGCCGTGGATCGGGCGCATGCCCGACGCGCTGCATGTGAAGTGCTACCTGGCCCTGCTGGGGGTGGTGCTGGTGGTGATGGTGGTTGCCTGACTAGCCCAGCCAGACGCTCAGCAACACCGCAGCCAGCGCGACCAGTGCCGTGTTGAGGCACACCAGCGCAAAGCCGAAGCGCACCAGTTCGCCTTCTTCACTGGTGCTGGTTCTGGCCAGGCCCAGGATCAGCATCACGATCGACAGCGAGCCCAGCGCCGCATGCCCCGCCGCGCTGTTCTGCGCCGCCGCGAGCAACAGGCGGCCGTGTTCGGGCAGCATGGCGATGGCGGGCATGAAGATCGCATTGCCGCCCACGTTCGAGCCGGTCATGTAGCCGGACAACCCGCCCAGCAGGGCGACCAGCAACGAGGCGGCGGCCGGTGCCAGGCCGGTCAGCAGCTGCATCAGGCCCGCCAGAAAGCCGGCCTTGACCATCAACTGCGACATGGCGAGAAAAAAGAAGATCGTCAGCAGGGGCCGCTTCGCCCGGGCCAGCAGTGCGGTGCCGATGCGGGTACCCGGCCCCGGCAGGGACGGTGCGCTTCGCGGGTGAAACCCCAGGCCCACCAGCACCAGGATCAGTGCCACGCCCGGCGAGGCGAGCGGCTTCCAGGTGACCTGCGCGCCCTGGACGACCCACAGGTTCTGCCAGCCGGTGATGGCCCACAGCGCCTTGAGTGCGACGATGCTGGTGATCAGCACCAGGTAAGGCCACGCCTGGCGCGGCCATTGTCGCGCCCCGCGTGTGCCGCCGTGGTTGTGCAGGCGCCACAGCCCGTTGGCCAGTACGGCGGCTGCGCTCACCAGGCCCGCCGCCACGCCGGCTACCTCCGGCCCCAACCCGCGGCTGCTGCTGTAGAGCACCCCCACGAATACCAGCCAGCCAGCGCCCAGCACCGTCCATTCGCGCAAGGTGCGAACCTCGGCCAGGTACAGTGCCATCGCCCCGAGCGCGAGAAACACCGGTGCGCTGGTCAGTGCCGAGGTGGCTGCCAGCGCCGCAGCGTCCAGATGGGCCAGGGAAGCGCCGATCACCGATGCCAGGCCCAGCGTGCCCCACGGCATGATCGCCATGCCGGCCAACGCGATACGCAGCGCCACCCGGCGGTCGAACAGGCTGAGCAGCAGCGGCACGGTGGCGATCAACGACACGCCAAAGCCGGTCATGGCTTCGAGCAACGGGGCCAGCCCGAGCACGATGAACACCACCTGGTCGCCGCGCCCGAGCCCGAGCGAGCGTACCCACTGGCTGAATGCCAGGTTCACGCCCATGCGCTCGATGAAGATCACGAAGGCCAGCCCCGGTACGATCACGAACGCGGTGCTGGCAAACAGCACTGCAGTGTCCTGGGCGGCCGCCACCAGGCTGCCCAGGCGCCACGTATCGGCAGCACCGACCAGCCACAGCACCATTACCAGCAGCGTACCGGCGATGGCGGCATGCACGGGTGGGCGGCGCAGCACCACCAGCATGGCCGTGACCAGCAGCACGTGCGACAGATGAAACAGTGCGAGCATGCGAGCAATATCCTGTGTGAGTCCCGACCAGGGCTGCGGCTGCAGGCTGGGGCTCGATAATATTTCTCGCTGTCAGATAAAGGGGCGCGGATTTCTGGTAGTTTTCGAGAAAATTTCTCGCAGGGTTTCCATGGCCATTCACGATGTAGCGGCTGAGCCGCTGGACAAGTTCGACCGCGCCATTCTTGACCTGGTGCAGCGCGACAACACCGTGCCGCTGCGGTTGGTGGCCGAGCAGGTCAACCTGTCCACGGCGGCGGTGCAGCGGCGCATCAAGCGCATGGAGGAGCGGGGCGTCATCACCGCCAATGTCGCCGTCGTCGACCCTACTGCGGTGGGTCGGCCGATCACCATCATCGTGGAGGTGATGGCCGAGCGCACCAGCCTCGATGCGCTGGAGGCCATGAAGGCGCACTTTGCGGTGCCTGAAGTGCAGCAGTGCTACTACGTCACTGGCGAGGTGGATTTCGTGCTGGTGCTGACCGTGGCCAGCATGCAGGAGTACCAGGCGTTGGCGCGGCGGTTGTTTGCCGAGAACGCCAATGTCACCTGGTTCAAGACCATTGTGGCGCTGGACCGGGTGAAGGTCGGGTTGCAGGTGCCCAGCCTGTAGGAGCGGGCCTTGCCCCGCGATCTGGCGCGCAGCGCCAGCAGAACCTGCGACGCGATCAGCCTGATACACCGCACACTTTCCAAGGTAACGATGTTGGTGCAGCATAGGCCCGCGTCGACAAAGGGACATGAGACTCGAATGAAGCTGATCGCTGCGCAAATCTCGGCCACCCCGGGGGATGTCGAAAAGAACCTCGCCCAACACATCGACGCTATCCACGCCGCCGCAAGCCAGGGAGCCGATGCGGTGGTCTTCCCCGAACTTTCGCTGACCGGCTACGAACCCGAACTGGCCGGTGGCCTGGCGATGGCGCCCACCGACAGCCGCCTCGATGCGTTCCAGGCCTTGAGCGATCGCTACACCCTGCTCATCGCCGTGGGTGCGCCAACCCAGGGGAGGGAGGGCACCCAGATCAGCATGATCGCCTTCCAGCCAGGGCTGCCACGTGCGGTGTATTCCAAGCAGCTTCTGCACGCCGACGAACTGCCATTCTTCACGCCTGGTACCCAGCAGCAGGTGTTCCGCCAGGGCGGGCATGTTCTGGTGCCCGCGATCTGCTATGAATCCTTGCAACCCGCCCATGCATCCCAGGCCGCCGCAGCAGGTGCCCAGGTGTACCTGGCCAGCGTGGCCAAGTCGCAGAAGGGCGTGGACCTGGCCTGCAACCATTACCCGGCAATGGCCCGCAAGCATGGCATGACCGTGATCATGGCCAACTGCGTAGGCCCCGCCGACAACTTCATCGGTGCAGGCCAGTCCGCGGTCTGGAACCCGAATGGCGAGCGCGTCTGCACTGCCGACGCCACCCGGCAAGCCCTGGTCGCATATGACACACGCACGGGAGAAGCGGGTACTGTCAGCCTGGCTTGAATCACCATCGCCACCCCAATTCGTCGACCTTCGGAAGCACTCATGCCCGCCTTGATTCCCCTTGACCCCGCAACACTCCCGGACATCGCCACGCTGCGCCAGCGCGCCAAGGCCCTGGCCATGCTCGATGCCATCGTCTCCCCCGAATGGGAATACCGCTATTTCAGCTACAACGCGAGCTGGTTCGACGGTGAGGAAATGGCGTCGATGCGCAATGGCTCGGGCGATGAATGGTTTGTGCACTTCGGGCCGTTCGGCGCGGCCATAAAGGGGATTGCGCATGAATCCCCGTTAGCCGGCGACAGCCGTCTCGTCGAGGCCGTACAGCAACAAGTGCCGCCGGCCTTTGCCGCCTTTCTCAACGAAGCGGCCTTCAGCATGGACTGGCTGAGCTACTGCTACTGGAGAAGCCCTGACGACGCGGCCTGGCAGAAGGTGGCAGCGCCGAACGTCACAACGGACCACCTCGACGATGGCTCGGTGGAGTTTCTGGCGCTGCTGATCGAACCGGCCAGTGGCTACGTGGAGTTTGCCCAGTGGTACTACGAGCAGGCCGTGCCATTGGCGGCGGTGCAGCAACTCTACGACCACACCCCGTTGACCGCCGACCTGGTGGCCGCGCTCAACCCGGAACTGGACTTTGCCGAGGCGGTGGCCTCGGCTGTCGAAACGGGCTACCCCTGCGCCGGATAAGTGCTACCACCCCTGGGCCAGCGGCGCTGGCCCTTGCAAGGTGGGGAACAGCGGCAACACTTCTTCGGCCAATTCCTGAATGACCTCGCCAACCGGCCGCCGGGCCATCTGAATGCCCAGCGCCGCATGATTGACGCCCGCTGCCTTCCATTCGCCAAGCAACGCGATCAGCCCGTTGCGCCCGGTCTTGAGCACATACCCACCTTGCAACGGCGTGCGCGGGAAGTCGGGGTCTTCGTCCAGGTCGATCCACTCGTTGGTCATGTGCGGGCGAAACCCGCCGTTGGGGATCTGCGAGCGCCACGCCCGAACCTTTTCTGCCAGGCGAAGCGGGCCCTGCGCCGTGTGGGTGGCGTCCGGGTAGGTCAGCCAGCCATCGGCCTGCTCACCCAGCCACTGCAGGGATTGACGCGACGACCCCGTCACGATCAGCGGAATGCGCCCGGTGACCGGTTGTGGCAGCAACTGCGTGCCGTTCATCTGGCCCAGCGGCGAGCGGATGGTCGCAGGGCCCTGCGCCAGCAATTGCCGAAAGTAGTCCACGCTGTGGGCAAAGCGCTCACCGCGCTGGTCATGGGCCAGGCCGTAGGCCGGGAACTCCACGGCCCTGTCCCCCGACGCGATGCCCATCACCAACCGGCCGCCCGACAGGCGATCGAGGCTGGCGGCAGACTTGGCCAGGTCGATGGGGTGGCGCAAAGTAAAGATGGCGCTGCCGGTGACCAGCGCGATGTGCCGGGTATGGGCGGCCAGGTAGCCCAGGTACACGAAGGGGTCGAACACCTGGCCGGCATCGCCGAAGGCCGGGTCGTACAACGGCACGTCGCGCACCCATACGGCAGCAAAGCCCAGGCGCTCGATCTCGCTCACATGCTGCGCCTGGGCGTGAAGCACCGCCATGTCGCCCTGGTAGAAGCGCAGCGGCAGAAAGATGCCCAGTGTCAGGTGATCGGCGGCGAACATGCGCCGGTAGCCGGGGTGGTGGGCGAAGGCTTCGGCGTTCGCGCCGCAGGTGACGGCGGGTGCAGTGGGGTGGGTCATGGTGTTCATGCCTGTTCCTTGGTGTCGGGGTTCATGGGCCGGTGGCAGGGGCGGGCAGGCGAATGCCGCGTTGCACCGCAGGGCGCTGCTCTACCTGCGCGTACCATTGGCTCAACCAGGGCTGCTGGCTGAAGTCGAAGCCCACCAGCTGCGCGATATGCAGCCAGGCGAAGGTGGCGATGTCTGCAATCGAATAGGTGGCGCCACCCAGCCACGGCTGGTTTGCCAGGTGCTGATCGAGGGTGACGAAGGTGGCTTCGGTGAGGGTCCTGTAACGCTGAATGGCGTCAGGGTTGGGCACGGTGTTGAAGCATTCGAAGTGCACGCGCTGGCCCAGCAACGGCCCCATGCTGGCGCTGTGAAACATCAACCAAGTGATGCATGCCCAGCGCTCGGGGGCGTCGTGGCCAAGCAACTGGCCGCTCTTGTCCGCCAGGTACAGCAGGATGGCGGCGGACTCGAACAGGGTGATGCCGGTGGCGCGGTCGATCAGCACCGGAATGCGACCGTGCGGGTTGAGCGCAAGAAACTCGGGCCGCTGGTGCTCGCCCTCATCGATGCGCACATGGCGCAGGCTGTAGGGCAAGCCCATTTCTTCCAGGGCGATGGTGATCTTGAAGCCGTTTGGGGAACTGTCGGTGTAGAGAATCAGGTCAGGATCGGACACAGGGCACATACCTCAGGCAGACTAATGCTTGTTGCGTGGTGTGGGTGCCATGCTAGTGAGTGATTGCCTGGGACAAAAACGATTAGTCCTGCGCTTTGACGTTAGATTTTCTAAACCAAGGAATACGCCATGGGCGCCGTTCTACCCTTGCTGGCGCTGCGCGCCTTTACCGAAGCTGCACGGCTGGGCAGCCTCAAGGCGGCGGCCGAGCACATGGGCGTCACCCCCGGCGCCATCAGCCAGCAGATCCGCCAGCTGGAAGACCGCCTGGGTGTCACGCTGCTGCTACGGGGGCGGCATGGGGTGCAGCTCAGCGATGCCGGCGCACGTCTTTTCCCCGGGTTGTCGCGGGGCTTTGGGCAGATCGAGAACGCGCTGCTCGAACTTGAATCGTTCACCCACGAGCAAACGCTTACCATCAGCACCGTGCCGTCGTTCGCGTCCACCTGGCTGGTGCCGCGCCTGGGTGACTTCAGTACCCGGCATCCTGACATCGAAGTGCGGGTGGAGGCGTCGGCAAGGCTGGTGGATTTCCAGCGCGAGCGCATCGACATTGCGCTGCGCCATGGCCTGGGCCAGTACCCGGGGCTGGAGTCGATCCCACTGATGGCGCCGGTGCTGCTACCGGTGGCCAGCCCCCGGCTGCTGGCCGAGGGGCCGCCGATCAACAGCCCGCAGGATTGCCTGAACTACCCGCTGCTGCACGACACCGAGCGAGCGGATTGGCCGCTGTGGCTGCAAGCGCATGGCGTGGAGGCTGACAGCCGTAGCCAGCGCGGTGCCAGTTACGATGAAGACCTGTTGCTGCTGCGCGCGGCGGCGAGCGGGCAGGGCATTGCCTTGGTGCAGGACAACCATGCCCAGGAAGATCTGCACAACGGCAGGCTGGTGGTGGCGCTGGACAGGCCGTGGCCGTCGCGATTTGCGTACTACCTGGTAACGCGCAAAGAGGCCTTGAAGCGGGCGCAGGTGCAGGCGTTCATCGAGTGGATAACGCAGCAGGCGGGCGCTGCGTGACAGGTGTGGCTCAGCTTTCGGCGGCGGGGGTTGGGGTTTCGGCGGCTTCTGCAGCCAGCTTCAGTCGGTCGGCCTTGCAGATGTATTTGGGTTTGCTTTTGGGGGCCCGCTTGGCGCTGGCCTTCTTGGCGTTGGCCTTGAGTATCTGCTTGATCTTCTTTTGGCGGTTCATGGTTCTGCTGGGCCTGTAGATGCTTGAAAGCGGTGCGATGGCGGGGAGGTTGCAGGTGTTCTGCAGAGCCTTGCCGGTACTGCCGGTTGGGGCGAGTTTACTAAAGGTTGCGCTGCAAGCGTGAGCGTTGTGCGTGGGGAGGCTTTGAGGGCGCGTTCGCAGGTTTTGCTGGCGCTGCGCGGCAGATCGCGGGTCAAGGCCCGCTCCTACGGCCTGGCGGCCAGAGGCGGAGTCTGCCCGAAGGGCGTAGGAGCCGGCGTTGCCGGCGAACGAGCGCGAAGCGGTCGCAACGCCTGAGTGCGCGGTGTGTCAGGCGAACCGCATGTGCAGGTTTTGCTGGTGCTGCGCACCAGATCGCGGGTCAAGGCCCGCTCCTACGGCCTGGCGGCCAGAGGCGGAGTCTGCCCGAAGGGCGTAGGAGCCGGCGTTGCCGGC